>CAZIKZ010000162.1:0-9618 GCA_964539845.1 uncultured Hyphomicrobiales bacterium
ACCGCACGCATCAGTGGCCGCCCTCGTCCTTCGAGACGCGGGCCATAGCGCGTCGTAAACGCGCTTATGGCCCGCTCCTCAGGATGAGGGCGGAACAGACACCACCGGCACACCACCGAATGACCGACATCCCGAACAACGCAGCGCGCGCACGGCAGATGTACAGCGAGGGCGCGACCACGCGTGACATCCTCGCGGAAACCAAACTGAGCCACTGGGCGCTCTATCACTGGCTCGCGGGCGGACCGAAACAGAAGAAGGGCGAGCGGCTGCTGCCGCCACTCGTCAAACGCCGGACGGTGACACGCCGCCGTATCCTGACGGATGAGCGGCTGACGCTGGTCAACCGGATGATGCGCGCGGCGGAACGCCAGGTTGGCGAGATCGAACAGCGGCTCGCCGGAAGCGGTCAGGCGATCGGCGAACGGGAACGCGACGCACGCACGCTGGCGCTGCTCGCAAAGACGCTGCAGTCGCTGACCGCGCTCGATGCGCTGCATGAACCGAAATCGGGGAGACCGAAATCGAAAGCCGCGGATGACGACGATGACGATCAAGACACCATCCCTGCCAGCATCGACGCGCTCCGTCAGGAGCTTTCGCGACGACTGGCGGGAATGGCCGCAGCATATCCGGGACGAATTTCTAGCGAAGCTGACGAGTAAACAGCTTGCACAGCTTCTTTCACGCTTCGGGCTCACGTGCCACGATCACCAGCTCCCGCCGCCGTTCGGCAATAACGGCGAGCCCTGGACCACGTGGCTTCTGATCGGCGGACGTGGCGCGGGCAAGACGCGCGCCGGCGCCGAGTGGGTGAAGAGCATTGCCGACACGCCGAAGTTTGACGGCGAGGGCGAGCGGCGCATCGCGATCATCGGAGAAACCGAGCACGAGACACGCGAGGTGATGATCGAGGGCGTGTCCGGCCTTCTCGCGGTGTATCCGCGCGATGCGCGCCCGGTCTGGTCGCCGTCGCGGCGGCGCGTTGAATGGAGTAACGGCGCGATCGCGCAAGGCTTCTCGGCGGAAGATCCGGAGAGTCTGCGCGGTCCGCAATTTTCCGCCGCCTGGGCGGATGAGCTCGCCAAGTGGCGTCATGCCGAAGCAACTTTCGATATGCTGCAATTCGGACTGCGCCTTGGCGCGCGGCCGCGGCAGGTGATCACCACCACGCCGCGGCCGACAGCTTTGCTCAAGCGGCTGATCGTGGAGCCGACCAGCGCGGTGACGCATGCGCCGACACGCGCGAATGCGTATCACCTGTCGCCCGCCTTCATCGACAATGTGGTGAAGCGCTATGACGGCACGCGGCTTGGCCGCCAGGAACTGGATGGCGAGATCGTCGATGACCGGCCGGATGCGCTGTGGTCGCGCGGCATGATCGAGGTGTGCCGCGTGGCGGCTGCGCCGGACCTGCGGCGCATCGTTGTCGCTGTCGATCCCCCGGCGAGTACGGGCAAGGGTGCGGATGCGTGCGGTCTTGTCGGCGCGGGCCGCGCGGAGAACGGCGTTACTTACGTGATCGCCGATGACACGGTGGCAGGGTTGTCACCCGCGGGCTGGGCCGCAAAGGCGGTCGCGCTGTGGCGCAGATTGCAGGCGGATGCGCTGGTGGTCGAGGTCAACCAGGGCGGCGACATGGTGAAGAGCGTGATCCGCGAGGTGGATGCCACGGTGCCGGTGATCGCGGTGCGCGCGACGCGTGGCAAGTGGCTGCGCGCGGAGCCGGTCGCGGCGTTGTACGAGCAGGGGCGGGTGAAGCACGCCGGCGTGTTTCCCGCACTGGAAGATGAGATGACAGACTTCGGACTCGACGGTCTGTCGAGCGGGCGCTCGCCGGACCGTCTCGACGCGATGGTCTGGGCGGTGACGCATCTGACATTTGGGGCAGGTGGCGGACCGCGGGTGCGGGCGCTGTAACTCAGAAAATCCAGGAACCACCACCGCCCTTCCGCGTTGTTTCCGCAACGAAGGAAACACCAAAGGAGGGCGACAATGCCGATCATTCTGTGGTTGCTGGGCGTTCCGCTCAGTCTGGTCATCGTTCTTGCGCTGCTGGGCGTGTTCTAAGCGCGCATCGGAATTTATTGACGTCAGAAGCAAGAGGCCCGCTCACGCGGGCCTTTTTGTTTTGCGCGGACACGCGTCCGTGCATCGTTCGCACGACAGGGAATGCCATGCTCGATCTCACCAGATGGTTCCGTGCGCCGGAGAAAAAATCCTCGCACACCGCGCAACTTATCGCATTCCAGTCGCAGGGCCGTGCGCGATGGACCGCCCGCGATATGTCGGCGCTCGCGCGCGAAGGCTACATGAAAAACGCCATCGTGCATCGCGCCGTGCGGATGGTGGCGGAGACGGTCGCATCGGTCGCGTGGCTCGCCTATGACGGCGACGCCGAACATGACAGCCATCCGCTGCTCGATCTCGTCGCGCGGCCGAACCCGCGTCAGGACGGCGCTGCGTTCCTTGAAAGTGTGGTCGCGCATCTGCAGCTTGCCGGCAATTCCTATATTGAAACCGTGTCGCTCGACGGCCGGCCGCGCGAACTTTATGCGCTCCGGCCGGATCGCATGCGCGTGGTGCCCGGCACGGATGGCTGGCCGGAAGCCTACGAGTATCATGTCGCCGGACGCAGCGTGCGGTTCGAACAGGGGCAGGAGGTGCCGCCGGGTCTGCCTCCGATTCTGCACCTGACGCATTTTCATCCGCTCGACGACCACTATGGCTTCGCGCCGCTGGAAGCGGCCGGCGTCGCGGTCGACACGCATAACGCGGCCGCCGCCTGGAACAAGGCGCTGCTGGACAATGCCGCGCGTCCGTCCGGCGCGCTGGTGTTTTCGGGGCCGGATCAGTCGGTGCTGTCGGATGGTCAATACGAGCGGCTGAAGCGCGAACTCGCCGACGAATATCAGGGCGCGAAGAATGCCGGCCGTCCGTTGCTTCTGGAAGGCGGGCTTGACTGGAAGGCGATGTCACTGTCGCCCAAGGACATGGATTTCCTTGAGGCGAAGCATAATGCCGCGCGCGAGATCGCGCTGTGCTTCGGTGTGCCGCCGATGCTGCTCGGCATTCCCGGCGACAACACCTACGCCAATTATCAGGAGGCGAATCGCGCCTTCGTCCGCGGCACGGTGCTGCCGATCGCCTCGCGCATCGGGACGTCCTTGTCGCAATGGCTCGGTGCCGCATTCGGCGGGAGCGTGCGGCTTGCGGTCGATACCGACCGGGTCGAGGCGCTCGCGGCCGATCGCGCGGCGTTGTGGGCGCGGGTGACGGCCGCGCCGTTCCTCACGCTGAACGAGAAACGGATCGCGACCGGCTATGGGCCGGTCGAGGGCGGGGATTCCCTCTCTCCGCTTTAGCGGGGAGAGGTGAAGAAGGCATCCCATGCCCGACCTGACGCACATCTTCGCGGAGCGCGGTGATCTCGCGCATCTGGCGCTGTTCCTGTGGGCGGCGTCTGCGAGTGCGCTGCTGATCCTGGTGTTGCGCGAATACGCCGCCGCGATGCGGCGCTTTGACGATTTCGTGCGCGAGCTTGCGCGCTTCAATCGAAAATTCGGAGGCCGTTGATGGACACCTTGCATTCCGTGATGCGCAGCTTGCGTCCCGCACCAAAGCGCAAGCGCGATCACCTCACCGTATTCCGCGAATTCCTGTCGCATCTTGACCGCGTGTCGAAAGACAACGGCTCGCGCGATGTGAAGGCGGCGCGGAAGGCGAGGGGGCGGAGAAGGCCGAAAGGCTAGTCCTTTCCGCATGTCATTGCCGGGCATAGCCGTTTGAAGAACGGCGTTGCTTCGCTCGCCTATGCCCCGGCAATCCATCCGCTTCGCAAAGACTCTTTTGCTGATGGACCCCCGGGTCAAGCCCGGGGGTGACGGTCTTGTTTTGTCGCTCCGTCGGAGTCCAAGCATGCTCGCACCCAACCCATCCATCGACACCCCGTTGCAACCGCGCGCGGCCATTTTCCCCGACGGCAGCGTCGAGGGTTATGCGAGCCTGTTTGGCGAGATCGACCAGGCGCGAGACATGGTGATGCCGGGTGCATTCACGCAGACGCTGCGGCTGCGCGGCGTGCGCCGCATCCCGATGCTGTTCCAGCACGATCCGTCGGAACCGATCGGGATCTGGCAGGACATCGCTGAAGACTGGCGGGGCTTGCGCGTGCGCGGGCGACTCATTCCGGACGTGGTGCGCGCGCGCGAATTGCTGGCGCTGTTGCGCGAAGGCGCAGCCGATGGTCTGTCCATCGGCTTCAAGACAGTGAAAGCGCATGTCGAGCCGAAGTCGCGCATCCGCAAGCTCGATCAGATCGATCTTTGGGAAATCTCGATCGTGACCTTTCCGCTGCTCCCCGGGGCGCGCGTCCGTGCGGTGAAGGAGGCGAAGCCCCCGTTCGCTCCTCCCGCGCGGACGCGCAAGCCGGTGCTGCCGGATCCGGCAGCGCGGCGGCGCGTGCTGTATCAGCGCGCGGTGTGATGGCAAACGACGCTTGTGCCGCGTTCAGCAGAACGCGCAGGAATCCAGCGCTCCGCGCGAGCCGGGATAACGATAGGACGGCGCGGTGCTGGATTGGGGCGGCGTGTACGTCCGTGGCGCGGTGTTGCGCCGATAAGTGCGGTGGCCGCGCTGATATTGCGCAGGCTGCGCCACCGGCATGTCAGCAACCGCGTCAAGGATTGCGCCCGCGCCAAATCGCGCCTCGGCGGGTGCCGGTACCGCGATGGCGGCGATACCGGCAAAGATCGAGACTGCGATCAGCGTTGTGGTCTTGCGCATGACAGGTCTCGCTTTGGCTGCTTCAGGCTCGGTCCGCGCGTCAGCAATAAGCGCAAGTGGCGAGCGAATCCCGCGTCGTCGGATCGCCGAATTTCCGGTAATCGTAATAGGCGCCACTGCCGTAGCTCGGCGGCGTCACATGCACCTGGGGCCGGGAGTAAACCGGCGGCGCGTAGGCTGGCGGCGGGGCATAGGCCGGCGGGGCGTAGCTCCGCGGCTGGTTGATATAGCCACCGTAATACTGGGCCTGCGCCGCAGTCGGCGCCGCCATCACGACCGCGCCAAAGGCTGCGGCGGTTGCGGCGATCGTTACAATCTTACGCATGGGATGTCCTTGATCGAGAGCGAGCAGGGCTGTGCCGCGAGGCGACATGCTTACCAACACTTCGTAGCCCGATTCTTACGTCCCGGCCGGTCATCACATTAAGGTGTGCAATCCCTGAACCGGAGCCGGATCGCCCCGCTCCGCCCGGGGACTTGTCCGTTCAGACACATCGTTCAGCGCGCGAGGCTCAGCCTGGTGCGCTTTTTTCTTGTCCCATTCACAAGGAGACCTCAATGGACCTCGCTACCGAGATGCTCGAAACCAAGGCCGGTTTTTCGCCGGACAGCCAGATGCGGGATGCGCATGTCACGCATGCCGAAATGATGCGCACCTTCGAGGCCTTCAGGTCGGCGAATGACGAGCGCATCGCCTCGATCGAACGGCGTTCCGCCGACGTGCTGCACGAGGAGAAGGTGGCGCGGATCGATGCCGCGCTCGATGCGCAGGCACGCCGGCTCGACGAACTGGCGCTGAAATCCGCGCGCCCGCGGCTCGGGCTCGAGACCGGCATGAACCGCGCATCCGCGCGCGAACACAAGGCCGCGTTCGATGCCTATATCCGCGCGGGCGAAAGCACGGGTCTGCGTGCGCTGGAAGTGAAGGCCATGTCGGCCGGTACGCCCGCCGATGGCGGCTATCTCGTTCCGCAAGAGGTCGAGCGCGAGATCGGCAAGCGGCTCGCCGCAATCTCCCCGATCCGTTCGATCGCGGCGGTGCGCGAAATCTCCGGCAATGTCTACAAGAAGCCGTTCATGACCACGGGGCCCGCGACCGGCTGGGTGGCGGAAACCGCATCGCGTCCGCAGACCAATTCGGCCGTTCTCGACGAACTCGCATTCCCCGCGGCCGAGCTTTACGCGATGCCGGCTGCGACGCCGGTGCTGCTTGAGGATACCGCCGTCGATATCGACGCGTGGATCGCAAGCGAAGTCGAGCAGGTATTCGCGGTGCAGGAGGGTGCGGCCTTCGTCAATGGCGACGGCACCAACAAGCCGAAGGGCTTCATGCAATACGACAAGGTTGCGGAAGGCTCCTGGGCGTGGACCAAGATCGGCTTCATCGAGACCGGGCTCGACGCCGGCTTCCCCGCGGATGGCCCGGCCGATCCGCTGATCGATCTCGTCTATGCGCTGAAGGCCGGCTATCGCCAGAACGCGCATTTCGTGATGAACCGCAAGACCCAGAGCGCGATCCGCAAGCTGAAGGATGCCGACGACAATTATCTCTGGCAGCCGCCGGCACAGGTCGGCGGGCGCGCGGGGCTTCTCACCTTCCCGGTGGTGGAGGCCGAGCAGATGCCGGACATCGCGGCCGACAGCTATGCGATCGCGTTCGGCGATTTCAACCGCGGCTATCTCGTGGTCGATCGCCAGGGCGTGCGCGTGCTGCGCGATCCATATTCCGCCAAGCCCTATGTCTTGTTCTACACCACCAAGCGCGTCGGCGGCGGCGTGCAGGACTTCGACGCGATCAAGCTGTTGAAGTTCTCGGGCGCGTAGTTTCGCTTCGTCATGGCCGGGCTTGACCCGGCCATCCATCCCTTTCGCTTGATGGATTGCCGGGTCACGCCGCTGGCGGCCCGGCAATGACCCCGGAATTAGCAGCAAGCCCTCGCAATCCGTCACAACGACGTGAAGGCGGGCCACCCGCAACATCTCCATATCGTGAGCAACCGAATGGAGGTTGCCATGCGCGTTTATGTGCTTTCGGTGCTTGCCGCCGCGGTCCTCGCGGGCGGTGGCTATCTGATTCTGAACTCGGCCCAGGAATCCACGGCCGATGCCTACACCACCGGTTCGGCGCGGCTCGACTGGCAGGAGCAATCGGACTCCTACGGCGTCCAGGTGCCTCCGCCGCCGGGACAGGCTAAGTAACGGCATCGACGCCGCGGCGGCGAGCCTGCGATTCATGCAGCCACTGCATTGCTGGAATGAACGCCGTCACGGGCTCGTGAACGGGCGAACGCGCGTCGGCGCTCTTATATGCGCTGCAACAAGAAAAAATTCGGAGATTGAAAATGCGCGTTCTTGTTGCCTTTGCACTGGCTGCGGTGATGTTCACCGGCGGAGCCTATGCGATCGTCCGTTCGGTTGAGCACCCGGCGGCTGAGGGCACTTATTCTGCTCATACGACCGGCGCGTCCTCGCGCATCGACTGGTCGGACCGGATCAATGCCGGGTTCGATGAATAACCTTGCCGTACCGGGTCACGCCGTCCGCTTGCCGACCAGCGCGAGATATTCCCACACCACGGTCGCCGCCGCGAGCGCGGTGATCTCGGCTGTGTCGTAAGCGGGGGCGACCTCGACCACATCCATGCCGGTGAATGTCAGCGTATCGAGCCGGCGCAGGATCGCCTGCATCTGCCAGCTTGCGAGCCCGCCGATTTCCGGCGTGCCGGTGCCCGGCGCGAAGGCCGGATCGAGACAGTCGATATCGAATGAGAGATAGGCGGGAGCAGTGCCGACGATTTCGGTGACGCGTTGCGCCACCGCCTGCGGCCCGGCTTCGTGCACATCCTGTGCGCTGACGATGGTCACGCCTTTGCCGCGCGTCCAGTCATACACGTCTTTCTGCACCGGCGAGCGGATGCCGATCTGTATGGTGCGCTTCGGATCGATCAGGTCTTCCTCGATCGCGTGGAAGAACACCGAACCATGCGCATACGTCTGCCCGAAATTATCCGGCCAGGTGTCGACATGCGCGTCGAAATGCACAAGTGCAAGCGGCCCGCCGTTTGCGATTGCGCGCGCGCGCAGCAGCGGCAGCGAAATCGAATGGTCGCCGCCCAGCGCGATGAGATGCGAAAAGGCCGCGGCCTGCGCCTGGATCAGGGCGAGGCTGTTTGCGATGTCGCCCAGCGCGATGTCGAAATCGCCGATATCGGCGACGGGCAGGGTGGCCGGATCGATCCACCAATGCGGGTGGTCGCCATCGACCAGCATGCGGCTCGCGGCGCGGATTGCGGGCGGGCCGAAGCGAGCGCCGCTCCTGTTCGTGGTGCCGATGTCGAACGGAATGCCGGCGATATGGAACGCCGCTTCGTCCTGCGGATTCAGGATGCCGAGAAACGTCGGCGGCACGGCAAAGGTCGGCACACTCGCCATTAAATTAGCGCTCCGTGAAGCGGAATACCGCGGACGCGATCGCGCAGGTCCAGCGGCCGGCCTCGTCGCCGATGGCCGCGGCGGTGATCGAGGTGGAGCCGAAAATGAGATTTGAGGTCTGGTAGACTTTCTTGCGTTCGTCCCAGGCCGCGTTCGGATCGAACTCGATGCCGAGCGTGGAGGCGAGCATGGAGGCCGCGAGATCCTCGGCATAATCGCCGCTCTGCTCACCGGTCATGCCGTAACCGTGATGCTCGGAGATATAGCCGTACATCTTGGTGTCGCTCGGGCGCGCCAGGCCGATGCTGGAATGAATGCGCCGGCCGGGCTCGTCGGTCTCGGTGCGGGCCATGACGCAAAAGGTGATCTCACCCGGGCGCAAGGTGGCGACACCGGCATCACGCTTAAGCTCCACGCATTCCGGCGGCAGGATCGAGGACACGGTGACGAGATTTTGCTGTTCGATATCGGCTTCACGCAGCGCCAGTTCGAAGGCGGTGAGGCGGTCGCGATGCACGCCGACGCCGCGGGTGAGGAAATAGCTTGTTGGAACCGGAAACATGCCAGCACCTCTCGTCACGAACGGGCGCGCAGGTTCGCAAAGCATGGTGCTTTGTCAATGGTGAAGCGTCAAAGCGGGAAACTCAAAAGTCTTCGTCATGCCCGCGCTTGTCGCGGGCATCCACGTCTTCGTCACATTTCGGCAAGCAAAACGTGGATGGCCGGGACAAGCCCGGCCATGACGGGGGATGAACCCGACGCTATTGCCCCAGCGGACTGCCGAGCTTGCGCGCGGTCTCGACGATCCAGGGATAATACAGCGACAGGGGCGTAACGCCGGTGAGCCCGCCGCATCCGGCATCGTTGCCGGCGGCGGTTGACCAGCTGACGACGCCGACCACCATCGGGCGGCCGCCGATCTCGCGAAACACCGGCGCACCGGAATCGCCGGTGCAGGCGCCGAGCCCCGGCCGCTCGTTGCGCGTCGATCCATCCATCAGGCGGATCTGCAGGTTGCCGGGTTGCCCGGTCACGGTCAGTGTCGCGCTGCGAAGCGTGCCGCCGCTCTTGCCGTCGCCCGCGCGGGTGAGGCCGTAGCCGTGCACCGTGAGGCGATCGCCGGGCGCGATCTTCAGCCGCTCGCCATGGACCGGAGCGGGCGGACCGGCGGCGGCGACCTTGATCAGGGCAATGTCGGCGGTGGCGCGATGTGCGTCGAAGGTCTTCTGACTGAATTGCGGGTGGCGCGCGACGCTCTGGATATCGCGCAGCCGGGGCTGCCGCTGCGCATCGAACTCGACCAGCTTGTAATCGGCGCCCGCCGGCACGCAATGCGCGGCGGTCAATACGAGATCGCGGGCGATGGCGATGCCGGTGCAGGAATTGCCGCGCGAGCCGACGA
>CAZIKZ010000163.1:0-9610 GCA_964539845.1 uncultured Hyphomicrobiales bacterium
GCGGTCGTGGAGCACAGCCGCATCAGTTCATTCCATGGCACGGACCTGCTCAACATGCTCATCGGACACGGGATCGAGACCATCGCTGTCACCGGCGTCGCCACTAATGTCGCAGTCGATCACACGGTTCGTGACGCTGTCCAATACGGGTTCCGCACGATTCTGCTGGAAGACTGCTGTTGCTCGTCGGATCCTTCGCATCACGAGGCTGCGCTCCTGACGCTGCGCGTGCTCTCGACCGGCATCATGACATCCGATGCCTTTATCGGGCTGCTGTCCAATCAGGGCGCGCAGGCCTAACCGCCGTCACAACATCTGGTTTCGTTGAGGTCGATAGCGAGGCAAGCCATGGCGCAACAAACAAGCGGCGAGAATGCGCCAGACCTTGGCTGGGCCGGAGCACCCGCCGACGACTGGGGCGATGTCATCGTCTCGTCCATGGCGAAGGCCGGCGTGGACCATGTCTTCTTCACGTCCGGAACTGAAATCGGTTTCTACCAGGAGGCCATCGCAAAAGGCGAAACGCTAGGTATTCCGGTTCCGCGTCTTGTCATGGTTACGCATGAATATGTTTGCCTCAATGCCGCGCTCGGATACGCGGCCGTGAGCGGCAAGCCCGTAGTGTCGGCTGCACATGTCGATGTCGGCACGCAGCATTACGGGTGCGCGATCCACACCGCCTCACGCAGCGGACTTCCAGTCCTGATCACAGCCGGTGCGCCACCGGTCGCGCTTCCGACGGCGATGCGCGGCGGCCGCGACCAGGCGCACTTCTGGATGCAGCAGACCTACGACCAGAATGCGATCGTACGGCAATACATGAAATGGGAGCACCGGCTCGAATATCAGGACAATCCGGGTCTGGTCGTCAGCCGCGCGTTGCAGGTCGCCAGCAGCGAGCCTCGCGGACCGGTTTATCTCAGCCTGCCACGTGAACTTGTCCTGCTGCCGAATGCGCCGGCCTTCCCGACCATGGACCAGCTGGGCGTCATTCATCCGGGCGGTCCGGACCCCGAGGGTATCCGCGTCGTTGCGGACCGGCTGATCAGTGCAAGAAATCCGGTGATCGTGTCGGGCTGCGGACGCGACGCGGCAGCGATCCCGCCCCTCGTCGAACTCTGCGAACTCCTTGGCATTGCGGTTATCGAAGCGCCGTCGCGCGCCTATCTCGCTTTTCCGATGAACCATCCACTCTATCAGGATGCGCGGCATCTCAACGATGCGGATGTGGTGGTCGCCATTGAAGCCACGGTTCCCTGGTCCCCCGGCCCGAAGCAGCCGAAGCCGGACGCGTTCGTCGCGGTGATCGATTCCGATCCGGTCAAGCTGCGCATCCCGACTTACGAGCAGATGGCGACGCTTCGCTTGCAATCGGATGCGCGGTTAGGGATTCAGGCCCTGCTTGCTGCTGTTCGGGAGAAGATGCCGGTAGATCGCGCGAAGTTCGCAGAGCGCAACGAAAAATGGGCGCGCGTCTCCGCCGAGTTTTACTCAGCCGCCGAACGCGAGGCCGCCGCATTAGGCACAAAAAATCCCACCGACCAGCGATGGGTCGTCTACCAGATCGGACGCGCGGCGGGCGACAACTCCATCGTTATCGACGACACCACGCATAATCGCATGTTTCCCTACCTGCGCTTGTCGCGCCCGGGCTCCTACTTTCACAACCCGGCGAGCGGCGGCGGTTGGGGACCCGGCGCGGGCCTCGGCGCCAAGCTTGCGGCACCGGACCGCGATGTCATCGTTGTCACCGGTGACGGCTTCTACGGATTCAGTAATGCCACCGCAGCCCTGTGGTCTGCCGCGCATTACCGCGCACCGTTTCTCACGGTGGTCCTCCAGAATCGCAGCTACGCGACGGGGACCGCCGGTGTCGCCGGTACCTATCCGAACGGATATGCGGCGAAGGCGGGCTTTCACGGCGGCTATTTCGATCCGCCGGTCGATATCGCCAAGGAGGCAGAGGCAGCAGGCGCCTACGGCGAGACGGTGCGCGATCCTGCAGAAGTTGCACCAGCGCTGCAGCGCGGACTGGAGCAAACCCGCGCCGACAAGCCGGCCGTGATTGCAGTCTGGCTGCCCCGTCTCCTGCAGGCTGACTGAAGGAACATCGTTGCCCGCAACAACACTGCTCGAAACCCGCGCATCGCAATCGCGGGAATGACCGACAACAAGAACGTACCGCAAGAAGCGCCCCACGGGAGGTTACGAGATGAAGTCAATCGTCGCGCCGCTGTTTGCGGCTCTGCTCGCTGTTCTTGTTCCAGACGCGGGCTCCGCTCAAGCCCAGAACTATCCCACGCGCCCGATCAAGGTGATCGTACCTTTTGCACCCGGAGGCGGCGTCGATTCGATCGCAAGGATCGTCGGCCAGGAAATGGGCAAGAGCCTCGGTCAGCCGGTGATCGTCGAGCATCGGCCGGGCGCGGCCGGCACAATCGGGGCCGCGGCAGCGGCAAAGTCCGATCCCGACGGGTACACCCTGGTCATTATTCCGGGCGGTCATCCGCTGTATGGGGCGACTTACAAGTCGCTCCCCTTCGACGTGCTGAAGAGCTTCGACTTCGTCTCGACAGCGACCACGGTCCCCTTCGTGATCGTGGTGCGTGACGATTCAAAGGTTCGGACGCTGGCCGACCTGATCGCGGAAGCAAAGACAAAGCCGGATGGACTGACCTTCGGCAATACCGGCGCCGGCTCCATGCATCAGTTCACAATCGAACTGATCGCCAACCGGACAGGGGCGAAGCTCATCAGCATTCCGTTCCAGGGAGAGGTTGCGGCCACCACCGCCCTGCTCGGCGGCCAGATCGACTTCCTCCTGGTGACACCGACACAGATCCTCAGTCAGATCGAGGGCGGCAAGGTGAGGCCGCTGGCTGTGACCGGAAATACGCGCTTCAGCAAGCTGCCAAATGTTCCGACGGTCGAGGAAGCCATTGCGCTCAAAGGCTTCGATGTGCGCACCTGGTTCGGGCTTGCCGGTCCAGCCGGCATACCCAAGGACGTAATCGGCCGCCTGAATGCCGAAATGCGCAAAGCGCTCGACCTTCCGGAGGTCAGACAAAAACTCGAAGCGATCGGCGGCGAAATCTCGCCCAGCAGCTCGCAGGAATTTCGGGATCGCGTCGCGCGCGAAGCGGAGATGTGGAAAGAGATCGTCGAGTCGTCCGGCTTCCAGAAGCTCTGAAAGATTGAGCCTGCCTGCAGGTCAGGCGCCATCCGCCTGACCTGCAGTCACAGGTTCTTCCGGCTCTGTTTCAATCCCGGTACGTTGCGCACGACATTGTCCACCGTGCTTCTGATGTGCTTCTCGCCGAGATCGCAGGCCAGCGTCACGTTCCGCGCCAGGACGGCATCCGCCAGCGCCTGGTGCTCGGCGCCCACGTCGCGCGGCGATTTGCGGTACATGCGTCCGAGACTGCGATACCGCTCCGCCTGGTCGAACAGCGTACCGCGGAAATGCAGGAGCCAGGGCGAACGGGACGCAGCCACCAATGCATAATGGAAGCGCCGATGCCGTCCGGGCCAATCCGGCGACCGCGTCGGCGGCGTATCGCCGGAGATGAGCTTCATCAGGAGATGCAGCGCGGTGACGATCTCGGCTTCCCATTGATCGTCGCCGTGCCGAATCGCATCCTCAAGCGCCTGCAATTCGAACTGGACTCGCAAGTCGGTGATATCCATCAGGTCGGCGACCGAGACCGGCGCAACCGTGAAGCCGCGGTTCGACTCCGAACGGACAAAGCCCTCCGACAGAAGATGCAGGAGCGATTCCCGCAGCGTCCCGATGCTCGCCTGATAGCGATCGCGCAGGTCCTCGAATTTGAGCCGGTCGTTGGGCTGGAACACGCCCGAGACGATGTCCTCACGGATCTGCCGCAGCACGTCGAAGGAGGACGTAGCCTCGGCATCGGTCCGCGGCGCGCTCGTGATCGATACGAAGCCCCGCGCGTCCAGCCCTTCGGCCAGCGCCGTCACCTTGCGTGGTCGTGACCTTGAGGCGGTCAAGAGCGTTCTCCTATTCGGTCACGGGACGATGACATAGTTGCTAAATCCGCCATTGCGGTCGGACAAGCCCGAAATGGCGTGGTTGACCTCGTCGAGCGGAAAACGCCGATGTTCGAACACGGACATGTCCAGAAGTCCGGCGCGCGCAAGCTCCGCCATTTCCTGCCCCTGCGCCGCCGTGAACCAGTTCGACCCGATGACCTGGATCTGCTCGTCCATGAGCCAGTGGATATCGAGCGGCAAGGTCTCCGCCACCGCGCCGACATTGACGGCGCGGCCGCCGCGCCGCACCGATTGCAGCGCATCGACCATCGTACGCGCAGGCGCGCCCGGCCCGAGCGCGCTGATCATGAAATCGACGCCGTCACCGCCGGTACGGGACTTCACCCATTCGGCGGTCGAGCCCTCATCGAGCCCATGCACCTCGATGCGGTTCGGCGCCAGCGCCTTCACCCGTTCGAGCAATTGTCTGTTGCGGCCGGTGCCGAAAATGCGCGTGATCCCCATCGCAAGTCCGAGCAACGCAGCGCCGAGACCGAGCGTGCCGCTGATGCCGTCCACCAGCATGGACTGGCCGGCCACGGCCTGTGCCTTCTTCATCGCGCCATAAGACGTGCCCGTATATCCGAAGCGGGCCGCCTGCTCAAAGGTCACGTTATCGGGGAGCTTCACCAGCGCATATTGCGGCGCTGTCATGTATTCGCAGAACCCGCCATACGGATAGATGTCGTAAATCTTCTGCGCATCCGGTCCGAAGCCGAAATAGCCGTTGAACACGAAATAGCGGCAACGATTGCGTTCGCCGCCCCGGCACATCTGGCAGGCGCCGCAGGACCGCAACGGGTTGACATAAACCCGCTCGCCCACGCGCACGTCGACGACCTGGTCGCCGACTTCGACCACAACGCCGGCTGGATCCAGCCCGAAAATCGCCGGCAGTTTTGGGAGCGGAAGATGCGGAAACCACTTGGTCCAGTTGGCCAGCACGTTTCCGAGATTGGGCACCATGCCGCAAGCCTTGACCTGCACCAGCACATCGGTCGAGCCCGGCTTCGGCACCGGAATCGTGTCGATGGTCATCGGCTGCCCCACCGCGTGCATACGCGCCGCCCGCATCGTCTTCTGCATTGACTTGCAACCTCCCTGATCACCCCGGCGCACCAGTCGACATTCGATAACTAGCAGATTTTCGAAAATGTTGCCAAGCGTTGAAATCTGTGGGAAGGTTTTTCGGACGACGACGAAACGAGCGCATAAGCGCCAATCCCACGGGACCAGTCGCAAGGGAGGAGACCATGAAAACAACGCTTTCGAGACTACCCGCCATCCTTGCCGCCGCCGGGTTGATCGCATTCAGTGCGGGCCTGTCGCACGCCGCCGACTTCACGATGAAGATCGGCTTCGTCACCATCAACGACCAGAACCAGCAATGGGCGAACTGGTACAAGGAAGCGGTCGAGAAGGGCAGCAACGGCCGCATCGAAGTCCAGATTTTCCCGGCGAGCCAGCTCGGTCCCGTGCCGCGCCAGATCGAGGGCGTGCAACTCGGCACGATTGAGGCCGTTCTCCTGCCGGCCGACTTCTTCGTCGGTCTCGATCCGCGCTACGGCGTGTTCAGCATTCCCGGCCTGTTCAAGGACATGAAGAATGCCGCGGCCGCGATCGCGGATCCCGCGCTCAACAAGGAGATTCTCGACCTGGGCGAGAGCAAGGGCATGGTCGGGATCACGGCCTTCGTCTATTCGGCAGCGGACTATTTCGGCAAGGATCCGATCCGCAAGCTCGACGACTTCAAGGGCAAGAAATTCCGCATCAACGCGACTCCTGCCGAGCGCGAACGGATGCGCGTTCTGGGCGCGACCGCGGTGCCGCTGCCGACCAATGAAGTGGTGCCCGCCCTTCAGCGCGGCGCGATCGATGGCACCCAGAGCGCCATCGCGCTGTTCGTGAACTTCAAATATATCGACCTCGGCAAGGTGCTCACGCAGACCGACGATACCATGCTGGTGCCGATCGCGGTCGTCAGCAAGGCCTGGCTCGACAAGCTGCCGCCCGACCTGCAGAAGCTCGTCGTCGATGAAGGCCGCAAGCTGCAGTCGCGTGTGCAGGCGCGCTCGTTCGAAGTCGTCGACGACATGCGCAAGAAATGGATCGGCGCGGGCGGCGAGCTTGTGACGCTTCCAGTCGCCGATCAGGCGCGTCTGTCCGAACTGCTCAAGGGTGTCGGTCCGGAAGTGACCAAGACCAACCCGGCATTGAACGCTTTTTATCGGCGCGTACAGTCGGTCGCAGACAAGCAGTAAACACCAAGCAAATCTGGCGGTGGGCGGTGCGTCACACACCGCCCACGCGAAATGCCAGCCGGAACGAGTGCAAAGCGCCGGATGCCGCCTCCCTCTCCGACCGCGCGAATCGCCGACCTGATCTTCCGCAAGGTGCCGCTTGCAGCCGCGGCAGCTCTGCTTCTGGTCGGCGTCTCGATCAATCTTGCCAATGTCATTGGACGTTACGTGTTCCTCGCCGCGATCTACTGGGCGGAGGAAGCGATGATTTATCTCACGATCTGGGCAATCTTTCTCGCCGCCATAGCGATCGCCTTCGATGGCACAGCGCTTACGATGGATTTCTTTTCCGCACGCATGCCGAGGACCCTGAAGAAACTCGTGAACCTGTCGATCCTCGTGGTCACCGTCGCGATGTGTCTCTTCATGGCGTGGCAATCTGTTCAGATCGCAAGGGTGCTTGCCAGGAACGATCAGAAATCCATCGCCCTCGAGATACCAATGGTCGTCCCGCAGGCCGCGCTCATGTTCGGCTTTGTCATGATCGCCGCGGCGGTCATCGCACGCTTCGCGCTGGGACGTGATGAGACAGGTGCGGAGGCGAACCCTGCCTCGCCGGAACCCTCCGCATGACATGGGTCATGACACTTCTGCCGGTAGCGCTGCTGCTGCTCGGTTTCCCGATCTACGTGACGCTGCTCACGACCTGCGCGATCGTGATCGTTTTCTTCTATTCGATCCCGGCGACCGCCCTGCCCCAGATCATGTTCGGGGCGCTGGATAACTCGGTCCTGCTCGCTGTGCCGTTCTTCATTCTGGCGGGCGAGATCATGGGCACCGGCGGCATATCCGGCCGGCTGGTGAGCTGGTCGCGGTCGCTGTTCGGCGGCATCAAGGCGAGCCTACCGATCACCACTATCGCCACCTGCGTGGTGTTCGGCGCCATTTCCGGCTCGTCCGCAGCGACCGTCGCTTCGGTCGGGCGCATCACCTTCAAGCCGATGATCGACGCTGGATACGACACCCGCTTCGCAACCGGGTTGCTGACCGCTTCCGGCCTCATCGACAACATGATCCCGCCTGCGATCGCGATGATCCTGTTCGCCGCGGTAGCCGAGCAGTCCGTGGTGCAACTTTTCTCCGCCGGGATCGTGCCGGGCCTCCTGTTCGCGCTGGCCTTTGCTGCCTATGTGCTGATCAAGGGGCACCGCAGCGCCATCGACCAGCCCGAGCCGTTCCGCCTGTCCCGTCTCATGCGCGAGACCGGGCGCGCCGCCTTCGCACTCGGCCTGCCCGTCATTATCCTCGGCGGCATTTACAGCGGCGCAATTACCGCAACCGAAGCTGGCGGCATTTCCTGCGTCTACGCAATGCTGGTGTCGTTCTTCGTGTATCGCGAAGTCCCTTGGCGGGACATCGGCGCGATCTCGAGCCGCGCCATCTACATCACGGCGCAGGTGATGATCGTGCTGGCCGCGGCCGGCGTCTATTCCTGGCTTCTGACCACCAGCGGCGCGGGGCCTGCGATCACGGCCCTGTTCAAGCAGTGGGACCTGCATCCCTGGCTGCTATTGCTGATGATCAACGTCTTTCTGTTGCTGATCGGTACGTTTCTCGATCCGCCGCCCGCGATCCTGCTGCTCACGCCGATCCTTATGCCGATCATCAAGGAGGCGGGCATCGATCCGGTTCATTTTGGAATCGTCATGACCGCCAATCTGAGCATCGGCTGTTTCACGCCGCCGTTCGGCGTCAACATTTTCGTTGCCCAGGCGGTGTTCGGACAGCCGGTGACGACAATCTACCGCGGTGTGCTGCCGTTCATCTGGCTCAGCATCGCCGTGCTCATGCTCATCACCTACCTTCCATTTCTGTCGATCGGGATTCTCAAATGGATCGGATAGCTGGAGGCTGCCCATGACCGTCCGACGCGTCGTCACCGGGAAAGACACCAATGGAAAATCGATCGTCGTGCATGACGGTCAGCCGCCATGGTCCAAGACCTTCGAGCACACGCCCGGCTTCGCGTCGTCCTTCGTCTGGTCGACGGCCACCAATACGAAAGGCGATGCGACCGATCCGACCGAGATCGCAACATCGATTGTTCCAGGTCCCGGAGGCAGCTCTTTTCTGCTCGTGACGTTCCCGCCAGATTCTGTGATGACCGACCCCGCCTTCAACCCGGAGGCGGCCGGCCGCGAACACGCGGAAGAATCACCAGGACTGGTCGATTGTTTTGAGCCGGATTCGCCCGGCATGCACACGACGCCGACCGTTGACTACGGGATCGTGCTGGACGGAGAGATCTGGTTGGAACTCGACGATGGCGAACTCATTCATCTCAGGAAGCATGATGTCATTGTCCAGAACGGGACGCGCCATGCGTGGCGCAACCCGAGTTCGTCTGCGACCAAAATGGCATTTGTTCTGCTGGGGCAAGGCGCGGGATAGATGCCGCAAGCGTCAGGTCAAGGTGCCATCAAGGTGCACGCAACAATCGCTCCACCCGCCCAGCTATAGTCAACAGACGGTGGTCGTCCATCCGATTGCCCATCAGCGTGAATCCCACCGGCGGCTCGTCGGCGCCATGACATGGCAGCGAAATCGCGCACCGATCGAGCATGTTCGCAATCGTGGGATTGCGGAGCATCAACAGATTGATCCGGCCGTAGGCCTCATCCCCGGCAAGTTCACCAAGCTTGGGCGCAATTGTCGGGACGGTCGGCATGACGACCGCGTGAAAACGCTTGGTACGAAGCTCCGCCTTGGCAATTAAGTCGCGTCTTGTGCGTTGAACTTCGCGATAGTCGGAATCAGTCTGCACCTCTCCTTTGAGGATGCGCACGAGAACCCGTGGGTCATACTCGCCACCACGCTCGTCAAGCCAACGGCGATGATAGAGATACGCTTCGCGCGCGGCGAGACCACCTTTGGCATTGATGACCGGAATGTCCAGAAACTCCGGCATGTCAGTCGTGACGATCGTCACTCCCGCCGCCGAAAGCCGGTCAAGCGCGCGGTCGAATGCCGTTGCTGTCGGCCGGTCGATATTGTCGAAGACGTAGGACGATGGGACTTCGAACGTCAGCGACGACAAATCGACCTCTGATGGCACGAATGCCTGGCCACTCGTAACCTCATCGACAGCCGCGCAACATGCCACCGAATGTCCAATGCTGCCGATCGAGTCGAGTGACGTCGATAGCGGCATCACGCCTCCGGAGGGAATGCGCGATGCCGTCGGCTTGAAGCCGACCAGGCCGCACAGCGCAGCCGGGATGCGGCACGAGCCGCCCGTATCCGTGCCGAGCGCGACC
>CAZIKZ010000164.1:0-9571 GCA_964539845.1 uncultured Hyphomicrobiales bacterium
GCGACATAGTCAGGCGTTGCGACGCGATCCATCAGCTTGCGCACAGAGTCGCGGAGAAGGGTCTGTTCCTCGGTGAATGAGAAATCCACAATTCACTCCTGTACCTGGTCCGGTCGTCCCCGCGAAAGCGGGGACCCATATTCCAGAGCTGTGGCTATGGGTCCCCGCTTTCGCGGGGACGACCAGCACAATTGAATCTTTGCTACGAAGCGCTCCGGCCGAGATAGGTCGCCATCACCTTCGGATCGCGCATCAGATCGGAGGCCTTGCCCTGATGCACGAGTTCGCCGGATTCCAGCACATAGCCATAATCGGCAGTCTCCAGCGCGGCGCGCGCATTCTGCTCGACCAGCAGCATGGTGACGCCCTGCTCGCCCAGTCTCGCTATGATGCGGAAAATCTCGCGCACGATCAACGGTGCGAGACCGAGACTGGGCTCGTCGAGCATGAGCAATTTCGGCCGCCCCATCAGCGCGCGTCCGAGCGCCAGCATCTGCCGCTCGCCACCGGACAGCGTGCCCGCAAGCTGCTGCCGTCGCTCCCGCAGCCGCGGAAACAGATCGTATACCCGGTCGGTATCTTCCTTCACCTGCGCGGTCTTACGGCGATGAACATAAGCACCGAGCAGCAGATTGTCCGCCACCACCATGTCGGTGAATAGCTCGCGCGTTTCCGGCACAAGCACGATGCCACGCTCGACCCGCGCTTCGACTTCCGAATGGCCGATATCGCTTCCGCTATAGATGATGTTGCCGGTCGCGGGCAGTTGTCCGATCAGCGCCTTCAGCAGCGTGGTCTTGCCTGCGCCGTTCGGACCGATGATGGTCGCGATCTTTCCTTCCTCGACCGCAAAGCTCACGCCCTTCACGGCAGTCAGCTTGCCGTAAGACACCGTCACGTCTTTCGCCTCGAGCATCGTGGTCATTCGACGCTCCCCAGATAGGCTTCCTGCACTGCCGGATTGGACTGAATCTCGGCTGGCACGCCCTCAGCGAGCTTCTTGCCGAAATCGAGCACCACCACGCGATCGGCAAGGCTCATCACGAAGTCCATGTCGTGCTCAACCAGCAGAATACTGATCCCGTCGGCGCGTAGCGAGCGCAGCAGATCGGCGAGTGCCTTCTTCTCGAGACTGCGCAATCCGGCCGCGGGTTCGTCGAGCATGATCAGCAGCGGTCCCGCCGCGAGCGCCCGCGCCACTTCGAGCACGCGCTGTTGTCCGAGCGCGAGATTGCCCGCGAATTCATGGGCCTTGTCAGCGAGCCCGACGCGTTCAAGCTCCCGCATCGCCTCGCGATAGACGGAGCCCTCTTCCGCCCGGTCGAGCTTCAGCGCGCCCGCGATGAAACCCGCATGCGTGCGGCGATAACAACCGAGCATCACGTTTTCCAGCAGCGTCATGGTCGGGCGCAGCTTCACATGCTGGAATGTGCGCGCCATCCCGAGCGAGACCACCTCATGCGGCTTGATGCCGGAAAGGTCGCGCCCGGCAAACGTGACCTTGCCTGCGCTCGCCGGCAGCGCGCCGGTGATCAGGTTAAAGGTTGTGCTCTTGCCCGCGCCGTTTGGACCGATCAACGCGGTAATCGTGCCGGCATTCACCTCGAACGACACAGCATCCACCGCCACAAGACCGCCGAAGCGTTTGGTGAGCCCCTCGATCTTCAGTAGCGTCGATCCGCTTTCAGGCCTCGGCTTTCTGGGCAGCTCCGCGGCCGTCGCGGCGGACGCGGGCGCGGTCAGGACCGGCTGTGGAAGAAACTGCCGGACCAACGGCACGATGCCGCTGCGCGACTTGTGCAGGAGCAGGATGAAAAGACAGCCGAACACGACGATTTCGAGATTGGCCGCGTTGGTCGAAAGGTGCGGCAGCAGATCCTGCAGCCAGTTCTTCAGAAGCGCCACCGACGCCGCGCCCACCACCGCACCCGCGATGGTGCCGGCTCCGCCGAGCACTGCCATCAGGAGATATTCGATACCGGCATTCAGGCCGAACGGCGCCGGGCTCACGAAGCGCGTCATGTGCGCGTAGAGCCATCCGGCAATACCGGCGAGCGCGGCCGCGAGGATGAACACCCACAGCCGCACCCAGAACACGTCGATGCCGAGGCTTTCCGACATCCCTTTGCCGCCGCGCAATGCGCGGATGGCACGGCCCTGACGCGACTTCAGGAGATTGCCGGCAGCGAGCAATGACGCGCCGCAGAAAATCCAGATGATGTAATAGAGCTTCTCCGGGTCGTCGAAGCGATAGCCGAACAGCGAGATCGGCGGAATGTCGCCGATGCCGCCATGCGCACCGAGGAACTGGAAATTACCGAAGCTGTAATAGATTGCCATGCCCCAGGCGATGGTGGTGAGCGGCAGATAATGCCCGCCGAGATGCAACGTGATGTAGCCAAGAACAAGTGCGACCACCGAGCTGATGACAATACCGGCCAGCAGCCCCACCCAGGGCGACATCCCCGCCGCGGTCGAGAGATAGGCCGTCGCATAGGCGCCAAGTCCGACGAAGGCAGCCTGTCCGAACGACGTGATACCGCCGCAGCCGGTAAGCAGCACGAGGCCGAGTGTGATCAGCGTGTAGATGCCGATATAGTTCATCAGCGTTACGATGAACCCGCCATGCAATAGCGGCAGGACCGCGACCGCAATCGCGAGCAGCACAAGAAGCGCGATGCGCAGCGAGGACGGCATCGCTATTCTTCCTCGTGCTCGTCGGCATCATGCGCCGACACGTAGAACCAGCGCCACAGCACGATCGGGATGATGGCGGCGAACACGATCGCGTCCTTCAGCGCGCTCGAGTAGAACGACCCGAAAGACTCCACGAGGCCAATGAGGATCGCGCCGACTGCGGCGAGCGGATAACTGATAAAGCCGCCGACGACCGAGCCGATAAAGCCCTTCAGCCCGACGATCAGGCCGGTGTCGTAATAGACCGTCGTGGTCGGCGAGATCAGAATGCCGGCAATTGCCGCAATTCCTGCCGCAAGCAGAAACGACAAGGCGCCCGCCCGCGTGGTCCAGATGCCGACGAGCCGCGCGCCTTCGCGGTTGATCGCAACCGCGCGCAGCGCCTTGCCGGCGACCGTGAAGCGGAAGAACACGAACAGGATCGCCGAGAACACCGCAGCCGCGCTGACGATCAGGATCAGCTGTTGCGGAATCGGGTGGCCGCCAACCGTTACATCGCCGGTCACGAAGGCCTGGGTCCGCAAACCTTCCGGACCGAAATAGAGCAGCGCGAGCCCGGTGATCGCGAAATGCAGCGCGACCGCGACCATCAGCAACACCAGTACGGGAGCGGTTGCGATCGGCTGGAACACCACGCGATAGAGCAGCGGACCCAGCGGCAGCACCAGTGCGATTGTGAGCAGCATCGAAACCGGCAGCGACAGGTTTTGCGCGCCGATGAGAAATGCTGCGGCAACCGGAATGGAGGGAATAACGATCCAGGTGAGAAACGCTTTGGGAATCTGCGCAACGCGGCTCTGACGGATCAGCGAGGCCGTCTCAACGATAAACGCCAGACCTGCGAGCGTCAGCACGAGCCACACTGTGCCCGGCATGCGCTGCAATTCGAATGAGCCGAGCGTCAGCGCCGAATAGGCGACGAGATCGCCGTACGAGACGAAGATCACGCGCGTAACGTTGAAGATCAGCACGATCCCAAGCGCCATCAGCACGTAGATCGCGCCAGTTCCAATTGCGTCCTGAACCAGAAGGACGAAAATCTCGAACGTCATGTTCCCGCCCGCGCGCGACCTTCTTGTCGGAAATCGTCAGCGCGTTCCTTGAGACGCATGTTGCGTCTCGTCCCCTGACCGCCGTCGATGACGGCAAAACAACGTCCGGCCGGGAACCCGGCCGGACGATCTCATAGTCCGATCAGTTCGGCAGATACTTCCACTGCCCGTCCTTGACCTGCACCAGAATGACGGAGCGCTCATCGACGCCGTAGGACGAGCCTTCCGGGAACATGTACACACCGTTGGTGCCGACCAGTTCCTTCACGTTGCGCACTTCGTCACGCACCGCCTGACGGAATTCCTGCGTACCCGGCTTCGCCTTCTTCAGCGCGCGGGCGATCGCATCCTGCAAGGTCAGAACACCGTCATAGGCGAAGGCGGCAAAGCTGTTCCAGCTGCCCTTGCCGTTGATGTCTTCGTACTTCTTGATGAAGTCATGGGACACCTTCTTGATCGGGTTACTATCGGGCAATTGGTCAGCGCCGCCGATCGGGCCGGTCACGCCGACCACATTTTCGACGGCCTTGCCGCCAACGCGCAGATAGTCCTGATTGAACACGCCGGGCGTCGCATAGACCGGACCCTTGAAGCCGCGCTCGGCGAGCGCGATATGTGGCAGCGCGCCGGGCGTACCTGATCCACCGACCATCACCGCATCGGGCTTGGCCGCGATGATCTTGAGCACCTGGCCAGTCACGCTGGTGTCAGCGCGCGCATAGCGCTCGTTGGTCACGACGTTGAGACCAGCCTTTTCGGCCGCCTCCTTCAAGCCGTTATAGGCGATGTCGCCCCACGGATCGCTGAAGCCGATATAGGCGACGTTCTTCACGCCGCGCTTCTGCATATCCTTGACCAATGCCGCGGCCCAAAGATTGGCCGGCTGCGGCATCGCGATCATCCACTTGTTCTTGTCGGCGGGAAAGGCTGCAGGTGCGAGCGACATCTGCTGTACGCCAGCTTGTGATGTCACATTGCCCATGGCCTGCGAGGCAGGCGTGTTGGAGCCGCCGATCAGAATGTCGATCTTGTCATCGGCGATCAGCTTCTGCGCGTTCTTGACCGCAGTGGACGGATCGGATGCATCATCGAGGAAAATCATCTGGACTTTTTCGCCGCCGATTTCCTTCGCCATGAGCTCGACGCCCTTGCGATACGGAATTCCGAGCGATGCATTCGGCCCTGTAAGCGCAAGCACGACGCCGATCTTGACGTCGGCGTGAGCCGGTCCTGCAAGCGCGACGAAGGCAACGGCGGAAGCCGAAGCCAGCAGTTTCTTGATTGACATGATATCCTCCCTGGCTCAATACCTACGAGTATGGATGTGGGGTTGTGCGGTGTCAATTCGCAAAGCCCGCATGCTCCGCGACAGACTGCGCCGATTGCGTATCGAGGTGAAGTCCCATGTTGCCGCAAGAACAGCCAAAGCGCGTCGGTCTCATTGGCACCGGCTCGGTCGGCTCCGGATGGGCCGCAATCTACATCGCTCGCGGATATGAAGTGGTCGCCTGCGATCCCGCGCCCGACGCTGAAGTTCGGCTGCGTGCCTTCATTGCCGACACCTGGGATGCGCTGCAGCGGATCGGCTTTGCAACCGAAAAGCGTATGCCGGATGGCAGGCTGACTTTCGCGCGCGATGCTGGCGCCGTCGCTGCCGCATCCGATTTCGTGCAAGAGAACGCGCCGGAAAATCTCGCGCTCAAACAGCAGGTCTACGCCGAAATCGAGGACGCCGCGCCGCCGACGCTTGTGATCGGATCGAGCACCGGCGGAATTCCGCCGACGCAATTGCAGGCAAAGATGCGCCATCCCGAACGGCTCATCGTGTGTCACCCGTTCAACCCGCCGCATCTCGTGCCATTGATCGAGATCATCGGCGGCGAAAAGACCGCACCGGAGGTCGTCGATTGGGCGCTGCGCTTCTTCACGGCGCTCGGCAAGAAGCCGATCCGCGTCGATAAGGAAGTCACCGCCTTTCTCACCAACCGCCTGCAATTCGCGTTGCTGCGCGAAGCGGTCCATTGCGTCGCGGAAGGCATCGCGAGTCCGCAGGCGATCGAGGACGCGATACGCTACGGCCTCGGACCGCGCTGGGCGGTGATGGGTGCGCTCACGACATTCACGTTGGCGGGCGGCGAAGGCGGCATGCCGCATGTGCTCAAGATCGCGCCCGAATTGCAGAAATGGATGGACGCGTGCGGCACGCCGCAGCTCACGGACCCCGACGTTCAGGAAAAACTGATCGCGGCGGCCGAGGCCATTACCAAGGGACGCCCCCTGCCCGAACTGATTGCGTGGCGCAATGAACGCCTTGTCGATCTTCTGCGCGCGGTTGGCCCCGGCGCCGAGAAGGCCTGATACGAGACCCGCACAATGGCCCGATCAGACACCAGAGCGCAAAAGCCCGCAGCCGAACCGCCGCTAGGCCGCAAGGACTGGATCGAGGCCGCGATTACTCTGCTCGCGGAAGACAATGTCGAGGCGTTGCGCGTCGACACGCTTGCCGAAAAACTCGGCGTCACCAAAGGCAGCTTCTACTGGCATTTCAAGGGCCGCGACGACCTCTTGTTCGCCGTGCTCGACGAATGGCGGTTGAGGATGACAAGCCAGATACAGTCGCTGATCCTCGATCGATCGGGAACACCCTGGGACCGTCTGGAGCGCCTGCTTCGCATCGCGATTTCGGCGCGCGCCGATGTCCCCGGTGGCCCGTTAGAAACGACGCTGCGCGATTGGGCGCGGCGCGATCCTAAAGTGGCCGGCGTGGTTCGCACGGTCGATGCCGAGCGAGTCAGGTTCCTGCGTCAGCTTTATCGTGAGGCCGGCCTTGATGGCAGCGATGTCGACGATTTTGCCGAGCTGCATATGGCATTTGTGATCGGCACGCGGATCACCGTCGACCCGGGCGACCGCGACGAAATCAACCGAAGGCGGCGTATCGGAACTGCCCTGCTTCTTCCGCGCGACCGCGCCGCCCGGAAGTCTTGAAGGTCCCGATCCAACGCCGCACCCTCGCACAAGCGGGCGCGAAGCCAAGACAACAATCCTACCTTATTAAAGACACAAGCGGCGGCTTTTGCTTGCAGCGCCCGCCCGCCGCAACCTAGATTCGGGCCTACCGTAAACGGTTCGATTCCCTTGACCCGCTCGATGCAACGACGCCCGATCCTGGCTGCCGCGACGATCGCTCTCCTGTCGCTGTGCGCCGCTGCGCCGGCCTGGCCGCAGGCTGACAAGCCGCGCCCGCGCGCAGCCGCTCCGCAATGCGACCCGGCAAACTTCCGCGTCATTGTAGATGTGGGTCATACGCCGGAGAGTCCGGGCGCGATCAGCGCGCATGGTGTCGAGGAATATACGTTCAATCTCAACCTCGCAAAGGTCATCGACGGCAAGCTTCGCGACGCCGGCTTCAATCGCACGCATCTCCTGCTCGCGAATGGTGAGGCAATCCCGAGTCTCGTACGCCGCGTCGCGCAGGCGAATGCAATGTCCGCCGATCTTCTGGTGTCGATCCACCATGATTCCGTGCCGGAAGCTTTCAAGGCCATGTGGGACTTCGGCGGCGTTCAGCGCGCCTATAGCGACCGCTTCAAGGGACATTCCATCTTCGTGTCGGCCGACAATGCGAACTATCAGGACAGCCTGACATTCGCGAAGATGCTGGGTGCACGGCTCAAGGCGAGCGGCCTGGACTATACCCCGCACTACAAGGAATCTTTCATGGGGTCGCGGCGTCGGCAATTGCTCGACGCCGACACCGGCGTCTATCGCTACGACCAGCTCCTGATCCTGCGGACGGCGCGCATGCCGAGCGTGCTGCTCGAGGCCGGGTCGATCGTTCACCGTGAAGAAGAAGTGATGATGGGCAAGGAAGAGCGCCAGTTGCAGATCGCCGGCGCTTTGACCGAAGCCGTCGAGCGCTTCTGCGCGCTCCGGCCCGGAAAGACACGGCGCGCCAGCACGCAGCGGTGACGTTTATCCCCGCTTGCCGGTCACCGACAACACCACCGCCATTGCGGTGTCGCCCGCGGCGCAACCGTGGAACAGGCCCGTACCGCCGCCACGCATCGCAAGTTCCTCGATCAGTTCGATCATCAGGCGCAAGCCGGTCGGTCCCTGCGGATGGCCGAACACCAGCGAACAGCCGTAATTGTTCATCTTTGTCGCGTCGACGCCGGTCTCCCGCGAAAACACGATGTCGTTGACGATGAACGGGTTGTGCGACTTGAACGCATCGATCTTGTCGATCGCGATACCCGCCGCGTCGAGCGCCCGCTTCGCCGCCTTCACCGGCGCCGCCGGCATATAGGCGTGGCGTTCGCGCGCCTGGCCGAAGCCAAGAATGCGGATTTCGATGCCGGGCTCGGCGGTGAACTCAGAGACCCGGTCCTTCGCAACCACGATCATGCCGGCATTGCCATCGGCCGGATGAGTCTGACCGCCGAACGTGACGGTGCCGCCTTCGCGCACCGGCTTCAGTTTTGTGAGCGCTGCGAGGGTCGTGTCGTGGATGCCCTCGTCGCCGTCCAGCGTCGCGACGTCTTTGCGAAAGCGCGCGTCCGGCACAGCGAAGGGCAACGTCATAAAGCGGCGCAGGAAGGCTTTGTCGTCCTTCAAGGCATCGCGATACTGATCGTAACGGAGCGCGGCAAGCTCATGCTGCTCCTGCGTCGAGATCTGCCAGTCGCGCGCGCAGTTTTCGGCCGTGTCGACCATCGCAAAATGGCCGGTCGGTTCATCGTTGAAATTGTCGAGCATCCAGTTCTCGACGATCGGAGCACCGCTCGATCCCTTGGGATTGGGATGCACCACCACCGGCGAGTTCGAGGTGCGGTCGCAGGTCACGACCATCGAGACGGTCGCGTCGCCGGCTGAAATTTCGGCGGCCGCGGCCGACAGCGCGCGCGCCGACGTCGCGCAGGCCTGCGAGACGGTCGGACCTGTGACGAATGGCGCGCCCATCATGGTCATGACCCAGGGCGTACCCCAGAAGCTTTTTTCCTGCGGCACCGTGATGCCAAGAACCGCGTGATCGATCGTCTCGAGCGGCCAGTTCTTCTCCTTCGCAACCTTCGCGCCGGTCGCCGCGGCAAGCTTCAAGCTGTTCAGATCGGACAGACTCCCCTGCCAGCGCGTGAACGGCGTCGACCAATAGGCGCCATACGGAATGCGAAGATCGGACAAGTCGGTCATGCGTCAGTTCGCCTGTTCTCAATCGAGCCCATGGATCCGCATGAATTCAACCAGCCGATCACGGCAAGCCTGCGGCTCCTCGAATTGCAGGAAATGCGTCGTGCCGGGGACCATCGCCACATCGACCCCGAGCAGATCGTGCGCGGCCTTCGCAACAGACGCCGCCGGACTTGCGTAGGGCGCATCGGGATCGCCGGAAATGATGCGGAGCGGCACGCCGATCTCGGTCATGCGATGGAAGAGCGTCGGGTCCTTCTTGCTGCCGAACACGAACGACTCGAATGCGGGCGGGCAGCACAGTGTCCAGCGGCCGTCCGACATGCGCCGCAAGGTGTGTCGCGCCAGAAGATCGGCCTGCTCCGGCTGCCAGAGGCCGAAAGCCGGACGCCGATACTGCCCTGCGAGTTCGTCCGGTGTGTCGAATATGAACTGCCGGCGCGCAGCACGCGACGACATCTTTAGAGAATCTGGAGCCTGCGTAGCGATCAGAGGATGATCGGCTGGCGGCGACATCGGCGGATCGAACACACATACGGCGTCCCAGCGGCCGCGATTTCGCCAGGCATGCTCAAGCGTCGACATCGACGACAGCGAATGCATCGCCGCGACTGTGCGAGCCTCACCGAACT
>CAZIKZ010000165.1:0-9472 GCA_964539845.1 uncultured Hyphomicrobiales bacterium
GGGAGAGGGTGGCGAGCATCGAAGATGCGAGCCGGGTGAGGGGCTTCTTCGAGACGTGAATTAAGGCGACTCCCCCTCACCCGCCCGCCTTCGGTAGGCGACCTCTCCCCGCAAGCGGGGAGAGGTGACAAGCGGTACCGGGGACCACCTCACGCATGCAATTCTGGATCATTCAGACGCTGAACTCGGTCGCGTTCGGCGGCCTCCTGTTTCTTCTGTCATCCGGCTTCTCGCTGATCTTCGGGCTGATGCGCATTCCGAATCTCGCGCATGGCGCGTTCTTCATGCTCGGCGCTGATTTCGGATACACGCTGCTGGTGCTGAAGTTCAATTTCTGGATCGCAGCGATCGGCGCCGGACTTGGCGTCGGCCTCGTGGGCATCATTTTGGAACGCTTCATCCTGCGTCAGTTGCCCGGCAACGCGCAGGGCCAGGTGCTGGTCACGCTCGGCCTCTCGTTCATCATCGCCGATCTGTGCCTGCTGATCTGGACCGGCGATCCGATGCCGCTGCCAGCGCCCGCGGAACTGCGCCCCCCGCTGCGCTATTTCGGTCTCGCCTTTCCGACCTATCGTCTCGTCGTGCTGCTGCTCGCACTCGTCGCCGCTGTCGGCCTCTATATCCTGATGGAGCGCACGCGCATCGGCGCGATGATCCGCGCCGGCGTCGATGATATGGAGATGGCGCGCGGCGTCGGCATTCCGGTCGGGCGGCTGTTCACCATGGTGTTCATGCTCGGCGCCGCACTCGCCGGTACCGGCGGTGTGCTCGGCGGGCCGATCCTGAATGCCTATCCCGGCCTCGACGCCGACATGCTGCCGCTGGCCCTGATCGTCGTGATCCTCGGCGGCGCCGGATCGCTCCTTGGCGCATTCGTCGGCAGCTTCGTGGTCGGCTTCCTCTATAATTTCGGAATAGCGCTCGTCCCCGACCTTGCCTATTTCGTGTTGTTCCTGCCGATGGTGCTGGTGCTGGTGTTCCTGCCGCAGGGACTGTTCGGACGGGTGCAGCTGTGAACCGCGGCAAACTCATCGCGCTTGTTGTCGCGGCCGTCCTCCTGATCGCGCTGCCGCACATCATCACACACGAATTCTACATCAACATGGCCAGCCAGTGCCTGATCTTTGCGATCCTGGCACTCAGCCTCAACATGATGCTCGGCTTCGGCGGCATGGTGTCGCTCGGCCACGCGGCTTATATCGGTGTCGCGGGCTATACCTGCATCCTGCTCACGGTCGCGGGCTGGAATCCGCTACTCGCCGCGATCGCCGCGCTGATCCTGTCCACGATCAGCGCTGGCATCTTCGGCATGCTCTCGTTGCGCGCGCCGGGGCTCGGCTTTCTGATGATTACGCTGGCGCTGGGCCAGATCGTCTGGGGCGTCGCCTATCGTGCGAACACCCTGACCGGCGGCGACAACGGCATCAGCCTGCCCGCACGCCCGCAGCCTTTCGGCTTCGACATCACCAGTGCGGCCGCCTTCTATTACTTCACGTTGATCGTGTTCACGGTCGCCCTGTTCGGGATGTGGCGTTTCGCGCTCTCACCCTTCGGCGCAAGCCTGATGGGCACGCGCGACCAGCCGCGCCGTATGCGCATGCTCGGTCACAATGTCTGGATGGTGCAGTGGCTGACCTTTGTGCTCGCCGGGTTCTGGGGCTCTGTCGGCGGACTGATGTTCGTCTATTACAACGTCTTCCTGTCGCCGCACGCGCTGACGCTTCAGCAATCCGCCGAAATCCTGCTGATGTCGATCCTGGGCGGCGCGTCATCGCTGACCGGCCCGATCGTCGGCGCCATCATCATCACGCTGATCAAGAACGTGGTCTCGACCTATGTCGAGCGCTGGAACACGCTGCTCGGCGCGATCTTCATTGCGGTCATCATCTTCATGCCGCTCGGGCTGGTGCCCGGCTTCCGCGCGCTGTGGCTGCGCTTCGCGAACCGCAACAAGCCGAAGACGCCGGCGGCCGCCGCGGAGCCTGCCGAATGACGCCCGCGCTCACGATCGACGGCCTCAACAAGCGCTTCGGCGGCCTGCCGGCGACGAAGAATGTCTCGCTGAAGGTCATGCCCGGCGAGCGGCGGCTGATCATCGGCCCGAACGGCGCGGGGAAAACCACCCTGTTCAATCTCATCACCGGCGATCTGACCGCCGATACCGGTTCGGTGAAACTGTTCGGGCATGAACTGGTCGGCATGCCGACCGAGAGGCGCGTGCATCTCGGTCTGGCGCGCACCTATCAGATCCTCACGCTGTTCCCGAAGGAAACGCTGCTGCACAACGTCAAGCTCGCGCTGCTCGGGCTCGACCCGGTGCGCTGGAATCCCTGGGCCGTGCTGTCCGGCCGCACAGCGATGACGGAGGCCGCGCATGCCGCACTGGCGCAGGTCGGCCTCGACGGCAGCGCCGAGCGGATCGTATCGGAGACGTCCTACGGCGAATTGCGGCGGCTGGAATTCGCGATGGCGCTGGCGCAGAAGCCCAAAGTCCTTCTGCTCGACGAGCCGCTCGCGGGGCTGTCGCAAGAGGAGCGCAAGACGCTGAGTGCGCTGCTCAAGACCATTCCGCGCGACGTCACCATCGTGATGATCGAACATGACATGGACACCGCACTCGAATTCGCCGAGCGCATCACGCTCCTGCATTATGGCGAGGTGATTGTGGAGGGCAGCCGCGCCGAGGTCGTGGCCGATCCGCGCACGCGGGAGGTCTATCTTGGCGACTGATCCGGCGACTGAAGCGCTCAGCGTGTCCGACGTCGACGCCTATTACGGCGACAGCCACGTGCTGCATGGCGTGAGCTTCGCGCTGAAGGAAGGTCACCTGCTCGGATTGCTCGGCCGCAACGGCGCCGGCAAGACCACCTGCATGTCCTCCATCATGGGTTTTCTGAAGCCGCGCCGCGGCGCGATCACGCTGTTCGGCGACAAGATCGCAGGCCTCGCGCCCGATACCATCGCGCACCGCGGCATCGGTCTTGTCCCGCAGGGCCGCCGCGTGTTCCGGTCGCTCACGGTTCGCGAAAATCTCAGCGTCGCCGAGCAGCGGCGTAAAAACTCCGGCAATCGCCCGGCATGGAATTTCGAACGCGTCTACACGATCTTTCCGCGCCTGAAAGAACGCGAACAGCAACTGGCCGGCTCGCTCTCCGGCGGCGAACAGCAGATGCTGGCGATCGGCCGCGCGCTCATGGGCAATCCGCGCGTACTGTTGATGGACGAGCCGTCGGAAGGACTCGCGCCGCAGATCGTCGCCGAAGTCGGTCGCACGATCGCCCTCCTCAAGTCGGAGGGGCTGTCGATCATCCTGGTCGAACAGAATATCAAGCTCACACTGGACCTCGCCGACGATGTCGTGATCATCAATACCGGCCGCGTCGCATTCGACGGGAGCGCGGATCAAGTGAAAGAGGACCACGACCTGGTCGCGCAGCAGCTCGGAGTGTTTTGAATGGCTCAGTCATTCCGGGGCCGGCCGAAGGCCGGAACCCGGAATCCAGCGGCAACGGCATGCTTGACTGGATTCCGGGTCCACGCCTTTCGGCGTGTCCCGGAATGACGAACCAAATGTGGAATAGGCTATGACCCCCTGGAACAAGTACGAACCCACCGCCGCGCGCAAGCATGGCAAGCCCGGCCGCGAGATCAGGCCGAAGAGCGTCACGATCGACATCCATTCGCATGTCGCGATCCCTGCGGCCGGCGCCTATGTCGCGCAGCAGGACGCACGCGTCAGTCCCGGCCTGCACACGTTTCAGTCGCCCGAGACCGCCGCGGTCAACGCCAAGCAGGACGAAGACCTCAAGGCGCGCATCGTCGAATTCGAGCCGCGGATGCGCAATCTCGATGCCATGGGCATCGACATGCAGGTGATCAAGCCGCCGCCCGGCCAGTGCTATTACACGCTGCCGGTCGAGATCAGCGTGAAGGCGGCGCAACTGGTCAATGACGGCATCGCCGACTATTGCGCGAAGCAGCCGGACCGTCTGATCCCGTTCGGCACCGTACCGCTGCCGCATGGCGATGAAGCTGCGAAGGAACTCGAACGCATCGTGAAGATGGGCTTCAAGGGTGTACAGATCCTGACCAATATCGACGGCAGGGAATTGTCCGATCCGGTGGCCGATCCGTTCTGGAAAAAGGCGGAAGAACTCGGACTCCTGGTTGTGATCCATCCCAATGGCTTCACGCATGGCGAGCGGCTGAAGCGCTTCTATTTCAACAATGTCATCGGCAATCCGCTCGAGACCACCATCGCGCTGCATTACCTGATCTTCGACGGCGTGCTGGAGCGCCACCCGAATTTGAAACTGCTCGCGGTACATGGCGGCGGTTACCTCGGGGGGTATTACGGGCGCATCGACCATGTCTGGGGCGCGCGTTCGGATGCGCATGCCGATCTGCCGAAACCGCCGACCAGCTATCTCCGCCAGATATACGTCGACACCGTCGTGTTTTCGGAAGGGCAACTCAAGGCGCTGGTCGATACCTTCGGGCCGGATCATGTGGTGATGGGAACCGATTATCCCTTCGACATGGCCGATTATGACCCTGTAGGGCATGTCGCTTCCAATCCCGCTTTCGACTCTGCTACGGTGGGCAAAATCGTGGGCGGCAATACAAAACGGATCCTTGGCCTTTAGGGTTTTGAGGCTCCGAAGATTGGAGCGGCATGAGCTGGATCGATAATTCGCCCCTGACCATCTGGGGCGTGGAGCCCTACGGGGGCATCGTGGCTGACCCGGACCAGTTCCGGGAGGCCATGAGCAGGCTCGGAGCCGCCGTTCACATCATTACGACCAATGGCAAGGCGGGCCAGGCAGGCTTCACGGCAACGGCGGTGGCATCCGTATCGGATTCACCTCCCACGATCCTGGTCTGCCTCAATCGCAAAAGCCAGATCACGCCTGTGATGCGCGAGAACAAGGTGTTCTGCGTCAACACGCTGGCCTCGAACGATGAGGACCTTGCGAATGTGTTTGCCGGCCGGCAGGGCCACTTCATGGCCGACCGTTTCCAGTTTGGCGAATGGACTGCGATCGAGACCGGCGCTCCGGTGTTGACCCGGGCCATCGCCGCGCTCGACTGCCGGGTGCTGGAGATGAAATCGGTCGCCACCCACGACATCTATTTCGGGGAAGTCGCGGCCATCCGTCTCGCCAATGCCGAGAAAGCGCTGGTCTATCACGCGCGCGCCTACAAGCACGTGTAGCCTTGGTCATCACCGGGCCGCCGCGAAAGCGGCGTGACCCGGTGATCCATCTCACGAAGAATGATGGATGGCCGGGTCAAGCCCGGCCATGACCATGCGGATTGGACGCGAGTAAAAAGCAATCGCCCAGCCTGTGCCAAGGGCGACGCGGCTCAAATATCCTGCGCAATCCACTCGCGCTGAACGTCCTCGCACCAGTTGCCGACATTCCATTGACCCCAGGCGCCGAGACCGCCGAGTTCGTCCGGTCCGGAATAGACCGGCACATGCACGACCGAAAGACCGTCATGCGCATGGGCCTGCTTTAATGCCGCCCGCAGTTCATCGGCGCTGAAGCCGCCATGCAGGGCGCGCACGCCTTGCACCGCGCCCGTGAGTTGCACGTAATCGACCGGCACGGAATCGTTGGTGCGGAATTCCTTGCCATATTGCGCGAGCTGCAGCCCGGTGATCGCCGCCATCCGGCGATTGTCGAAGATCACGATCGTGCCGCGCAGCTTGTGCTCGACACCATCGATCAATGCCTGCGGGTTCATCATGAAGGAACCGTCGCCGGTAAACGCGATGCCGTAACGCGGCTTGTCCGCCATCGCCGATGCAAGCAGTCCGCTGACCGCAAAGCCCATGTATGAGGCGCCGGTCTCGGTGAAAGTATCGCCCGTACGGTCATCCTCCACGATCTGGAAGCCGTTCGCCTGCACGTCACCCGCATCGAAGAACTTTGCCGCGCCGATCTCCTTCGCGAAATCCGCGACCACCTTGATTGCGGCGGGCTGATAGAGCACCGGGCGCTGCCAGACCGGATCGAGCGCCGGCGCCGCATCGAACCGCGCTTTCTTGAAGGCCGTCCATTCCGCCTTCTTCGCAGCGCAGGCCTTCAGCCATTCGGCCTTGTTCGCGCTTGCGCCGGTGAGATGCACGCACAGCCGCTCGATCACCGCGCCGATGTCGCCCGCAAGCGCGGTCGTATGATTGTAATGCAGCGCATCGGCGAGATCGCCGTTGATGTTAATGACTTCCTTCGCGGACTTGTAACCGATGCCGGAGCAATCGGCCTGACAGACTCCGCGCGAGCCGATGACGATGACAAGCTCCGCATTGGCCATCGCAAAATTGCCGCTGATCGAGCCTTTCGATCCGCCGACATGCATATTCTGCGGATGCGCATCGGGAAGAACGCCGGTCGAGCCCGGCGACAGCACGACGGCGGCGCCGGCCATCTCTGCCAGCCTGCGGATCGCCCTATCATGTCCGCGGGTGCCGCCGCCCGCCTTGATCGCAACGCTTCGCGCCGATGCGATCAGCCTTGCGGCCTTGGCGTAAGCCTTGTCATCGACAGGAGCGAGCGCGGGAAGATCGGGACGATCGGGCAACGCCGCGATATTCACGGTGACGCGCTGCGGCTGGGTGTTGAGCGGCAGGAGCAGATAGAACGGCCCCGCACGGTACGGATGATTGACCGCGAGCGAGCCGCGGCGAAGCGCATCGCGCAACGCCTCCGGCGTGTGCAGCACATAGGAGCCGCCCATCAGCGCAGTCATGCGGCCGAACAGGCTCTGCTCCTCCTTCGGCACCTGCTGCATGTTGTAGCCTTCGCCGAAGGTCGTCTCGTCACCATAGATGTGATAGACGCCGACGCCGTTCGACGCCGCGGCGAGCGAGCCGGCGAAAGCCTGCAGCGCGCCCGGCCCGATCGAGGTCACGACCGCGGGGATCTCGTTATATTCCCAGCGCAACGCGGTCGCGGCATGCGCCATCTCGACCTCGTTACGGAAATTGAACGTGCGGGTGACGCCCTCTTCTTCGTAAATCCTCAAAACATCGCCGAGATCGGTCGATCCGTGTCCGAAGATCGCAAAATATTTGCGGACATCCTGCTTGAGCAGGCCCAGCACTAGCGCTTCCGACAGCGTGGCCTCGACGAGTTTCGGAAGCACGCCCTTGCGTAACGCCTCCGCGAGCGAGCCTGCTTCCTGGATCGCACGCGCGCGCGCACGCATCGCGTCGCGCTGTTCGCCTTCCGAGGGACGTGTGAGCATGGGTTAAACCAATTTCGCTTCTGCAGTTTCCGCCCTCATCCTGAGGAGCATTGCGACGCAATGCGTCTCGAAGGACGAGAGCGGCCCCATCCTTCGAGACGGCGGCTTTGCCGCCTCCTCAGGATGAGGCCGATTGAAATTATCGCCCGCGGGCGAACTAATTGCCCTTCGGTGTCGGCGCAGCCGTCTGAAGGATCGGCTTCCAGCGCACGATCTCCGACTTCACCAGCTTCTCGAAGCTCGCCGGCGAACGCTCCGCCTTCTTCGGAACGGCCCCGCCGAGATCGTTCAGCCGCTTCACGACCGTCGGATCATCCAGCGCCTTGTCGAGTGCCGCCGACAGCCTGTCGACGATCGGCTTCGGCGTTCCCTTGGGCGCGAAAATCCCGGACCAGATGCTCATCTGGTAATTCACGCCGCCATCCTTCGCGGAGGGGACGTCCGGCAAGGCCGCGAGGCGGTCCGTTGCTGACACGCCGAATGCCTTGATCGTGCCGGAACGGACCTGCTCGGCGACGCTCACGGCCTGCTCGCAGAAGAAATCGACGTGCCCGCCGATCAGATCGTTCATGGCAGGTCCGGTGCCCTTGTAGGCGACCAGGGTCGGCTTCAGACCGGCCTCCGTGGTGAACAGAAGACACGCCATGTGCGAGGACGCACCGACGCCGCCATGCGCCTGTTTCACCTTGTCGCCATTGGCTTTCGCATAAGCGACGAATTCCTTGAGGTTCTTGGCCGGGAAATCCTTGCGCGCGACGATCACGGCAGGCGCGTCGGCGGTGATGCCGATGGGTATGAAATCGCGCTCTGAATCGTAGCGGATATTCGGGGTCAGAACCGGAGCCGCCACATGCGAGCCCATCGAACCGGCAAGCAGTGTGTAGCCGTCCGGATCCGCTGTCGCGACACGGCCGGAACCGAGCGTACCGCCGGCGCCGCCGACATTCTCGATCACCATCGACTGGCCAAGCTGCCTCGACATCGCTTCCGTCACGATGCGCGCGACAACGTCGCTTGGACCGCCTGCGGGGAATGGTACGACCACCGTAATCGGCCGCGTCGGATAATTTTGCGCGGACGCCATGCCGGGCAACAGCAAGGTTGCCGCGAGTGTAAGCGCCGCAAAAGCAGTTCGTTTCACAATCATCATTCTCCCCTTCTTCGTTATGGTGCAGTCTTTGTCAGACCTTAAGGCTCCCGCTGACGGCACCGCGCTCGATCATCCGATCGAGAAGCTCGCCGTCATGCGTGACTAAAATGTGGAGATCCGGCTCGTCAGCCATGAGCCGGTTGAGCCAGCGCAGCTGTGCCATCACCGCGGCCACATCCTCCTTTACCCACGGCGCGGCTTTTCCTTTCACATCGCGAATGTTGGCCTCATTCCAGGCCGCATCGATCGAATGAAGGTATTCCTGGCCGCTCTGAAGCCGGAGGTAAATCATTTGCATGTCCGGCGAATGGCCGGGCGCTTTGATCAGGACCATGCCCGGCGCGACCGGATAATAGCGGCCGTAGCTCACGCAGATGAATTGCTCCGCGCTGCGCTCCGCGAGTTTCAGGTGCGGCCGGTGCGGCTGGTTCATCATCAGCGACAGCGTCTCCGCGGTCGCTATGGTCTTGCCGGCAAGCGCATCGATATCTCCGGCGGTCACGAGACCGCCGACATGATCGGCGTGATAATGCGTCAGCACGATCAGGCGCGCCGCCCGCAGCGCACGCATCACCTGCGCAAATGCATCGGAATCGTAAGGCTCCCCCTCACCGAAGGAATCGTGGGTCGCCTTGTCCATTCCGGCATCGATCATGACGGTGCCGTCGGGATACACCACCTGATAGACAGTGCGCGGCATGGTCACCGGCGTCTCGTCGCCGCCCTCGATGACAAATTTGCGCGGACGGATCGAAGCCGCGAACTTCACGGCATTGAGTGCGATCGGCAAAGCACCCGGCACGACACCCGCCAAAACCCGGACCGCCGAGAGATCGGCGTCGAACACCTGCGTTGAGGGTGCCGGCTTGTCGAGCATTATTCGGCCGCCTCCGCATGCACGCGATGCTCGCGCTCCTGTCGCTCCTTGTCGCGGATCGCCATCAGCACTTTCTCCGGCGTCGCCGGCAGCGACGTGATGCGCACGCCGACCGCGTCATAGATCGCGTTCATCACGGCGGGAATGGTCGGCACCATCGCAGGCTCGCCGATGCCCTTCACGCCGAGCGG
>CAZIKZ010000166.1:0-9436 GCA_964539845.1 uncultured Hyphomicrobiales bacterium
ATGCCCGGCGCCTTGACTTCAACGCGGCTGCGCTGGGTCGTCTCGATCGGGCCCTTGCCGTCGATCGGGTTGCCGAGCGCATCGACCACGCGGCCGAGCAGGCCCTTGCCGACCGGCGCGTCCACGATCGAACGGGTGCGCTTGACGGTCTGGCCTTCCTTGATTTCACGATCGGCGCCGAAAATAACGATACCGACGTTGTCGCTTTCGAGGTTCAACGCCATGCCGCGCGTGCCGTTCTCGAACTCGACCATCTCACCGGCCTGAACGTTATCGAGGCCGTAGACGCGCGCGATACCGTCACCGACGGACAGCACCTGACCGACTTCAGAGACTTCCGCCTCCTGGCCGAAATTCTTGATCTGATCCTTCAGGATCGCGGAAATTTCTGCGGCGCGGATGTCCATCAGCGAGCCTCTTTCATGGCAGTCTTGATCGAATTAAGTTTGGTGCGGAGCGAGGTGTCGACCATGCGGCTGCCGAGCTTGACCACAAGCCCGCCGATGATCGCCGGATCGACCTCGACATGAAGGTCGACGTCTTTGCCCGTCACCGTGTTCAGCGCATCCTTCAGCGACTTGAGATGCGCGTCGGAGAGTTGTTCGGCGACAGTGACGCTGGCCTGAACCTCGCCTTTATGCTTCGCGACCAGCGCGCGAAACGATCTGATGATCAGCGGCAACGCGAACAGCCGGCGATTGGACGCGACCAGCTTCACGAAATTGGCTGCGACGCCGTCGATGCCGCACTGCTTCAGGATCGGCGTCAGCGCCTTAACCTGCTCGTCGGCCGTAAAGACCGGACTCCGCACCAGCCGCGTCAGATCTTCGCTGCCCGCGATCTGTTGATCGAACCGGTCGAGATCGGCGCGGACCTTATCGAGGACCTTTTCCTCAAGAGCGAGTTCGAAAAGCGCGGTGGCATATCGCCCCGCCACGCCGCCAATAATCGGTTGTTCGCTTGCCATTGACCTTTAGCGCGCGTGCTGTCCGCAAGCCCGACACCGTCGCTCCAGCGAAGGTCCAAGCCATTGGAATTCAAGGGGAATTCCGATCCTGTCGGACATCACGGGAAATCCCCGGAGCCCCTGCAAAATCGAGGCGGTTGCTAACACGGCAGACACGGCGGTGCAACATGGGGAAAGCCCGGAATCGATCCAAAACTCCGGCTTTTCCGACGCCTTTCGTCGCAACCGAGGCATGGTTGCGGCTGGCGGAGCCTGTCCTATGTGAGGCGAGAGGACGGCCTCCGCGATACTTCGCGCCCCCCACCCGGGCCGGGACGACCCTGCCCATACGGAGGACGCGATGATGTCCGCCCAGCTCCCATGGCTTTTTCTCCTGATTGCCGGCCTGTTCGAGATCGGCTGGGCAATCGGCCTGAAATATACCGACGGCTTCTCGCGGCTCTGGCCTTCGCTTGCCACCGGCGGGGCCATGATCGTGAGCCTCGCCTTTCTCGGCCTTGCCCTGAAACACCTTCCGGTTGGCACCGCCTACGCGGTCTGGACCGGGATCGGCGCCGTCGGCACCGTCATTCTCGGCATTGCGCTGTTCGGGGAGCCTGCCACTGCGGCACGATTGGGCTGCGTGGCCCTGATCGTGGCCGGCATCGTCGGTCTCAAGCTCGTGACCTGACGCATTTCAGTCGCCGCAAAGACGCGCATCGGAATTGCGGCCAAATCAGCTATAGTTCCCGCAATTCCGACCCTTGGGGATTGAGATGAACGCGACTGCGCCTGCGGGCCACCGCAGCGAACCGACTTTTGCCGATCTGTTCACCCCCAAGCTGATCACAGTCCTGCGCGAGGGCTATGGGCTCGACGGCCTGCGTGCCGACGCGCTCGCCGGGCTGACCGTCGCTATCGTAGCGCTGCCGCTCTCCATGGCGATCGCCATTGGTGCCGGGCTGAGCCCCGAGCGCGGTCTCTACGCCGCGATCGTCGGCGGCTTTATTATTTCCCTCCTGGGCGGCAGCCGTTTCCAGATCGGAGGGCCGGCCGCGGCCTTTATCGGGCTGGTCGCGCTCACCGTGCAGCGCCACGGCTATGACGGCCTGATGCTGGCCACCCTGATGGCCGGCGCGATTTTGCTCGTCATCGGGTTTCTGCGGCTCGGCACCTATATCAAGTACATCCCGTATCCCGTTACGGTCGGCTTCACCGCCGGCATCGCGGTGATCATTCTGATCTCGCAGGCCCGCGACCTGTTTGGGCTGACGCTGGTCAACGACCCTGCCGACACCGTGCCGAAGCTCCGAACGCTGTGGGCCGCCATCGGCACCGTCAGCCCGGTGACCGTCGCGCTCTCGATCTGCTCCATCGCCACGATCCTGATCGTGCGGCGTCTGCGGCCGCACTGGCCCGCACTGCTGATCGCCGTCGCCGGAGCCACATTGTTCACCGTCCTGCTGGGTCTGAATGTCGAGACCATCGGCTCGCGCTTCGGCACGATCCAGTCCGGAATGCCTGTACCGGCGATCCCGCCTTTCAGCCTGGAGAAAGTGCGGGCCGTATTCCCCGATGCGCTGGCGATCGCATTGCTTGGCGCGATCGAATCGTTGCTGTCCGCCGTCGTTGCGGATTCGATGTCGGGCCGGCGTCACCGGTCGAACAGTGAACTCGTGGCGCAGGGCGTCGCCAACATATCGGCCGCCATGACCGGCGGTACTCCGGTGACCGGCACCATCGCGCGCACCGCGACCAATATCCGCGCCGGCGCACGCGGTCCGGTCGCGGGCCTGTTGCACTCGGTCTATCTGCTGATCTTCGTCATGGTGGCGATGCCGCTGGTGGCTTACATCCCGCTTGCATCGCTTGCGGGCGTTCTTGTGGTGGTTGCCTGGGCGATGGCCGACAAGGCCGAATTCGGATTGCTGCTGCGCACTTCGGTCGCCGACGCAGTCGTGCTGCTCGCAACCTTTCTGCTCACGATCTTCGTCGATCTGCTCACCGGCATCGCTGTCGGCGTGCTGCTCGGCTCGTTCCTGTTCATGCACCGCATGGCGGAAGCGATCGACGTGCAGGGCGGCGCCAGGCTCGTTCACGGCGATGTGGCCGATTCAGAGAATAACCGCCCCTCCTATCGCGGCGAGACCATGCCGCACGATGTCAAGGTCTATCGCATCAGCGGCGCCTTCTTCTTCGGCGCCACCGCGCGCGTGAATCTGATCCTCGATCGCGTGATCAATCCGCCGCGCGTCTTCATTCTCGATTTCTCCGACGTACCGTTCATTGACATCACGGCATCGGCGGCTCTGGAGCGTTTTGTGCAGCGGCTGCACAAGGCCGGCACCAAGGTCTATTTCGCCGGCGTGCGCCCGCATGTGCGCCGCTCCTTCGGCCTGCCAGGCCTGCGCGGCCGTTCGGTGCGTTACGTGCCGAGTGTAGAGAAGGCGCTGGAAATCGCCGGAGGCCGGCGCGCAGCATAGTATGCCGCTCGACCTTGCCTCGTTCTGGACCACGCTCGCGGTCGCCGTTCCGACGCTCGCCGTAGCATCACCCTGAGAATGTCACGCGAGCAATTCATCCGCGTGTTGAGTGTGGTGCTGATCGTCACTGGCACGACGCTGGTTATTCGCGCGCTGATGATGCGTTAGCCATACGATTCCGCGTCTTCCGAGACGGGCACGAGCCGGCCCCGCCCGCCGCGGAAAACCTGAAATTTGGCCCTCCTGGACGCCCACGACGAAATTGTTTCGTCATCATGCCCGTGCACGAAATGATCCTCACGTCCGGCCCCGATTTTTGCCACGCCATTTCATTGACCAGAGTGCGGATCGCACTAACCTGAGGGGCAGCGCCGATTTGAGCGAGCAGCTTGCGGGCGCTTAAAAAATGCAGCTAAAGCGGTCGGGGCACGCCCCGTCGCCACGAGCTGACGGGCAGGTGGTTCCAAAGACCTTCTGCTTTTCATCAACGCGGCCGAAACGCCCGGCGCGGGCGAACGCGGACGCACGCCTGGAGTTTACCATGACTGTCTTCTCTCGTCGTTCCGTTCTGGCTTCCGCGCTGCTGGCGGGCCTGCTCCCGTCGACCGCCCTGTTCGCGCAGGACAAGCCCAAGGAAATCCGGATCGACTGGGCAACCTACAATCCAGTCTCGATGGTGTTGAAGGAGCAAGGGCTCCTCGAGAAGGAATTCGCCAAGGACGGCATCTCGGTCCGCTGGGTGCAGAGCGCGGGCTCGAACAAGGCGCTCGAATTCCTGAATGCCTCGTCGATCGATTTCGGCTCGACCGCAGGCTCGGCCGCGCTGGTGGCGAAGATCAACGGCAATCCGATCAAGTCGATCTACGTCTATTCGCGTCCGGAATGGACCGCACTGGTGACCGGCAAGAATTCCAGCATCACCAAGATCGAGGACCTCAAGGGCAAGCGCGTTGCGGTGACCCGCGGTACCGACCCTCATATCTTCCTGGTGCGCGCGCTGCATAGCGCGAAGCTCACCGACAAGGACATCACGCCGGTGCTGCTGCAGCACGCCGACGGCAAGGCAGCCCTAGTGCGCGGTGACGTCGATGCCTGGGCCGGTCTCGACCCGATGATGGCGTCCGCCGAAATCGAGGATGGCGCAAAGCTGTTCTACCGCAACAAGGACGCCAACACCTGGGGCATCCTCAATGTGCGCGAGCAGTTTCTCAAGCAGCATCCCGACCTCGTGCAGCGCGTGTTGAAGGTCTACGAGGACGCCCGCAAATATTCGCTCGCCAATCCCGACCAGGTGAAGAAGACCTTCATCGCCGTCACCAAGCTGCCCGAGGCTGTCGTTGACCGCCAGCTCAAGGAGCGGACCGAGCTGACCCATTCCAGGATCGGCGCGCCGCAGCGCGACTCGATTCTCGCTGCAGGCCTTGCGCTTCAGCAGGCGGGCGTGATCGCGGCGAACGTCGACGTGAAGGCAACCGTCGACGCCCTGATCGATCCGAGTGTCGCGCTGACGAACTGATCGTCAGGCTCGCCGTTCCCGGGCTGGTCACCTCCCACGGCCCGGGAACGGCGTAATTTTTAGAAGCACCTTTGTGTTGCATCGTGCGAGCGCACCATGTCTTCTTTGGATATGACTATCGAAGCCGTTTCCAAGGCGGAAGACTCCGCTCTCGCCGCTCGGCCGCGCGCTTCGCGCTGGCTACGCCCGCTGCTCGGTCTCGCACTTCCGGTGACGCTGGCCGCGCTCTGGGAACTGGCGGTTTACATCGGTCTTTCGGATGGGCGCCTGGTGCCACCGCCCTCCGTGATCGCCGCTAACTTGTGGGATCTCGCAAAGACCGGCGAATTGTGGATCCACGCACGCGCGACCATCCTTCGCGTCGTCGCCGGCTTCGGCCTCGGCGTCGCTGCCGGCACCCTGTTTGGCGCGATCGCCGGCTATTCCGCGCTGACGCGCACCATCGTCGATCCGACGTTACAGGCGCTGCGCGCAATCCCTTCGATCGCCTGGGTGCCGCTATTCATTCTGTGGCTCGGCATTTTCGAAGCGTCAAAGATCACGCTGATCGCGGTCGGCGTGTTCTTCCCGGTCTATCTCGGTGTGATGGGCGCGATCCTGTCCGTCGACCGCAAGATCGTCGAGGTCGGGCGTGCATTCCGTCTGTCAGGTCCGGCGCTCGTTCGCCGCATCCTGCTGCCCGCGGTGCTGCCGGCCTATGTCGTATCGCTGCGCTCCGGCCTTGGCCTTGGCTGGATGTTTGTGGTTGCGGCCGAATTCATGGGCGCGTCCGAAGGACTGGGCTATCTGCTGATCGACGGCCAACAACTCGGCAAGCCCGCGCAGATCGTTGCCGCGATCATCGCCTTTGCGGTGCTCGGCAAGACCACCGACTGGTTGCTGACGGCCAGCACGGCGCCGTATCTGCGCTGGGAAGACCGCTTCCATGCGCGCGCGGAGGCCTGATCATGCTTTCGCTGGCCAATGTCACCAAGACCTATCCAAACAATGTCCGCGCGCTGGAAGGCGTGACGCTGGACGTGACGCCCGGCGAAATTGTCGCCATCGTCGGCGGCTCGGGCTGCGGCAAGTCCACACTGCTGCGAGCGATCTCCGGTCTCGATCGCCCGAGCAAGGGCATCGTCCATCTCGATGACGAGGTGATTGTCGCGCCGCATGAGAAGATCGGCATCATCTTCCAGGAGCCGCGCTTGCTGCCGTGGCTGACGGTCGCGGAGAATGTCGGTTTCGGGATTGCGCATCTGCCAGCGTCCGAGCGCAAGGAGCGTGTCGCGCGTGCACTCGATCGCGTCGGCCTGACCGAAAAGGCCAATGTCTGGCCGCGCGAATTGTCGGGCGGTCAGGCGCAGCGTGTCGCCATCGCGCGCGCCTTGGTACCGCGGCCGCAGGTTCTGCTGCTGGACGAACCATTCTCCGCGCTGGACGCTTTCACGCGTACCGATCTGCAGGATCATCTGCTCGACCTCTGGGCGGATTCAAAGCCGACGCTGGTCCTTGTCACGCATGACGTCGAGGAAGCCATCGTTCTCGCCGACCGCATCATTGTGATGAGGCCGCGTCCCGGCCGCCTGTTCGACGAAATCGTTTCCGATCTGCCGCGTCCGCGCGACCGCCAATCCGCATCTTTCGATCACATCAAGCGGCGCGTACTCGCGGCGCTCGACCGTTCGCTCGGCCGCAACATCAGCGTGGACGATCGGGGAACCGTGACGGAGCAGGGCGCAGAAATGTGGTGGTGATCCCTCTCCTGAAAGAGGAGGGTCGGCAAGCGAAGCTTGCCGGGGTGGGGTCAAGTGTTACATCTGACCCTCGACATTGTCCGCTCATTCCCGCGACGGCGGGAATCCAGCCGCGTTCGCGGGGACGAGGGATGCAGGTTGTCAGAAGGAGTAACCGATGGATGCAGCCGAACTGCGCGCGCTACAGGCACCGATCAAGGAGCGCTACAAGAACGACGCTGACGCGGCGCTCATCACGCTGAAGGCCAGGGGCACGCTCGACGACACCAGCATCGCCTGCAAGGTCGAAACCGGCCGCGCGCTGTCCGCTGCCGGACTGCATCCGGCGACCGGCGGCTCCGGTCTGGAATTGTGCTCCGGCGACATGCTGCTGGAGGCCCTGGTCGCCTGCGCCGGCGTGACGCTGAAGGCGGTTTCGACTGCATTGGAGATTCCGCTGAAGTCCGGCCGTGTGTCCGCCGAGGGCGATCTGGATTTTCGCGGCACACTGGGCGTCGCAAAAGACGCGCCGGTGGGCTTCCGCGAAATCCGCCTCTCCTTCGCGGTCGAAACCGACGCACCGCAGGACAAACTTGACCAGTTGCTGAAGCTCACCGAGCGCTATTGCGTGGTTTACCAGACCATCAAAGCAGGACCGCCGGTGCAGGTGACGATGACACGCTCGTAACGCGGCACGTCACCGCGACGCGTCGCCGATGCTTCGTGGCACCAGCAATGCCGATCCCGGCGCCGGCGGTTCCGCCGAACTGACATTATTGATACTCGCGATCGCCCAGGGCGGCGCGGCCATGCGTGCGGCAAAGACGTCGAGCGTCTCGTCCGCGCCGATCACGCCGCGCACCGCGCTGTCCCACAGCACGATTGGTACATCCGGCGGCACGACATAGCGCATGCTCAGCGGCGTAACATAAGCGGCCGGCGCCACGGCGTGCGTCTGACGGCCACGTGATGGCGACGGCACCGGCGGCTGCACACGCGCACGAAAGGTGAGAGCGATCTTGTCGGCGACCAGCCTGTGCAGGACCGGCGACTTGTCGAGCGTGATATGGATGATCTCGCGGCGGTCGCGCAGATCGACATTCACGATGCGGCCGCGAAAGCCGGTCACGCCTCGCGCCTCGCCGCCGCCGATCAGGTTGGTTTTCTGATAAAGATTGATGAAGACCTCGACATTGTCCGGCACGCGGCCGGCGATCGGCGTCGGATCGAATCCGAACATCAGCGCGACCGGCACATTGGCGGCCCTGAGCTGCCCGGCCACGGAGATCGCCGCATCCGCGCCGGAGGAATGACCGATCAGCGCGATCGGAGCCGGCGCGCGGCGATAGCTTGCGATGATTTCGTTCGCGAGACTGCCGGGCGCGTACATGCTGTGCACGCTCGCGTTGATGCCCCGCTCCTTGATCCGTAGCGAGAGGTCGTAGAAGCCGAGCGAGAAGACCTCGCCGACCAGGCCGCGCAGCAGAAAGACATGGCCCGGCACGCTGCCGGTGGGCGCGCGCGGTGCGGACGGGGCGACCGCTTCGATGACCGCGCCGCTGCATCCGGCCAACGCGAGAACAAGCCCCAGAATCGGACCAAGAATCGGACCAAGTTTCGGAACAAGGATCGAGGTAACAAAAGCCGGACGCCGGCACATCCGCGATCACCGCTGAGCAATTGGCTGCGCTATCTTCTATCCGAGTTTGAGCCGGCGCGGCAGGGGCATAACCTTGAGCGCTTCGGCACCGGATTGCAGCCTCCGCCGGACAGACCGGAACCGGCCACCGATACAATTTTCAGAAGATGCTTCCCGATCAGCTTTCAGCATCGGACGATCCGGCGGTTCCATGCGCTATAGTGAAGGCTCGCGCGCATACCGGAAAGCAGCCTCGCGGCGTGCCGCATCAGCGATACGATGTCCGGTTTGTCCATCGACGCTGCGGCGCGCGATCAAGAAGAGGAGTTCGACGCCATGTCCGCTCGCTCGTGCGTCCTCGCAGCGCTGCTGCAATTCGCGCTCACATCAGCGGCCTGTGCCGACCTCGTCGACATCGGTCATGGCCGCAAGATGTACCTCGAATGCCTGGGCGCCGGATCGCCGACCGTTATTCTGGTTGGCGGCACCCGCGCATCCGCCGGAGATTGGGACATCGTCAACAAGCCGGGACCCACGGTCTTTCAGGTGATCGCAGGCTTGACGCGAGTCTGCGCCTATGACCGCCCGGGCACGCCGGTCGGAGAGAAGCCGAGCCGCAGTTCTCCTGTCCCGCAGCCGGTCAGCGCCGGCGATGCGGTCGCGGACCTGCACGCGCTCATCACGCACGCGAAGGTGGCGGGTCCCTTTGTGCTGGTCGGGCATTCCTTTGGCGGCCTGGTCGTTAGGCTTTACGCCGGCACTTACCCAAAAGACGTGGTGGGCCTTGTCCTCGTCGATGCGCTCACCGAAGGGCTGCAGGATGCGCAGACGCCGGAGCAATGGAAGATTCAGCGCAAGCTCATGGAGGGCGACATGACCGAATCGCTGAAAATCTATCCCAACATCGAACGGACCGATGGAGAGAAAAGTTTCGAGCAGATGCGCAAGGCCTCATCGCTCCGCGCGATGCCGCTTATCGTTCTGTCGGCCGACAAGCCATGGGGGCCTCAGGTTCCGGGGATGATCGCAGCCGGCATGCTGGCCAAGGACACGCCACACGATGCCGGTTACATCACCGACGCCGCGCAGAAAGTGGCGCAGGCGAAACTCGCGCGGCTTGCGCCGGGCGCGAAG
>CAZIKZ010000167.1:0-6979 GCA_964539845.1 uncultured Hyphomicrobiales bacterium
ATCGACGAGAAGCGTGGTGCCGCTTTCTGTGCGTCCGGCAAGAAGCGCTCGAACCGGTTCGGCGAGCGCGATGAAATTCATCACCATCATCACGGTGATCAGGGTGAGCGCGAGGAAGCGGATGACGCGCCATGGATGGTCGAGGATGCGGTCCGCAGCGACAGCGTGCTTCACGCGCGTTTGTCTGGCTCGAAACACCGCCGCGAGCGGAATCAGAAGCGCGATCTCGGCGGCTGGTGCCAGCCAGCGCGGTCCGAGCGACAGGTCGTTGATCAGAAAGAATTGCAGGACGGCGACCATAACGATGGCGCTGCAGGCCAGCCAGAAATCGGCGGCATGAGTATCGGCTGATACGGGCTTGTGCTGCACGGCGGGGTCTCTGAACGGCCTGCGTGCAAAGCTATCACGCCCGAACCGGCAATAAAAAAGCCCCCGTGCAGCGCACGGGGGCTTCATCATTCCAGTGGTAGAAAAGACGGCTTACGCCTGATGGCGCCACTTGCCTTCGTAGCCCTCGCGCACGGTCGAGGAATACGGGGTCGGGCCGACGACGACCTTGATCTCGGTCTGCTTGTGGCGCTCGACCGTGGTCTTCTTGGTGCCGCCGTTTTCTTCGCCCCATACGAGGGTCAGTTCGGTACCCGGCTTGGCGAACTCTTCCTCGACCCAGCCGAGCGAGAGCATCTTGCGCTCGTTGAAGGAATAGCCCGAGAACATCGAGGCACCGGCCATCTTGCCGCCCTTCGCCGTGACCGTGTCGTAGGACGAGGAGGCGTAGTTCGACAGCGGCAGATCGATGAACTTGTAGTTCTCGCCATGCGGAGCGAACATCGACGCGTTGATGCGGTTCACGTCGGCATTGTCCCACGCGAAGGTCACCTTCTTGCGGCTGTTCTTGCCTTCCATCGCCTTCAGCGCGTCCGAACCGATGAAGTCGTGGTCGAACTTGGTGAAGGTGTTGTAACCGAGCTCATACGGGGACGTATAATAGTCCTCGATGTTCTTCGACACGAAAGAACCGCCGAGGCCGGCAACCGCCTCGTAGCTCGTCTCGGACAGCCACTCGCGATAGGCCTTCAGCTTGTCACCCGAATAGATCGCCGGCACCGGCGAGGGGATCCAGCCCGACTCCAGCGTGTTGGTCGCGTAGGCGCGCGCGCCGACTTGCACCATGCCGAAATCCTTGCCGGCGTCGACGATCGCCGCGCGGACTTCGTCGCCTTCAGCGTAGGGACCCCAGATTTCCAGGCCCGGCGCACCGGCCATGCCGTGACGCAGCGCGCGGATCTTGCGGCCGGCCATATTGACGTAGCCCATGTTGAAGAACTTGATGTCCGGGAACGTGCCGCCGGTCAGCTTCTTGATCACGTCCTGGGCGTTCGGTCCCTGGATCTGATAACGATAGAAGCTGCGGGTCACAGGCTTGCCCATCGGGCGCGACGGCGAGCGATCGTCATAGACGGTCTCGACATCGTAGCCGCCGGTCTTGGCGTGGAATTCGATCCAGTTCGCCGCCGGGTTACGGCCGACATACACCATCTCGTTTTCGGCGAGATAGAACAGGATGCCGTCGCCGATCACATGGCCGTACGGCGTGACGGGTGCGAACTGCTTGGCCTTGTCGACGCTGAAATTCTTGAACGAGTTGGTCGAGAGCTGGGACAGGAGCTTGACGGTGTCCTTGCCGCGCACGAACAGGTTCACCATGTGGTGCGACTGATCGAACAGCACGCAGGTATCGCGCCACGCACGCTGCTCGTCGCGCCAGTTGGAGAATTCGGGCGCAACGACCGGATACACGTAGGCGCCGATCTGCGAATTGCGCATCATTTCGACCGCATTGCCGGCCGCTTTCAGCTTCTCTTCAAGGTTCTTGTAAGCCATCTTTTGTTCCTCCGATGATGGATCGATGTGGTTGCGTGGCGGACCGCAAGGCGGCCGGTTTTGGGCTCCGGGTGCCACCCGATAAGCTCGCATTCGGCCGAATGTCGTGGAGTCCTGTATACAGGGGCGTGAGAATCCGCCGTCCGAGCCCTCTGCCTGTTTCGTCCCTAGTCTTTGAAATTGATCGATTCTTAGCGCTTCGGGTGGACTAACCATCCGCCCTGCCTGTATTGTATACAGCATGAATTCCCGGCGACCTCAAGACCGGGACGCGAGAGGGAGTACGGTGCCCGTGCAGGCCGCCGAAAATGAGCGCTCGTCATCGCAGACCGTCAAGGCGCAGCTGTCGCTCCGCGACCTGATCCTGTCCGGCGACCTGAAGCCGGGGGACCGGATTTCCGAGCTGTCCGTCGTCGAGCGGTTGGGGATTTCCCGCACGCCCATCCGGATGGCGCTGGTCAGGCTCGAAGAAGAAGGATTCCTCGAGGCAATCCCCTCCGGCGGATTTGCCGTGAAGGCATTCTCCGAACGCGACATCCACGATGCGATCGAAATGCGCGGCACGCTGGAAGGTTTCGCAGCACGGCTCGCGGCCGAACGCGGCGTGCGCAATGCCGTCATGCTCGAGTTGAAGGACCGGCTGAACCAGCTCGATGAGCTGGTGGGCCGGCCCACTTTGAGCGTCGATGACTTCTCGCAATATGTGGGACTGAATGGGCAGTTCCATGCGCTGCTGATCGACGCCGCAGATTCTTCGGTGCTCGCGCGGCAGATCGATCGCGCGCTCAATCTTCCATTCGCTTCACCAAGCGGGTTCGTTATGGTGCAGGCCATGTTGCCGGAAGCGCGCAAGATTCTGACCATCGCCCAGGACCACCACCATTGCGTCGTGCGCGCGATCGAGGAACGCGAAGGCGCGCGCGCCGAAGCGTTGATGCGCGAGCATGCGCGGCTGGCGCATCGCAATCTGCAGCTTGCCTTCCGCAATCAGGGCACCCGCGATCTCGTGCCGGGCGCCGTGCTTATCAAGAAGCCGGCGCCGGCGCGGTACTGACCATCATCTGACAATGAAAAGAATGGGAGTGAACGCTTCATGCAACGTACAAGGCCGCCTTTCCGCGCCGACCAGGTCGGCAGCTTCCTGCGCACCGCGCGCCTGAAGGAGGCGCGCGCGAAACGCGAGGCGAACGCGATCACGGCTGCCGAGCTCAAGGCGGCCGAAGACGAGGAGATCAAGAAGCTCATCAAGCAACAGGAAGACGTCGGCATGCAGCTCGCCACCGACGGCGAGTTCCGGCGCACATTCTGGCATTTCGACTTCCTGGGAGGATTGCAGGGCATCGATCTGTACGATCACAGCCAGGGCATTCAGTTTCAGGGCGCGCAGACAAAGGCCTGGGACATCCGCACCGTCGGCAAGATCGACTTTCCGTCCGATCACCCCTTCCTCGATCACTTCCGTTTTCTGAAGGCCAACTCCAAGGTGACGCCGAAGATGACGATCCCGTCGCCGACGGTGGCGCATTTCCGCGCCGGGCGGGTCAAGATCAGCAAGGATGTCTATCCCGATCTCGATCAATTCTATGAGGATCTGGGCAAGGCCTATGCGAAGGCAGTGAAGGCCTTCTACGACGCCGGCTGCCGCTACCTGCAGTTCGACGACACGGTCTGGGCCTATCTGTGCTCGGACAAGGAATTGGCGCAGGCGCGCGAGCGCGGCGACAAGACCGACGACCTTCAGCAGAAATACCGCGACATGATCAATTTGGCGCTCAAGGACAAGCCGGCGGACATGGCGGTCACCATGCATGCCTGCCGTGGCAATTTCCGCTCCACCTTCATCTCGTCGGGCGGCTACGAGCCGGTGGCCGAGGTGTTGCTGGGTCAGGTCAATTTTGACGGCTATTTCCTGGAATATGACTCAGACCGTGCCGGCGGCTTTGAGCCGCTGCGTTTTCTGCCCAAAGGTGACAAGCAAGTGGTTCTTGGGCTGATCACCTCAAAGAGCGGCACGCTGGAAAAGAAGGACGACGTGAAGCGCCGCATCGAGGAGGCCACAAAGTTTGCGCCACTCGAGCAATTTTGCCTCTCGCCGCAATGCGGCTTCGCCTCGACCGAGGAAGGCAACATCCTCACCGAGGACCAGCAATGGGCCAAGATGCGTGAGATCGTCGAATTGTCCCACGAGGTCTGGGGCAAGTAGCCGCGTCCGTACCGCAATGCGTCATTGCGGGATCACCTGATTCCGGGCTCACTCGCCGGTGGCGAGTGGGCTCGATTTTTTTGGGCGCCGCTGCGGAGCGTGGATTTCAGGCCCGCGGAAATTCCGGCGCCTTCGCGGACCTGTTTTGGCGTTGTGAAATGTTAATGCTGCGTGCGGTTTTAGAGCTTGAAGCCGCCTTGGGGATCGGGAAAACTCCCCCCATAATCAATAAGGGCCTTTAAGGGAGGAACCCATGTTACGATACCTAACCGGCGCGATTGCGGCGGGTGCAGCGGCTGTGTCGCTGCTCGCAAGCCCGCCAGTTCATGCTCAGTCCGGCGAGCCGATCAAGATCGGTCTCGGCATTGCGATGACGGGCGGTCTGGCCGGTCCTGGCAAGCAGGCGCTGCTGGGCGTGCAGATCTGGGAAGATCAGATCAACAAGAAGGGCGGACTGCTTGGCCGTCCGGTCAAAGTGATCGCTTACGATGACCAGACCAACGCGTCGACGGTGCCGGGCATCTACACAAAGCTGATCGACGTCGACAAAGTCGATCTGATCCTTGGGCCCTACGCCACCAACATGATCGCGCCGGCGATGCCGGTCGTCATGCAAAAGGGCAAGACGATCATCGGTCTGTTCGGGCTCGCGGTGAATAGCGAGTTCAATTATCCGAAATACTTTGCGATGATTCCGACGGGTCAGAACACCAAGCCGTCCTTCACCGAAGGCTTCTTCGACATCGCAGCGAAGAACAAGATCCAGACCGTGGCGCTGGTCGCGGCCGATGCTGAATTCGCGAACAATGCCTGCGAAGGCGCGCGCACGAATGCGAAGAAGAACAACATCAAGATCGTCTACGACCGCAAGTATCCGCCGGCCACTACCGACTTCACGCCGATCGTACGTGCGATCCAGGCGGCGAACCCGGAAGCCGTCGTGATCTGCTCCTATCCGCCTGATTCGGTCGGCATGGTGCGCGCGGTCAACGAGATCGGCCTCAAGCCGAAGATGATCGGCGGCTCGATGGTCGGCCTGCAAATCAGCGCGATCAAGACCCAGCTTGGACCGCTGATGAATGGCTGGATCAACTACGAGACCTGGGCGCCGACGAAGCACTTCCTGAACCCGGATGCCGAAGCGTTCCTGAAAGAATATCAGTCACGCGCCAAGGCTGCCGGCGTCGACCCGCTTGGCTATTACCTCGGCACCTGGGGCTATGCCTATGCCGAGTTGCTCGGCAAGGCTGTTGAAGGGGCGAAGAGCCTGAACGACGACAAGATCGCCGAGTATCTGCGCCAGAACACGATCCCGACCATCATGGGTCCGGTCAAGTTCGGCAAGAACGGCGAATGGGTCGATTCAGGCATGATGCAGGTTCAGTACAAGAACATCAAAGGCAACGATCTCGAGCAGTTCCGCGGCATGGACACGCAGACGATCGTTGCGCCTGCCAATCACGCCACTGGCGAAGCGGTTGTGCCGTTCGAGAAGGCTCAGAAGTAACGGGCCGACCTGTCAAAGTATTGCGGCGCCGTGCGAGTCATCGTGCGGCGCCGTTTTTCATAACGGTGTAGATGTCTGCGCCGATAATCACGTCCTCATCACGAGGCGCCCGCGCATCGGGTGTCTCGAAAGAGAGGGCGGCCCCATTCTGTCGAGACGGACGCCGTGTACTCTCCTCGGGATGAGGCCCCACTAAGATGCAAGAGGCCAGTACATGCTCCTTCCCACAAGTCTCGTCGGCTCCTATCCGCAGCCCGAATGGCTGATCGACCGCGAGCGCCTTTCCAAGCAGGTGCCGCGCGTGCGCATGCACGACTTGTGGCTCGTCCCGGAAAAGCATCTCGAAGCCGGGCAGGACGATGCGACGCTGCTCGCGATTCGCGACCAGGAACGCGCCGGCCTCGACATCATTTGCGACGGTGAGCAGCGCCGCGAGAGCTATTCCAACCGCTTCGCCACCGCCCTGGAAGGGATCGATCTCGATAAGCCTGGCACCACCATCAATCGTACTGGCAAGACCATTCCCGTGCCGCGCGTCGCCGGCAAGATCCGGCGCATGCATCCGGTCGAGGTGCGCGATGTGAAAATTCTGCGCGCAAGTACCGATCGCACGATCAAGGCGACGGTGCCGGGCCCGTTCACCATGGGCAAACAGGCGCAGGACGATTTCTATGGCAGCGAGGAAGCGGTCGCGATGGATTATGCGGCCGCGGTGAACGAGGAGATCAAGGACCTGTTCGCCGCCGGCGCCGATATCGTGCAGATCGACGAGCCCTGGATGCAGCAGCATCCCGAGAAGGCGCGGCAATACGGTCTGAAGACGTTGCAGCGCGCGCTCGATGGCGTGAAGGGCACGATCGCGATCCATCTGTGCTTTGGTTACGCGCAGGTCGTGCACGAGAAGCCGACCGGCTATTCCTTCCTCGCGGAACTCGAGAACGCACCCGTGCATCAGGTCTCGATCGAGGCGGCGCAGCCCAAACTCGATCTGAATGTGCTGAAGCAATTGCCGTCCAAGACTATCATTCTTGGCGTCATCGACCTCGGGGATCTGACGGTGGAGCGCCCGGAGACGGTCGCGGACCGCATCCGCGCCGCCCTCAAGGTGGTGCCGGCCGAGCGCCTCGTAATCGCGCCCGATTGCGGCATGAAATATCTGCCGCGGCCTGTCGCCTTCGCCAAGATGAAGGCGATGGTGGAAGGCACGAAGATGGTGCGCGACGAACTGACGGGAGCTGCTTAATCAATGCGCCCCATCTTGCTTATCCCTCCCCCTGAAAGGGGGAGGGTGGCGAGCAGCAAAGCTGCGAGCCGGGTGGGGGGCTTCTTGCGAAATGACCCCACCCCGCCCTCCTTCACGGCGTTCAGTCGGGCGACCCTCCCCT
>CAZIKZ010000167.1:6989-9375 GCA_964539845.1 uncultured Hyphomicrobiales bacterium
GGGACCCAGAGTCACCGTGAAGGTCTCCCTGGGTTCCCGCTTGCGCGGGAACGAGCGGCAAAATGACAGGGTGGAGGAACTGGATGGCGAACAACGACAAAAAACCCTTCCGCGCCGATCACGTCGGCAGTTTGCTGCGTCCCAAGGCGATCCATGAGGCGCGTGCCAGACGGGCGAAGGGTGAGATCAGCGCGGAACAATTGACGGAGATCGAGGACCGCGAGATCGAACGCGTCATCAGGAAGCAGGAAGAGGTCGGGCTGAAGGCGATCACCGACGGCGAATTCCGCCGGTCGTGGTGGCACCTGGACTTTCTCTGGGGACTCGATGGCGCCGAAAAACATGTGATGGACACCGGCATCAAGTTTGCCGCGGTCAACACTCGCAACGAAGGTGTGGCCGTGACTGGCAAGCTCGGCATGTCCGGCCCTCATGCGATGGTCGAGCACTTCAAGTTTCTTGCCGCGCATACCAAACAGACACCGAAGATCACCATTCCGTCGCCGTCCGCGATCTATGGCCGGCCGGTTGCGACCCCGATCGACAGGAAGGCCTATCCGGATATGGATGCCTTCTGGGCCGACCTCGGCAACGCCTACAGGAAAGCGGTGCGCAGTTTCGCCGATGCGGGCTGCCGCTACCTGCAGCTCGACGAAGTGTTCATTGCGATGCTGTGCGATCCGAAATATCGCGATCAGATGGTCAAGCGCGGCGACGACCCGGAAAAGCTCGGCCCGATCTACGGGGATCTGATCAACGCGGCGATGTCGGACATTCCGTCCGACATGACCATCACGATGCATCTGTGCCGCGGAAATTATAAATCGACCTTCATGGGTTCAGGCGGATACGACGCCGAGGCCGAAGTGCTGTTCGATCGCATCAAGGTGCACGGATATTTCATGGAATACGACACCGATCGTGCCGGCGGCTTCGAGCCGCTGCGGCTGGTGCCGAAGGATCGCCGCGTGGTGCTCGGGCTGTTCACCACGAAGACCGGTGAACTTGAAAACAAGGACGTCATCAAACGCCGGATCGACGAGGCATCGAAATATATCAACCTCGACCAGCTTTGCCTGTCGCCGCAATGCGGCTTCGCCTCTACCGAGGAAGGCAACACGCTGACCGAGGATGAGCAATGGGCGAAACTCCGGCTGATCGTGGAGATCGCCGAGGAAGTGTGGGGTTCGCGCTGACTTATCCCTCCCCCGCTTGCGGGGGAGGGTGGCGAGCGGCAAAGCCGCGAGCCGGGTGGGGCTTCTTTGCAGATGATCCCACCCCGCCCGTCTTCGCTGCGCTCGCCGGGCGACCCTCCCCTTTCAGGGGAGGGATAAGAAAGAGGAAGAGATTTGAAAATGACAAACACCACTGCACCATTCCGTGCCGATCATGTTGGTTCGCTCCTGCGCACCGCACCGCTGAAGGCCGCGCGGGTGAAGCGCGAGAAAGGCGAGATCGACGCTGCCGCGCTGAAGGACGTCGAGGACGAAGAGATCAAAAAGATCATCAAGAAACAGGAAGAGGTCGGCCTCAAGCTTGCGACCGACGGCGAATTTCGCCGCTCCTGGTGGCAGTTCGACTTCTTCAAGCTGCTCGACGGCGCCGAACTGGTACGCACCGCGCATGGCATCAAGTTCGCGGGCGTCGAGACGCGGCCGGAGGATATCGCGGTTACCGGCAAGCTCGGCTATTCCGGCGCGCCGATGATCGATCACTTCCAGTTCCTCAAGGCGAATTGTGCTGTCACGCCGAAGATGACGCTGCCGTCGCCGACTGTGCTGCAATATCGCGTCGGCCCGAAGCCGATCCAGGACGGCATCTACAAGTCGACAGAGGAACTCCTGCACGATCTCGGCCTCGCGTATCGCAAGGCGATCAAGGCGTTCGGTGATGCAGGGTGCCGCTATCTTCAGCTCGACGACACCTCCTACGCGCATCTGTGCGACAACGAGCGTCGCGCGGCCTTGCAGGCACGCGGCGAAGACCCGATCTGGCTCGCCAATGCCTGGGCCGACATGATCAATTCCGCGCTCAAGGACAAGCCGGCCGACATGATCACCGCGATGCATCTGTGCCGCGGCAATTTCCGTTCGACCTTTGTGTCGTCGGGCGGTTACGAGCCGGTGGCCGATGTGCTGTTCAACAAGATCGGCATCGACGGCTATTTCCTGGAATACGATTCCGACCGCGCCGGCGGTTTCGAGCCGCTGCGTTTTCTGCCGAAGGGCAAGAAGCGTGTGGTGCTCGGCCTCGTCACGTCGAAATTCGGTACGCTGGAAGACAAGAGCGTGCTGAAGAAGCGGATCGAGGAGGCGACGAAATTCGCAGCGCTCGATCAGCTTTGCCTGTCGCCGCAATGCGGATTCGCTTCGACCGAGGAAGGCAA
>CAZIKZ010000168.1:0-9176 GCA_964539845.1 uncultured Hyphomicrobiales bacterium
GAGGGAAACAGCAGGCCGCCTTCAGTTGTGAAATAGCCCAGCTCGGCACCGATGCCGAGAACGAAGTCGCAGTCGGCGAACAATTTTTCGGTCGGCGCACTGGCGTAGGCGCCCGCAATGCCGATGTCATAGGCGTCGCCGGTGAAAAATCCTTTGTTCGGCAGAGTGGTTGCGAGCAAAGCTCCGCTCTTTTCGCCAAGCGCCACGATCTCATCATGTGCGCCGGACCAGCGCGCCCCACGTCCGGCGATGATGATCGGGCGTTCGGCCGCCATCAGCGCCTCCATGATCGACACGAGCGAATCTTCGCTCGCGATGACCTGATCGGTCTGCTGAATGAAATTGCGCGAGGGCTTGTAGTCGAAGTCGAAATCCAGGGTCTTGAATTGTACGTCGATCGGCAGATCGAGCAGGACCGGGATCCGGTGAACGCGCGCGGCGTAAAACGCTTCCGCGATCTGGGCCTCGGCAGAGTCTGCGCTCGTGACCTCTTGATAGCGGGCGCCGCAAATCTCCCCGAACCTTCGGTGATCGATGAACTGGGTGCGGTCCTTGGCGGTTTTGCCCTGCGCGCCGAGCGCGAGCACCATCGGTGTGCGATTGCGGCACGCCACTGTCAGCGGGGTCGCGGCCTGGGTCAGTCCGGGACCCCAGGTCACGGTCGCAATCGGGAGCTTTCCGGATGCACGGAAGTAACCATCCGCCATGCCAACGGCGGCCGCTTCGTGCCGCGCCGAGTAGATCGCGACATTGGGATAGCGTGCGAGCGCGCCCCAGAACGGCATGTTGCCGTCTCCCATCAGGCCGAACACCGCTTCGCAGCCCTCTTCGACAAAGGCCTTGGCCACGGCCTCGTAAACCAGCATCGCATCGCACTCCGGCAATCGGGAGCGCGCACCCTATCAATTGGACAGCGTGTCGCGAATGCGGCTACGCGGATATCAGCCGAGTGATGGCGCAAGGCGATTGACATCGCGTGGCTGCTTGGGCCCGGTAGCGGCGTGGAGCAAGAGGAGCGGATTTTGCGCATTTGTATTTTCGGGGCGGGAGCGAGCGGCGGCCATTTTGCGGTGAAACTCGCGCGCGCCGGCCACGCGGTGTCGGTGGTTGCGCGCGGCCCGCACCTTGCGGCGATCCGGTCATCCGGTCTGACGTTGAAGCTGAAAGATCAGGTCCTGCAGGCGGACGTAACCGCGACCGACGATCCGACGGTGCTCGGAGTGCAGGACGCCGTGATCGTGACCGTGAAGGCGACCGGTCTCGCCGCAGTTGCGGATCGTATCGCGCCGCTGGTCGGTCCGGATACGGTGGTGGTGTTCCCGCAGAACGGGATGAGCTGGTGGTATCCGCTCAATCTTCCGTCCGACAAGCCGGCGTTGCCGCGTTTGCCGATCTTCGCACTCGCGGAGCGGTTCTTGAAACACATGACCGTCTCTCAGATTGCCGGCGGCATCATCTATTCGGCGAACGAAGTGGAGGCGCCGGGCGTGATCAAGAACAACTCGCCGGCTCGCAATCGTCTCGACTTTGGCCCGATCGACGGACGCGCGCCGAACGTGTTTGCTCCACTGCGCGATGCGCTGACGGGTTCAGGCCTCCAGGCGCCGGAGATCGCCGATATCAGGCAGACTGTGTGGCATAAGCTTCTGATCACCGCGAGCGGATCGACGATCTCGCTCGCGACCCGCAACAAGGCGTCGATCTCGAAGACCGATCCGGCGCTCGGTGAGGTCTACATTCGCATCGTCGAGGAATTGCTCGCGGTTTCCGCGGCGCATGGCTATCCGCTCAAGAGCGAACTCGAACCGGAGAAGATGCTGCAGGGCCTCCTCGATCACAAGCCGTCGCTGCTGCAGGACTACGAGCAGGGCCGGCCGATGGAGATCGGAGAAATGGTGTTGTCGCTGATCGATTTTGCGCGCGCTGTTAACATTGCGACGCCAACCTATGGCGCGCTCGCTGCGATTACCGCCAGGCTGGCGGCCGACAAGGGGCTTTATAGTCCGGCGTGACTGCCGCGCGCGTTTCGCCGAGGAGCTGCACTATTGCTCGTTTTGCCGGATTGCTCGGCGAAAGCCTGCACAGCCTCGCGCAATCCTTCGATCAGCGAAATCTGGCGCGCCCGGATGCGCTCGGTCCGCCCGGCAATACCGATAGCGACCGGCGGGTGATCCGGAATCCGTGGCATCAGCATTCCGATGCCGCTCGCGCCCGGCGTCGCCTCCTCATGGCAGACCGCGTATCCGCACGCACGGATCGCTTCTATCTCCGCGAGCAGATCCGTCAGATTGACTGCCGGACTCCGCTCGGAGGCATTGATGCGCCGCACCAGCGCGCCGATCTCCGTGTTCGATTTCAGGCAGAGCAGCATCTTGCCGGTCGCCGTGCGGCCGATGGGACGCAGCGTCCCGGACCGGTGATGCAACGGCATCGCATGTGACGGAGACTCGAGCGTCTGGATATATTGGACATGGACGCCGTTCTGCATGCCGAACAGCACCTCTTCTCCGGTGCGAGCCTGCAGGTCATATGCAAGCTGGGCGAGGTCGCCCGAGAAGAAGAAGCCTCGGGTGATTTGCGCGCCAAGAAGCGCAACGCGCGCGTTGGGCGAATAGCGACGCTGCCGGCTGTCGTAATTCAGATACCCGAAGGCATGCAGCCCCTTGAGTAACATCGAAGTGCTCGATTGCGGGTAATCGAGCGCGCGAACCACATCCATCACCGATAGCGGTGTGCGGCGTTCGCCGAACAGTTCAAGGATTTCAAATGCGCGCTGCGCGGATTTTGCCGTCGAGGACGTCATGGCGCATTATCTGTCTCGGAGCCCCGAATTACAATAAGCTCTTGCTTTGCACGATATAGGAACCGTTATATGCATCCGCTGGCTTCCGGGGACCGCTAGAGCATGTCCAAGATCGTTGAGCGGACGCTTGATTTCATCGAACTGTTTGCGACTGAACGACGACCGTTGTCGCTGTCCGACGTTTCGCGCTTGTTGGGCATTCCGGCGTCCAGCTGCCACGACGTTCTGCGGGCATTGCTGGCGCGCGGCTATATTTACGAGATCGGGCCGCGAGCAGGTTTCTATCCTACGGTCAGGCTTCTCAATCTCGCAAAGACGATCTCGGACCACGATCCTATTCTGCTGCGCGCAGAATTGCTGCTGCGCAAGTTCCGCGATGTGATCGATGAATCCGTTTCGCTCGCCAAGGCCGGTAAGACCAACGCAACCTATCTGCTGGTTTTCGAGCCGAGTCATCCGCTGCGATTCATCGTCGATGCGGGCAGCCAGGTGCGCAGCCTGCATGCGACCTCCGCCGGTAAAGCTTATCTGGGAAGCCTTCCTCCGGAGCAATTCGAGTCCTGGCTGAAGCTTGCAAAGCTTGTTCCGATGACAGCAAAAACCATCCGGTCGAAACAGGAACTGCGTGACGACATCGAGATGTCGAAGCGTCGCGGCTATTTCCTCAATCAGGCGGAAAGTTTCGAGGATGCGACGACGGTATCGTCGATATTTCGCTGGCACGGCGCGGATTACGTCGTGACCGTGGCTGGTCCGACGTCACGCATGACTGCGAAGCTCGATCAGGCGATCAAGCTGACGATGGAGGCGTGCAGGACCTTGGGAGAGGGCGGGTAGCGCCGCGACCGATGGTGGACGAACGAGTCCGGCGTTGGAGGTGCTGTGCTGCAGATATTCATTTGCTAACGGCAGATTTACCATTCACCGTCGATTGACTCCGCGACCCCCCGCCCATAAAAGAAATTCGAAATAGCGATGTAATTTTCGCTATAGCGAATTTGGAGGAGGCGGTGAAGGCGTCCGGGACATCCGCGCAAAACGCCCCGAAAGGGCCGACGGGTCCGTTGTCGGGCATCCGTGTGATTGATCTGACGACGGTCGTCATGGGGCCGTCCGCGACCCAGATCCTCGGCGATCTCGGTGCCGACGTCATCAAGATCGAGCCCGCCGGCGGCGATTCCATGCGCTGGATCGGGCCGAACCGCACCGACGGCATGGGTCCGCTTTATCTGCAGGCCAACCGCAACAAGCGCAGCGTCGTTCTCGACTTGAAGAATGCGGCGGATCGCGAGGCGTTGCTCTCGCTTCTGCCTGAAGCGGATGTGTTCGTGTCCAATGTGCGGCCGCAGGCAATGGCGCGGCTAGGCTTGAGTTATGACGCGATCGCTGCGGTGAAGCCCGACATCGTTTATTGCCTTGCCGTCGGCTACGGCTCGGATGGTCCGAATTCGGGGCAGGCGGTTTATGACGATCTGACGCAGGCCGCGAGCGGCATCGCAGGATTGTTCCAGGCCATCGACGGTGCGCCGCGTTATGCACCGGTGAATATCTGCGATCGCGTGGTCGGGCTGTATCTCGCGATCTCCATTATCAGCGCGTTGCATCATCGCGCGGTGACGGGCGAAGGCCAGGAGATCGAAGTCCCAATGCTCGAGACGATGGCGCAATTCGTGCTGGCCGATCATATGGGCGGCGGCGCGTTCGTGCCGCCGATCGGCAGCATGGGCTACAAGCGTCTGCTGTCGCGGGTGAGGGGGCCGTATCCGACCAAGGACGGCGCCGTGGCGCTCGTGGTTTACACCGATAAGCACTGGCGCGCCTTCTCCGTAATGGTCGGAGAACCTGACTTGCTCGACACCGATGAGCGCTTCAGGACCCAGGAAACCCGTACTCAGCACTCCGAGGATATGGGGCTTTATCTGAGGGAACACCTGCCGCAAAAGACGACAGCAGAATGGATCGCCGCCCTGCGCACGGCCGACATCCCCGCCCACGCGGTGAACCGGATCGAGGATCTGTTCGACGACCCGCATCTCAAGGCGGTGAAGATGTTCACCGAAATGGAGCACCCGACCGAGGGCACGCTGAAAGTGCCGCGCTTCCCGGTGAAATTCTCCAAAACGCCCGCATCGATCCGCTGCCTTGCCCCGAATCTCGGCGAGCACACCGACGACATCCTGCCCGCGCGCGCCAAGCAGCGCGCCGCCAAGTCGGAAACCAAGTCCGAGAACGAGTCCGAAACCAACTCCGAAACCAAGCCCGACGCAAACACCAAAGCCAGGACCGGGAGCTGACGCCGTGAAGACCTTCGACGCCCTCTGCAATACGCCGGAACGGCGCGAAATTCGCGACGCCATCCGTGCGATCTGCGACAATTTCGACGACGATTACTGGCTCGAAAAGGACAAGACGCACTCCTTTCCGTTCGAGTTTGCAAAAGCGATCGCCGATGGCGGCTGGCTCGGCATTGCGATGCCCGAGGAACACGGCGGGGCAGGTCTCGGCGTGACCGAAGCCGCGATCATGATGCAGGAAGTCGCGCATTCGGCCGGAGCCTTTGCGGCCTGCTCAACCATCCACATCAACATTTTCGGCCTGCACTCCATCGTCAAACACGGTACTGAGGAACAGAAAAAGAATTGGCTGCCGTCGATCATCGACGGGTCCTCGCGCACCTGCTTCGGCGTCACTGAGCCGGATGCCGGCCTCGATACCTCGAAAATCAAAACGCGCGCGGTGCTGAAGGGCGACCGCTACATCGTGAACGGCCAGAAGATCTGGACCTCGACCGCGCAGCAGGCCGACAAGATTGTGCTGCTCGCGCGCACCATTCCGATCGAGGAGTGCAAGAAGCCGACGGATGGGCTGTCGTTGTTCTATACGGATTTCGACCGCTCCAAGATCGAAGTGCGCGAAATCCTGAAAATGGGCCGGCACGCGGTGAACTCGAACCAGACTTTCTACGACAATCTGGAAGTGCCGGTCGAGCATCGCATCGGTGAGGACGGCAAGGGCTTCCGCTATATTCTCGACAGCCTCAATCCCGAACGCATCCTCAATGCTGCGGAAGCGGTCGGCATCGGACGGCGTGCGCTGGAAAAGGCGGTGAAGTATGCCGGCGAGCGCGTCGTGTTCGGCCGCCCGATCGGCCAGAACCAGTCTATCCAGCATCCGCTCGCGGAGAACTGGTCAGAACTGCTGGCGGCAGAGCTGATGACGTTGCATGCGGCAGAGCTGTACGATTCCGGACAGCCTTGCGGTGCGCAGGCCAATGCGGCGAAATATTTCGCCTCGGATGCCTGTTTCAAGGCGGCCGATCAAGCCGTGCGCACGCATGGCGGCATGGGTTACGCGGCTGAATTTCACGTCGAGCGCTATTTCCGCGAAGCGGTGGTGGTGCGGCTCGCGCCGGTGTCGCGCGAGATGGTGCTGAACTTCATCGCCGAGCGTGAACTCGGCCTGCCGAAATCCTACTGACGGAGGCGATCGCGTGGCCGAAAAAGTCGTCAACATCGGCGGCGCGTCGGGCGCCTGGGGCGACAGCCCGATGGCCATCCCGCAATTGCTGACGGCGGATGTTCAATACCTGATGATGGACTACCTTGCCGAAGTGACGATGTCGCTTCTGGCACGCGCGCGCATGAAGGATCCGAATGCGGGCTTCCCGCCGGACTTCGTTGCGTATCTGAAGCGATCGCTGCCGGAGATCGCTTCGCGCAAGATCAAGGTCGTCAGCAATGGCGGTGCTGTCAATCCGCAAGGTGCGAAGCGCGCGCTTGAAGCAGCATGCACCGAGCTTGGTCTCTCGCTGAAGATCGCGGTGGTCGAAGGGGACGATGTGCTGCCACGCATCGATACGCTGCGTGCGACCACGCGCGAGGCCTCGAGCGGCGAAGCCCTTCCGCCAAAGCTCCTGACCGCCAATGCCTATCTCGGTGCGCTGCCGATCGCGGCCGCGCTCGATCGCGGCGCCGACATCGTCATTACCGGCCGATGCGCGGATTCCGCGCTCGCGCTCGGCATTCTGATGCATGAATTCGGCTGGAAGGCTGATGATTACGACCGGCTCGCCGCCGGCAGTCTTGTCGGGCACATCCTTGAATGCGGCCCGCAATCGACCGGTGGCGTTCATACCGATTGGGAGACAGTGCCGGGCTGGGAGAATATCGGTTACCCGATCGCGTCCTGCAAAAGCGATGGCAGCTTCGTGCTCTCGAAGCCCGACAATACCGGCGGGTTGATTGTGCCGGCCTGCGTTGCCGAGCAGGTTCTTTACGAAGTCGGCGATCCGGCGGCCTACATGTTGCCGGACGTGGTGGCGGATTTCACCGGCGTCACACTTGAGCAGGTCGGTGAGAACCGCGTCCGCGTGTCCGGCGCGAAAGGCTATGCTCCGACATCGCAATACAAGGTTTCGGCGACGTTCCAGGACGGGTGGCGCGGCGTCGCTGTCGTGTCGATCGTCGGTCCGGATGCGGTGCTGAAGGCCGAGAGGACGGCCGATGCGCTTCTGGCCCGCGCGCGGATGCTGTTCCGGCAGCGCCAGCTTCCGGATTTCACTGCGACGCATACCGAGGCGCTCGGCTCCGAATCCGCATATGGGCCGAAGGCCAATGCGCGGCACACGCGTGAAGTGCTGCTGCGGCTTGTGGTCGATCACGTCGACCGCGAGGCGATCGACATTTTCGCGCGCGAACTCGGCTCGGTCGGTCTCGGCTTTGCGCAGGGGACGACGGGCATCTTCTCCGGCCGCCCGAAACCCACGCCGGTGGTGCGGCTGTTCACCTTCTTCATCGACAAGGCGGTGCTGGGTGCGCCGAAAGTCCAGGTCGGCGACGAGGAGCCTTTCAGCGCCGACGTGCCGGCCCATGGCGGCTACGTTGCGCCAATTGCGCTTGCGGCGGGGCCGGTCGCTGACGCTGCAGACGGCGCGAGCGTTGATATCGATCTGCGCTCGCTCGCGGTCGCCCGCTCCGGCGACAAGGGCAATGGCTCCAACATCGCAATCATCGCGCGCGATCCGAAATACGTGCCGCTGATCCGCCGTGAGGTCACGACCGAAAAGATGGCCGCGCATTTCGAGGGCCTCGTTCATGGCAAGGTCACGCGCTTCGAGGCGCCCGGCCTGAATGCCTTCAACTTCCTGCTCGAAGATGCGCTCGGCGGCGGTGGCATGGCATCGCGCCGCATTGATCCGCAAGGCAAGGCCTTCGGCCAGATGGCGCTGGAAATGAAGATCAGGGTGCCACGCGCGCTGGCGCAGGAATTGGAGCGATAGTTGCGCATCTGTATTTACGGTGCGGGCGCAAGCGGCGGACACTTCGCGGTCCGCCTCGCGCGTGCAGGCCATGATGTCTCTGTGATCGCGCGCGGTCCGCATCTCGCGGCCATCCGTGACGGCGGCCTGCTGCTTCGGATGGGGAGTGAGAACCTGTCTGCCAGCGTCACGGCCAGCGATACACCGGGTGATTTCGGTACGCAGGATGTCGTGATTATCGCTACCAAGGCAACGGCATTGCCCGCGATTGCCGCGCAGATCGCTCCGCTTGTCGGCGAGGATACGCTTGTGATCTTCCCGCAGAATGGCATGACCTGGTGGTATCCGGTCGGCTTGCCCGCGTCGCATCCGACGCCGCCCGCGATTCCGATTTTCGATCTGGCGAAGCCGTTCCTCACGGTGATGCGGCCGGATCAGGTGATTGGTGGCATCATCTATTCGGCGAACGAGGTGCAGGCGCCGGGCGTGATCAAGAACAACTCGCCCGAGCACAATCGGCTGGAGATTGCACAAATCGAAGACGCTGCCGCTCATGCCCACCAACGGGTCCGCGCGGATGTGGTGGCGCTCCGCGAAATCTTCGAGCACGCCGGCATTCTCTCGCCCGATCCCGGCGACATCAGAAAGGCTGTCTGGACCAAACTTGTGACGAATGTCAGCGGATCGGCGCTCGGTCTTGTGACCGGCAGTCCGTCGGATGGAGCGCGCAAGGATAAAGCGATGTCGGAGATCTACCGGCGTGTCTCGCGCGAGATGATGGCCGTCGCATCCGCGCACGGATATGCGCTCGGGCTCGATTCCGAGCAATTGATCGCCAAGCTGCTCAATCACAAGTCTTCGATGCTGCAGGATTACGAGCAGGGCAGGCCGATGGAAATCCCCGAGATCGTGCTCGCGCCGCTGGCCTTCGCGCGCGCGGCGAAGCTTTCCACGCCGACGCTCGATACGATCGCCGCGATTGCGACCAAACTCGCGAAGGATCGCGGGCTGGTCGGTGCGGATGTGGTTGTCGACTTGTAGGGCTAACCCGCCCTGCGAAGAGCGCTACCGCGTCACCACGATGAAGTCGGTATAGAGCCCGGTCTCGTTTCCAAG
>CAZIKZ010000169.1:0-9161 GCA_964539845.1 uncultured Hyphomicrobiales bacterium
CGTTGCCGCAGGCCGCGACCACGCGCAGCTTGCGCTTCAGCTTCGGCCGGTTGGTAAGGTCGGCGATATAGCGCGCCGGAAAATTGTCGATGAACTGGTAGCTGCCGCCGTCGCGCGTTTTGAACGCCGCGTTCAGGACGATGTCCTTCAGGCGCGTCATCTCGTCGGGGCCAAAGGTGAGCGGGCGGTTGGCGCCCATCTTCACGCCGGTCCAGCCATTGTCATTATGCGAGGCCGTCACCATCGCGACGCAGGGCACGTCCAGATCAAACTGCGCGAAATACGCCATCGGCGACAGAGCGAGCCCGATGTCGCGCACGCGCATGCCGGCCGCCATCATTCCTGAAATCAGCGCCTGCTTCACCGATAGGGAATAGCCGCGAAAGTCGTGGCCGGTGACGATGTCCGGCTTGACGCCCATTTCATGCACCAGCGTGCCGATGCCGATGCCAAGCCACTGCACGCCCATGAGATTGATCTCGCGTCCGAGCAGCCAGCGCGCGTCGTATTCGCGAAAGCCGGTCGGCTTCACCATCGGCTGCGATTCATAGGCATAGGTGTTGGGCGCAAGTTGCGCCGCCGGCTTCGGAAACATGGTTGTCCTCGGAGGATCGGAGCTGTGGCAGCGGATGAATAAACGCCACCGGTGACGAAATGGTTGCCTATTATGGTCATTCCGGGGCGCGCGGCATTATCCGCGCCGGAAGGCGTCAGTTCTCGAGCACCAGCTTGTTGTTGGCATATTCAAACCGCTTCAGCCGCGTCAGATAAGACAAGCCGAGCAGGTTTTCATTGAGGCCGCCGCCGGACACGACCAGCGCCCTCACATCCCGCACCACGAGGCCGCCGATATCGACCGAGTTCAGCGTCACGGGTGCCGCGCGCACGACGCCGTTTGCGGTCTGGACCGGAGCCGTGAAAGCGCTGCGCGATGGCCGGATGCCGAGCCGGTCGGCGTCCCGTTCGGTCAGGGCGATGACCGATGCGCCGGTATCGACCATGAACGAGACCTGACGGCCATCGACACGGCCATGGGCCTGGAAATGCCCGCGATGGTCTCGCCCGATGCTGACAATGCGCGCGCCGTTCGACGTCGGCGCCGCGGCGGCGGCCTTTGTCTCAGGTTGTCTCGCCGGTGCTGATGTGCCGCGTTCGAGCCAGCTGCCGATCACTCCGGCCGCTCCCAGCACCAGCCCTGCGAAAACAATCAGTGAGCGCATCGTCCAGGTCCGCCGCGGTCCCGCATGACGTCCAGCAGACCATGCAGCCCTAAATTGCGCGCTAACAGCAGCCGCTTGCGGGTGGCATTGCGCGCGTGAGGGTCACGCGATTCTGAACCTGGTCGATCGAATTTTAGCGATCGACAGGTCTAGGTCCCGGCTCGCTTGACGCGCCGCGTCGGCGGGGCATTGGCAGGATCGTCCGGCCAGGGATGCCTCGGATAACGTCCGCGCATCTCGGTTTTCACCGCGCTGTAGCTGCCGGACCAAAAGCCGGGAAGGTCGCGCGTCACCTGCACCGGCCGGTGTGCAGGCGAGAGCAACTCGATCACCAGCGGCACGTGTCCACCGGCGATCGACGGGTGACGGCCGAGCCCGAACAATTCCTGCACGCGGATCGCGATCGTGGGGCCAGCCTCCGCTTCGTAATCGATCGGAACATTGGTGCCGGTCGGCGCCTCGAAATGGGTCGGCGCTTCCGCATCGAGTCTGCGCCGCATAGGCCAGGGCAGCAGCTCCATAATTGCGTTCGAGAGGTCATCCGTGCCGATGTCGCGGAGCGCAGTCTTGTCGGCGAACAGCAGCGCGAGCCAGCCCTGCGCGTCTGCGGCCAGGGCCGCATCCGACAGGTCCGGCCATTCATCGCCTTCGGATTTACGCAGGAACATCACACGGTCGCGCCATTGGCGCAGATGCTTGCTCCAGGGCAGGCGATCGAGACCCGCGCTCGCAACGGCCTGCGCAAGCAATGCCGCGTTCTCAGCCGACGGTTCGACCGGCGCGATCTGCTCGGATAGTGCGATTGCGCCGAGCCTCTTCGCCCTGCGGCCCCGCAAATTGAGAGACGGTTGATCGACGGTGATCTCGTCGCGCTGCGCGATGCGGTCCGCGAAACCGGCTTCGATCTCGGCCAGCGTGACAGGCGCGGCGAGTAGAATCCGCGCTTGCGCTGCGGTGCCGGACAGGTCCGCGACGACGATGAAGGGCTCGCGGGCCAGTGACAGCGCGGGATCGAGCACGGCGCCGCGGCCGTTCGCGAGCAGGAACGCACCCTGTCCACCGCCGCGACTCTTGGCGATGCGGTCCGGGTATGCGAGCGCGAGCAGGGCGCCGACGCTTGGTTCTTCACCCCTCCTTTCAGGGGAGGGTGACGAAAGAGACACCCACCGCTTCGCCATGCTGCGTGCTTCGTCGGCGCGCCGTGAACGATCGCGCGCAAGCTGATCGAGCCGATGCGTAAGATCGACGTCGTTGCCTCCAAGGCCGCGTTCGGTCACCAGCACGGCGATCTGCGCCGCCATGTCTCCTGCCACGCGCGCGGCGTCGCAGACCATTCGCGCGAGCCGCGGCGGCAACGGCAGCGCGCGCAAGGTACGACCCTCATCGGTGATGCGGCCATCGCTGTCGAGTGCATGAAGTTCGACCAGCAGCTTGCGCGCTTCGGCATAGGCGGCCTGTGGCGGCGGATCGAGAAAGGCCAGCGTGGAAGGCTCGGCGACGCCCCATTGCGCGAGATCCAGCGCGAAAGAGGAGAGTTCGGCCGCGAGAATCTCCGGTCGCGCATAGGCCTCGAGCGACGCGGTCTCCGGCTCGCTCCAAAGCCGGTAGCATATGCCGGGGGCGGTGCGGCCGGCGCGACCACGCCGCTGATCGGCGGCGGCGCGCGATACGCGCACAGTCTCCAGACGCGTCAGTCCGGTGCCCGGTTCGAAGCGTGGCACCCGCGCCAGGCCGGAATCGATAACGATACGAACACCTTCGATGGTAATCGAGGTCTCGGCGATGGAGCTCGCCAGCACCACCTTCCGCCGCCCGGCAGGGGCCGGTGCAATCGCCCGGTCCTGTACCTGCGCATCCAGAGCACCGTAGAGCGCGACCAGATCAGTCTCATGATCTGTGATTCGTTCGGCGAGCAAAGTCTGTATTCTGCGAATTTCTGCCTGCCCCGGGAGAAAGACCAGGATCGACCCCGCGTCCGCGCGCAGCGCCCGCATCACCGCATCCGCGACCTGCGGTTCAATATGGTTGCGGGCCTCGCGCGGCAAGTAGCGGGTCTCGACCGGATAGGCGCGGCCAAGACTTTCGACCAGCGGGGCATCTCCGAGCAGCCTGGCGACCCGCGCGCCATCGAGCGTCGCCGACATCACCAGCAGCTTCAGATCGTCCCGCAGGCCCTGTTGCGCGTCGCGTGCGAAGGCGAGGCCGAGATCGGCATCGAGCGAGCGCTCGTGAAACTCATCGAACAGCACCGCGGCGATCCCGTTCAATTCGGGATCGTCGAGGATCATGCGGGTGAAGATGCCCTCGGTGACGACTTCGATCCGGGTCCGCTTCGAGACCTTCGAGCCGAAACGCACGCGCAGTCCCACGGTGTCGCCGACCTTCTCGCCGAGCGTCTTCGCCATGCGCTCTGCGGCGGCGCGCGCAGCAAGCCGACGCGGTTCCAGCACGATGATTTTCTTGTCCGCCGCCCATGGCTCGTCCATCAGCACGAGTGGTACCCGCGTGGTCTTGCCGGCGCCGGGCGGCGCCACCAGCACGGTGGCCTCGCGCGCGCGCAAGGCCTCTGTCAGCGCCGGCAGCGCGTCGTCGATGGGGAGGGGGGAATCGAAGGTCCGCATCGCGCTATCTTACCTGTTCCCCGTTGCGATTCGGGCATGGAGCGCATGACGCAGGTCGTGCCGGATATCCACCGTTTCCGTTGCCATCGCACGCCGGACAGCCCACATTCCGCGCCATGCCAACACCGAAATCAGCCCAATCGCCGGCCGTAAAGGCCGCAGCCACTCCCGCCGCGAATACGGCCGGGCAACCCGCGATCGCAGGCGCCCTGAAAAAAGGCGACCACGTCTTCCTGGTCGATGGCTCCGGCTACATCTTCCGCGCCTATCACGCGCTGCCGCCGCTCAACCGCAAGTCGGACGGGCTGCAGGTCAATGCCGTGCTCGGCTTCTGCAACATGCTGTGGAAGCTCTTGCGCGACATGAAGCCGGAGGAGCGCCCGACCCATCTCGCGGTGATCTTCGACAAATCGGAAAAGACCTTCCGCACCGATTTCTACCCTGACTACAAGGCGCACCGGCCCGACGCACCCGCCGACCTGATCCCGCAATTTCCGCTGATCCGGGAAGCCGTGCATGCCTTCGATATTCCCTGTCTCGAACAGGCGGGCTACGAGGCCGACGACCTGATCGCGACGTATGCGCGGCTCGCCTGCGAAGCCGGCGCGAGCGCCACCATCGTGTCGTCCGACAAGGATCTGATGCAGCTCGTGACCGACTGCGTCGTCATGTACGACACGATGAAGGACAAGAAGATCGGCGTCGCCGAGGTGATCGAGAAATTCGGCGTTCCGCCGGAAAAGGTCATCGAGGTGCAGTCGCTGATCGGCGATTCCACCGACAATGTGCCGGGCGTGCCGGGCATCGGGCCAGGAGCGGCTTCAGCATTCATATCTGTATTCGGGTCACTAGAGGAAATTTACAAATTCAAGGAACAACCCGAGAAGATCGAAGAGATTTTGACCAGCGCCTTAGCAAGATTTCAGGCGCAACTAAACGAGATCGCAGGGGAGCAAGTTAAATTAAGTTCTGGAACACAAGCTGCTCAAATATTGATTTCGAAATTCGGAATTGGTGATTTCGAGAAAGATAAAAAGGGTGTTCCAACAGCAAGCTCCGAGAGGATTAAAGAACTCTCTCTTGGCGGAAATAGATTCTGCGAGTTGCTGCTTCAAGCAAGAAGTGTCAGTCGAATAATAGGCAATTCAGTTCAAAAGATTTTGGATGGCGAACCTAGCGCCTTACTCTCCAGGCGGCTCGTCACCCTCGATCAGCATGTCGCGCTCGATGTGCCGGTCGAAGACCTCGCGGTTCATGAGCCTGACTACAGGAAGCTGGTCGCGTTCCTGAAGGCGATGGAATTCACCACGCTCACGCGGCGCGTCGCCGAAGCGGCCGATATCGACGCGGGTCAGATTGAGCCGGATGCGAAGCTGAGCGCCGGCGCGCCGCCACTTCCTCCGGTGCGGCCGGAGGATGGTGCGCTTGATCTTTCTTCACCTCCCCCCTTGCGGGGGAGGTCGACCGCCGATGGCGGTCGGGAGGGGGGTCAACCGCAGACCGATCTTTTTGGCTCACCCCCCTCCCCAACCCTCCCCCGCAAGGGGGGAGGGGGTGCAGCGGAGCAATCGGTTTACACCCCGATTTCGCTCGCCGAAGCCCGCCTTGCGAAACTCAGGGCGCTTCCGTTCGATCGCTCAAAATATGAGATCGTTCGCGACCTCGCGCGCCTGAAAGCCTGGATCGTGCGCGCGATTGATGTCGGCCAGGTTGCGATCGATACGCAAACCTCTTCGCTCGATCCGATGCAGGCGACGCTGTGCGGCTTCTCGCTTGCGGTGGCACCGAACGAAGCCTGTTACGTGCCGGTCGCGCATCGCAATACCGGCGAGGGCGAAGGCCTGTTCGATGCCGGTCTGGTGCCGCACCAGATTGCGGAACGGGATGCGATCGATGCGATGAAGCCGCTGTTCGAGGATACCGGCGTTCTCAAGATCGCGCACAATCTGAAATTCGATTGGCAGATTTTCGCACAGCGCGGAGTTTCGCTGACGCCCTATGACGACACCATGCTGATGTCCTACGTGGTCGATTCCGGCCGCGGGTCGCATGACATCGCGCCGCTCGCGAAGCGGTATTTCGATCATACCGTGATCGACTTCAACGAGATCACCAAAGCCGGCAAGACGCGCGTTGCATTCGACTGCGTCCCGATCGAGCGCGCGGCCGAATATGCCGCGGAAGACGCCGACGCCACGCTGCGTCTGTGGCATGCGCTGAAGCCGCGGCTCGCCGCCGAGCACATGATGAATGTCTACCAGACGCTGGAACGTCCGCTGATCGCGGTGCTCGGCCGGATGGAGGGGCGCGGCATCTCCATCGACCGGCCGACGCTGGCGCGTCTCTCCAGCGAGTTCGCAACCGAAAGCGCGCGTCTGGAAGAGGAAGCGCAGAAGCTTGCGGACCAGCCGTTCAATCTCGGTTCGCCGAAGCAAATCGGCGACGTGCTGTTCGGTGCGATGGGGCTGCCGGGCGGCAGCAAGACCAAGACCGGCGCATGGTCGACCTCCGCGCAGGTGCTGGAAGAACTCGCCGAACAGGGCCACGTGCTGCCGCAGAAGATTCTTGACTGGCGGCAGGTGTCCAAGCTGCGCTCGACCTATACCGACGCGCTGCCGAACTATGTCGACCCGAAAACGCAGCGCGTGCATACGGACTATGCGCTGGCAGCCACGACGACCGGCCGGCTGTCTTCGTCCGAGCCGAATTTGCAGAATATCCCGGTCCGTACCGAGGCGGGACGCAAGATTCGCAAGGCGTTCGTGGCGAATCCCGGCCACAAGCTCGTCTCCGCCGACTATTCGCAGATCGAGCTGCGGCTGCTTGCGGAAGTCGCGAACGTGCCGGCGCTGCGACAGGCGTTCCGTGACGGCACCGACATTCACGCGATGACAGCGTCGGAAATGTTCGGTGTGCCGGTGAAGGATATGCCGGGTGAGGTGCGGCGGCGCGCGAAAGCGATCAATTTCGGCATCATCTATGGCATCTCCGCGTTCGGCCTTGCGAACCAGCTCGGCATCGCGCGCGAGGAAGCGGGCGCCTATATCAAGAAATATTTCGAGCGCTTTCCCGGCATCCGCGCCTACATGGATGAGACGCGCGATTTCTGCCGCGAGCACGGCTTCGTCGAGACGCTGTTCGGGCGCAAGTGTCATTACCCGGACATCAAGGCATCAAATCCATCGCTGCGTGCCTTCAACGAGCGCGCCGCGATCAATGCGCGGCTGCAGGGCTCGGCCGCGGATATCATCCGCCGTGCCATGACGCGCATGGACGATGCGCTACGCGATGCCGGACTGTCGGCCCAGATGCTGCTGCAGGTGCACGACGAACTGGTGTTCGAGGTGCCGGACGACGAGGTTGCTGCGACCTTGCCGGTGGTGAAGCGGGTGATGGAAGACGCGCCGCATCCGGCTGTTCAACTGCATGTGCCGCTCGCCGTCGATGCCCGCGCGGCCGGCAACTGGGACGAGGCACATTGATTCCATTCCACGCGCGATCTCTTTCCGCCCTCATCCTGAGGAGCGCACGAAGTGCGCGTCTCGAAGGGCGAGGGCGGCCCATCCTTCGAGATGCATTGCTTCGCAATGCTCCTCAGGATGAGGCCGATTGAAACCGTACCCGCATCAACTCAAGGTAACACGCATGTCCAAACTCTCTGACTTCCCGATCACAAAAAAATGGCCGGCGAAAAATCCCGATATCCTGCAGCTTTATTCGTTTCCCACGCCAAACGGCGTGAAGGTTTCGATCGCGCTGGAGGAAATCGGGCTTCCCTATGAAGCGCATGGCGTGAACATCGGAAAGAACGAGACCTGGACGGAAGAATTCCTGTCGCTCAACCCGAACGGAAAGATCCCCGCCATCATCGATCCGAACGGTCCGGGCGGAAAACCGATGGGTCTGTGGGAATCCGGCGCGATCCTGCAATATCTCGCCGACAAGACCGGGAAGCTGTTGCCGGCCGATCCGATTGCGCGCTGGCACACCGCCCAGTGGGTTCATTTCCAGATGGGCGGCCTTGGTCCGATGTTCGGGCAGCTCGGCTTCTTCCACAAATTCGCGGGCAAGGACTACGAGGACAAGCGCCCGCTGAAGCGCTACGTCGATGAATCGAAGCGTCTGCTCGGCGTGCTCGAAGTCAGGCTCAAGGGCCGGCAATGGATCATGGGCGACGATTTCACCATTGCCGATGTTGCGATGATCGGCTGGGTCCGAAATCTGGTCGGCTTCTACGGCGCGCGTGAGATCATCGAGTTCGACACCCTGACGGACGTGCCGCGCTGGCTCGACGCCGCGCTCGCGCGACCGGCGGTGCAGCGCGGGTTGGAGATCCCGGCGCGCCCGGTGTGAGTGTGTGGCGAACTGCGCCCGGGACACGAGACTGGGGAAACCTGCCGCCGCAAAATGGCGACCTCCGCGTGATGGTGGTAGGGAAGGGCCATGACAAACGCCAATCTCCGGTCCCGGTTGAAAGAGATCATTCGCAAGCGTTCGTTCGGACGCGGCGAGATCACGCTCGCTTCCGGCCGCAAAAGCGATTTCTATTTCAACCTGAAGCCGACCATGCTCGATGCCGAGGGCGCCGCGTTGCTCGCGGAGCTGACGCTCGACGCGCTTCAGAGCGAGCGCATCGACTATGTCGGCGGCCTTGAGATGGGCGCAGTGCCGCTCGCCGGTGCGATCGCGCAGCTGAGCTTCATGCGCGGTGCGCCGATCCAGGCGTTCTTCGTTCGCAAGAAGCCGAAGGAGCATGGAGCGCGGCTGTCGGTCGAAGGGCTTGCGCCCGGCGAGTCACTCGCCGGCAAGCGCGTCGTGATCGTGGAGGATGTTACCACCACCGGCGGCTCCGCCATCAAAGCGGTGGAAGCGGTCCGCGAGTCCGGCGCGGAGATCGTCATGGTGCTCACCATGGTCGACCGCCAGGAAGGCGCCGACCAGAATTTCCGCGATGCCGGGCTGGATTTCCGGTCGATCTACAAGGCGGCGGAATTTCTCTGACGCCTCGCTGCGGATGGTGTGCGAGGCGCGCCGGCGCCCGCAGAAAATTCCGGTCGTGGTTATCGGACCGTTTACCGGCGCGGCCTATCATCCCCCGAGTGACCGTGGCGTAGGGTGTCCGGTCCTGATATGACGCAACCAATTCGTGTTTGCGGCGTTGGTGGGGCTCAGGCGCTCACGGATGAAAGGAGCCCATCGTGGCTCGGGGTGGTATATTCGTGCGTTGTCGGCGGTATGCCGCCATTGCGGGACTGGCCGTGTTGTTCGCGGCGGATATGCCCGCTCCCGCATCAGCGCAAAATCTTCTCGAGTCATTGTT
>CAZIKZ010000170.1:0-1816 GCA_964539845.1 uncultured Hyphomicrobiales bacterium
AACATGGCCACATTCACCGGTCAGCGCCGCTCACGCCCTGTGGAAAGTCGCATGGATTTCCCCACACGGTCTTCACATCGGCATTTAAGCGTCACCGCTGCGAACAGCCGCTCCGTATGGACTCCCCGCCCACCGGTTGGGTGACTGCGCTGGCAGGTCTCCTGGCTCGCGGGTCGTCACCTGCACCCGGCCTTCCCGGTTTCCCAGTGGCCATGTCTGGATGCAGATTCGCCGCTTACAGTTGCGGGGGCAGCCACGGCTTAAGCCTGAAAACAGGCCATTCCGCGTTCCCTCTTGCCTCTCCGGTTTGAACCGGAGAACCAGTGCGTTCACCATGATTCATCCTGCGTGCCGACGAGTCAAGATCACGTCGAAGTGAGCGAATGGCACGCTAAGGACACGAAGAATCTGTATGCTCCCCGCTCTGGCGTCCTCCGTCTGAACGGCCGCGTAATGGTCGGCGGGAAAAGTTTTGAACCTTTCTCCCGTTTCAACGACTAACCCATGAGCAACATCGCCATGACACGCATGATCCAACGCCTCTCGCTTTTTGCCGCCGTCGCTGCGGTGACGATCGCCGTGTCCGGCCATGTGTATGCCATGGCGCCCGAAGAGCCTGCGAAGCCCGCGGATGCGGCCGCAGACAAGAAAGACGCCAAGCCCGCGGCCGACAGCAAGGACGCAAAACCGGCCGATGCGAAACCAGCCGATGCCAAGCCGGCCGACGCAAAACCCGGCGACGCAAAACCGGCCGACAAAAAATCCGATCTCGATTTCCGTGACGGCTACAGGCACGCGTATGACGCGGTCTACAAGCAGCAGGATTATGCACGCGGCATCGTGATACTGAGCGCGCTCGGTCAGGACGAAAATCCCGACGTCGCCAACATGATCGGCTTCGCCAGCCGCAAGCTCGGCCGCACCGAAGATGCGCGTGCGTGGTACGAGAAAGCGCTCGCCGCCGATCCGAACCATTCCCGCACCTGGCAATATTACGGGATGTGGCACCTCGAGCGCGGCGATCGCGCGAAGGCCGTGCAGCACCTCGATCGTATCCAGCTAATCTGCGGACAAGGGTGCGAGGAATACACATCGCTGCGCGATGCCTTGAACGGCAACATGACCTACTGAACGAGACAATCCGGATCCACCGGACCGAGAGACCGTGATGCGACTGCTTCGGACCGCAATAATTGCCTCGGCGCTGGCTGGCGTATCGCTGTCCAACGCCTTCGCCGCCGGCATTCAAAACCCGGCCGATGGCATGAAGCTGCAATCGGCGGATCCCGCGGGTCAGCCCAAGGCATCGAAGGCAAAGAAGAAGCCAGCGACCGACGGCAAGACCAAAGCGCCGGAGAGCGCGGCACCTCAGAAAAAGTCCGAGAGCCCATTCGTCGACGGCTACCGGCAGGCTTACGATCTGATCTACCGTCAGCAGAATTATGCGGACGCAATCATAGCCTTGCGCGCACTCGGTCGGGACGAGCATCCCGACGTTGCCAACCTGATCGGTTTCGCCAGCCGCAAGCTCGGCCGGACCGAGGATGCACGCGCCTGGTACGAGAAGGCGCTCGCCGCCGATTCAAAGCACACCCGGACCTGGCAATATTATGGGATGTGGCATCTCGAACGCGGCGACCGTCTGAAAGCCGAACAGCATCTGAAGACGATCGAAGCGATCTGCGGCGCCGGATGCGACGACTATAAATCGCTGAAGCTCGCGCTGGCCGGCGACGGCCTGGTTTACTGACGGCGCGGATCGGATTTTGCCGTTCGTCCCCGCGAAGCGAGGCCTCTGCAAAACGCCGTTTTTTTG
>CAZIKZ010000170.1:1826-9157 GCA_964539845.1 uncultured Hyphomicrobiales bacterium
CGCGAAAGCGGGGACCCAGAATCCAGACCACTGGATTCCCGCTTGCGCGGGCATGAACGGAGCTAAAGGGTGCGTTGGTGGAGCCGCCTTACGCGCCAGCCATCGCAGCGCGATCGGTCTGCGCCATGATCCAGCGCAGATAGGTGTCCTCCACCGACTCGACCGGAATGACCATAATGGCGGGCGTCGCGTAGGGATGATCGGCCTTGATCGCCTTGCGCACCCGGTCGGCGAAGGATGCACGGGTCTTGATGAACATCACGACCTCTTCGCCGCGCTCGACCTTCCCCTCCCACCAGTAATGCGAGACCATCCCCGGCAGAATATTGACGCAGGCCGCAAGCCGCTGCGACACCACATTGCGCCCGGCCTTCTCCGCCTCGACAAGCGAAGGATAAGTCGTATAGACGAGCACCACGCGTTCCATCACATCCTCACTTCTGGGGTAACCAACGGGCGCGGCCGTTATAGCAAGAGCCGCGCTGGGAGCGAGCCGTTTCAATGAGCCGCCGATACGGAAAAATCGCCTTCGTGGCGAGCCAGAGCCCGGAGGCGGCCGACGCCCATGCGCGTCTCGTGGCCCGCTATGGCGACAATGAGCCCGCGGCAGCGGACGTCGTCGTCGCGCTCGGCGGCGATGGTCTCATGCTGCATACGCTGCGCACATTGATGCGCACCGGCAAGCCGGTCTACGGCATGCATCGCGGCACGGTCGGCTTCCTGATGAACGAATTCAACGAAGACGGGCTGCAGGAGCGGCTGGCGGCGTCGGAGCCGACGGTGATCCACCCGCTGGTCATGCGCGCGAAGGACCGGAACGGCGAGGCACACGAGCATTACGCGATGAACGAGGCCTCGGTCTTTCGCCAGACCTACCAGGCCGCACGGCTGCGCATCATGGTCGACGGCAAGGAACGGCTTCCGGAGCTCATGGCCGATGGCGTCATGGTCGCGACGCCCGCGGGCTCGACAGCATACAATCTGTCGGTTCAGGGCCCGATCATACCGATCAAGGCGCCGCTGCTGGCACTGACGCCAATCAGTCCGTTCCGCCCGCGCCGCTGGCACGGCGCCCTGCTCCCGGATTCCGCGTGCGTCACCATCGAAGTGCTCGATCCCGACAAGCGTCCGGTCGCAGCGGTCGCGGACCATGCCGAGGTGCGCGACGTGGCGTTCGTCGAGATTTCCATGGATCATGACATTTCGATGGAGTTGCTGTTCGACCCGGGCCACAGCCTCGACGAACGCATCCTGCGCGAGCAGTTCGGCTACTAGAGCTGCTAACGCCGCGAATATCCTAAACCATTCGTTAACGCGAAGCGCCGTAGCCTGACGGAATACTCACGTCTGAACGGTGACAGCACATTTCGCCATGTCGCGCATCGATTTCAACCGTCTGCGCTTTGTCGTTGTCGATGACAACGCTCACATGCGTCGCATCGTGCGCACGCTGCTGCACGGCTTCGGCGCGCGCGAAGTGGTCGAAGCCGAGGACGGCGCCGCGGGTCTCGAGGCATTCAACGGCAATATCCCCGACATCGTGATCACCGATTGGGCGATGCCGATCTTCGACGGGATCGAGCTCACCCAGATGATCCGCCAGCCCGGCGCCAATCCCAATCCGTTCGTTCCCATCATCATGCTCACCGGACATTCCGAAAGGCGTCGGGTGGTCGCGGCACGCGATGCCGGCGTGACGGAGTTTCTTGTGAAGCCAATCTCGGCCAGGGCGCTTTACGAGCGCATCGTCAACGTCGTGCTCAACCCGCGCCCGTTCGTGCGGACCAAAAGCTATTTTGGCCCGGACCGCCGGCGCAATCTGAATCCGAGCTATGCCGGTCCCGAGCGCCGCCGTGGCGGCCCGGCCGATTTCATCAATCAGAAGTCATTGTTCGCCAAGGCGCAAGCCGATTGATCGAGGGAGCAATTCATGGCCGAGACGAACAATAACCGTATGACGATCCAGATGTTCGGCGATCACGAGATCATCACGCCGGTCAACAAGCTGGAAAAGTTGAAGGTCAAGTTCGTAGCGCCCGGCGACGATCCGATTGCGCGCGCTGAAGCGGCGCTGGCGGATTTGTCGGGCGAATTTTCCGGCTGGATGACGGCGGAATGCGATCGCCTCGATGCCGCGCGCACAGCCGTCAAGCAACACGGCTTCAACGAGCGCACCTTCGACGAATTGTTTCACGCCGTGCATGACGTCAAGAGCGATGCTACGACTTACGGCTTCCCCCTTGCCGCACCTGCAGCAGAGAGCCTGTGCCGCATCATCGAGCATTCGCCCGACACAAGCCGGATACCGGTCGCGCTGATTGACCAGCATGTCGATGCCGTGCGTGCGATCGTACGCGAATATGCAAGACCCGACATTGCAGACGTCGCGACCACATTGACCCGCACGCTGCGTCAGGTGTCGGATGAGTTCCTGGTGCAGGAAAATCGCCACCGCCCCGACTATCTCGACGGGCTGATGGCGCCGCCGCTCGTCCCCGGGGAATAGCCTCCCGGACGCCCCGGAATCGCCTGGACTGGAACCCGGACGGACACATTGCGTTCAGTCCGCTGGGAGACAGGACGATGGACCCTGACAGCCGTTTTGCACTGGCGCTCGGACAGGCCGTGATCGGGGCATGGGGCGAATTGCCCCAGGATATCCAGCAGCGGCTGTTCGAGGAGGCCGTGATCGCCGGCCACCACACCGAACGCGATGAATCGCTGCGCGAACAGCTCGCGGTCTTTCTCCATCACCGTCATCCGCGAAGCGAACGATAGATGGCGCGCAAGCTGATCGCGTTTCACCCGGAAGATTTGCGCGCCCTGACCGAACTCGCCGAGGACCGCGCCGCCAGTGTGCAGGAACTCGTCGACGAGGCGGTCCGCGATCTCCTGAAGAAACACGGCAAACCGGCCAACCTCAGAAGCGCGTTGCGTGACAGCGCGAAGCAGTCCGGCCATCCGCGCCGGTCGTAGGACCGGTCAGGCGGCGATCGTCTGCGTTCCGTATTCCGGCAGAAGCCCGTCGACCAGATCGTCGCAGAACATTCGCGCCTCTTCGCGCGCGGCTTCGGTCGCGAAACGCCGCAGCAACATGATCAGCGGCGCGATCTCGTCCGGATCATGGCCCGCGCAGCGCGTCAGCACACGCTCGATCATGCGGCGCTTGAGGCGCGCCGAACCCGAAGGATCGCCGAGGAATCCGTCCTCCTGCATGGTCGCGATCGCCTCGCGAAAGGCAGGATAGGCGCTTGCGGGCAAGCCCGCCTTCTCATAAACGGCGCGAAATCCCGCACTGCGGCGGTCATGCACGATCCGCGATATCCGCGACAGCGGGATACCGGACAGGTCGGCGAGCGACTCCTCGAACATTGTGAGATTGCCCGACAGCAGCGCGCGCAGGATCAGGCCGGCCGTGAGCTGGCCGCTCTCGCGCAGATGCCGGATCAGCGGCCGCACCTCATCGTCGGGCGTGCCGGCGGCGAGCGCAACGGTCGCCTTCTCGCAGGCTTCCTTCACGATACGGCGGGCGCGATCTTCGTTCAGCCAGTCGCGCATGACCACGAACTCGGCAAGCGTCTCCGACAGCTTCGCAACCAGCGCCTGGCGCGTGGCGGCGGAAAGCCCTTCCCCAGCCAGCAGCACTTCGCGAATCGGCGCGAGATGACCAAAGCGCTGCACGATCCGGTCGATCGAGAATGGTGCGATGTCGGTACCGGGATTTTCCAGAAGCTCAAGGCAGGCCTCAGCCGAGCCCACCTCAGCGAGCGCAGCCGCGACCGAGCGCGGTACATCGGCGCGCCGGGCGATCGCACATTGCGCGGCCGTCCCCTGCGTCGCCACCACATCCACGAGGTCGGCATCGAGCAGAAGCGGCGAGCGCTCCAGCACCGTCGCAGAGATTTCCGGCTGATCTGCCGCAAGCGCGTAGATGACGGAGGCCGGCGCATATTCGCTCGCGGCCAGGACGTCCGCCATCGCGCCACGCACCAGCGGCGACGGATCGTCGAGCAGCATCGTCATCGCGCCTTCGGCGGCTGCGAGATCGTCGTCCGAGAGGTCGGAATAGAGATAGGCTCTTGCCAGCGCGCCAGTGGCCTCAGCCCGCTCGCCGGCGGGGGCACTACGCAACCAAAACAGGAACTGTCTCACTATCATGTCTGGCTCAACACGCTGACGCGACGAAATCCCCGCCGGCTGATGTGAAGCCTAGCCCCCAGCCCTTAATAAAGGGTTCACCATGAACTTTAGGGGTCCGTTAAGCCCGCCGCCGGGACCTCAGCCTCAGCGGGCGCCCTTCCACGATTGTGAATCGCGCTCACATCGCAAGGATAGGCGTTGGCGGGGTCCGACGGATCGCGCATGAAATCGAGCATTGCGCGACGCAGAGCCTTACGACATCGAGACTGAAGCCGTCACCGCGTCTGGTGGGAAAGAGCGATCAGCCCCGCACGCCGTGCGTGAACAGCGAGCGCACATCCGGCTGGATATCCTGGAACAGTCCAAGGCTGCCGGGGGAATTGTCGGTGCGCATATTCGCCACCGGCGCAGGCTGTGTCTGGGCGGCCTGTGTCTGTGCAGTCTGGGCGGTGTGCTGTGTCGGTTGCGCGCCTGTACGTGCTTCCATATCGCGCGCGATATGGCGCGCCTGTTCCTGCTGCGTGGTGCGCGACTTCGGCGCCCAGAGCTCCGCGACCGCGCTGGAGATCGGCTGACGCCGGTCGCCCGCGCGATACGGATTATGAAAGGTGCGCTCGCCCGGCATCAGCCGTTCTGCCGCCGCCTGCGCGACATTCGGCATCGCCTGGATCGCAGGAGCGCGCATGGTCGCATCCGTCGCCTGATAAGCCTGCGCCACGCGAGCCGTCTCCGCGACAAAGCTCGCGCCCTGCGCCGCTTCGCCGCCCATCAGACCCGCGACGCGCGACTTCGCCATATCGAAGCGGCCGGAAAGATTGCGTGTGACCTCGGCGAAATTGCGGGCGCGTCCACTCTTGTCGAAAAAGATCGAGCGATTGGCGCGCGCAGCGGCCGGGAATGAATCCGCCGCGACTGCGCCCGGAGTGGCCTCCGACGCGGTGATCATCCGCGCGGCCCCGGTCGCACCCATGAAGTGCGCCATGTACAGCTCGCCGTCGGTAGGCGCACGGCCGAGCTTGTTGGTCAGGTGCTTGGTGTTGGAATTGGTGAAGACACCCGCCATCAGGGCGTTGGCTGTCGGATCCTGCCGAAGCGCCATGATCTCGTTGCGCATCGCCGGATTCGAGATGACGTAGCGGCCGTCATTGGTGCGGGTGATCGCGTCGGCATAGCGCGAATAGCCAAGCTGCGGCCCCGCCTCTTTCAGCGTGCCGAGCCAGGTCCGGTCGATGAACTGAAACAGCCCCCCGGCCGATGAGGTCTTGGCGGCGGCGTTCGGATTGAGATTGGATTCGACCTTGGCGGTCGCGAGCAGATAGCTGAACCGCGCGCCGGTCAGCTCCGACGCCTTGCGGATCGCGCCGGTGACCGAAGTCGCCTTCGCAGATCCCGCCAAGGTCGTGGCTTCGACCGACATGCTGCATATCCTTCCCGCCGGCGAGTTTGCGCATCCCTGCCGGACCATCGCGACCTTGGCGAATTATGGTAAATGAAACCTTAATGAACGTGAGTCCGCGACGTTGCGCGGCGGGAGGATCGAATGAGCGAGGCACAACGGCACCCGCGCGGGGGTCTGTTTTTCGAGGATTTCGAGATCGGACGGACCTACGACCACCGCTACTACCGGACCGTCACACAGATGGACAACATGCTGTTCTCCAACATGACGCTGAACCCGCAGCCCCTGCATATCGACCGGCATTTCTGCGCGACCGAAACCGAATGGGGCCAGCCACTGATGAATTCGCTTTTCACGCTCGGACTGATGATCGGCATGTCGGTGAGCGATCTCTCGACCGGCACCACGATCGCCAATCTCGGCATGCAGGAAACCCGCTTCCCGCATCCGGTCTTCGAGAACGACACGCTGCATTCCTCGACCGAGATCATTGGCAAGCGCGAGTCGAAGTCCCGGCCGAATGCCGGCATCGTCGAACTGCATCACCGCTGCTTCAATCAGGACGGCAAACTCGTCGCCGAATGCAAGCGCCAGGCGTTTATCAAGAAGCGGCCGGTCTAGGCGTTGTGCAAATCATAACTCTCACTCCCGCTCGTCCCCGCGAAAGCGGGGACCCAGTCTCGCTGGATTCCCGCTTGCGCGGGAATGAACGGAGGACAGGTCCAACGACCCGGAAAACCTGATCATGCGCTCCCTCCTCTTCGTTCCCGGCGATTCAGAAAAGAAACTCGACAAGGGGCTGACCAGCGGCGCCGACGCGCTGATTGTCGACCTCGAGGATTCCGTCTCCGCCGACCGCAAGGCTGCCGCGCGCACTACGGCGCTCGCCTTTCTGCAGGACGCGAAGCGGACGGGGCTCAAGATTCTGGTGCGGGTCAACGCGCTCGATACCGGGCTGATCGACGACGACCTTGACGCCATCGTCCCCGGCCGGCCGGATGCGATCATGCTGCCGAAGGCAGCAGGCGGCGTCTCGGTCACGCATCTGCATGCCAAATTGTCCGCGCGCGAGGCGATCGCGGGTCTACCCGACGGCGAGATCGCAATCGTGGCGCTCGCGACCGAGACCGCGGCCTCGCTGTTCACCACCGGCACCTATCGCGGCTCCAGCCCCCGCCTCGCCGCCCTCACCTGGGGCGCGGAGGACCTCTCGGCCGAACTCGGCGCCGAGACCAATCGCGACGAAGCCGGACGCTTCCTCGATCCTTACCGCCTTGCGCGCTCGCTGTGTCTCGCCGGCGCCGCCGCAGCAAGCGTGCCGGCGATCGACACCGTTTATGTCGACTTCCGCAACGACACGGGGCTGCGCCGCGAATGTGAGGAGGCGCGCCGCGACGGCTTCACCGCCAAGATGGCGATCCATCCGGCGCAGGTTGCCGCGATCAACGACGTGTTCACGCCCACAGCCGACGCAGTGGCGCATGCAAAAAGCATCGTCGCGGCGTTTGAGGCGCAGCCGGGCGCGGGCGTGGTCGGCATCGGCGGAAAGATGTACGACCGACCGCATCTGGTGCGGGCGAAGGTGCTGCTGGGACGGGTGAAGAACTGACTTCGTCATTCCGGGGCGCGACGAAGTCGCGAACCCGGAATCCAGAAATGCTCCGGACTTGCCGCTGGATTCCGGGTTCGCCGGCTTACGCCCGCGCCCGGAATGACCGACTATTTCTTATAGACCCCAGCCGGATCAAACGCCTTCCCGGCCTCGCGGAACTCCAGCTTCACGTCACCGGTC
>CAZIKZ010000171.1:0-9093 GCA_964539845.1 uncultured Hyphomicrobiales bacterium
AAACGCGGCCCGGGGATCGTGCGGTCCGGCTTGAGCCGCGCACACAAAACGCCGCTCTGGACGGTGCGCCGAGAGGCGGCTGTGTCTCAGCAATGGGGCGCAGCATTCAGGAACGGCCCTGCGCCTGTCGGCGCGCCGTCCGCCCCTCATCTCACCCGCGCGGCGCGCAAACGCGTCGTGAGGACAATGACGCGTGGCTGTTTGAGATTTGAATCCGTTCGTCGCGCGCCGGTCGTGATCGCGTGCGGGTTTGCCGCACCACGATCGCGCGCCTCCACAGCGCCGCGCTTTCACGCTAAACTTCCGCTTCCTGCATGAGTCGCGGACAGGGGGCCGTTACGATGCAGCCAATGATCGCGCCAGCACTGCCCGGCCCGTGGGAGATTTTCAAGCCGTATACGCCGCTGCATGCGGTATCGGTGCTGATCTGCCTGCTCGCGATCGCGCTTCTGATCGTCGCAGCGCGCCACATGCGCGACAGCGGCGCGGAGCCCGCATTCCGGCGCGGCTTCGCATGGTCCTGCATCGTGTTCTGGGTGTTTCAGAACGGCTGGTTTCACGCATCGGGCATCGACTGGCTCACCGGGCTGCCGCTGCATATCTGCGATCTCGGCGGACTGATCGGGCCGATCGCGCTGCTCACCGGCAACCGGTTGATGCGCGCGACGCTGTATTTCTGGACGTTCGCACTCACCGCACAGGCCTTCATCCAGCCGGCGCTGGTAGCAGGCCCCGCCACGTCGGTGTTCTGGTTCTTTTTTGCCGCCCATTCGATCGTGCTCGCATGCGCGCTCTACGATCTTCTGGTGCTGGACTATCGTCCGTTCTGGAACGATCTGCCGCGTGTCTATGGGTTCAGTGCGGTCTATGTCGTTTCGATCGTGGCGGTGAATGCGTGGCTCGGCGCAAACTATGCCTATCTCGGCGATCCGGCGCCGCCCTTGAAAATCCCGCCCTTCATCGATGCGCTCGGGCCGTGGCCGCTGCGCGCCATCATCGTGCTTGCACTCGCGGGGTTAAGTTTTCCGCTGCTGGTGCTGCCGTGGAAGATCGCGTCCGTGCGGCGCAAGGTGCAGGCCTGACGTCGCGCGCTAACTTTGTTGTTTTGACGCGTTTTCTTCACGCGAACCGGTGCCCACTTCGCTCGAAAACGCTAGCGCAGATGCTCCGCGAGAAATTTGCGCGCAGCGGCAAGGTGGTCATAGCGGTCAAGGTCCTCGTGCCCGCCATCGGCAAAGCGCACGAATTGTTTGGGCTCGTTCGCCATCGCATAAAGCTGCTCGCCCAGACGATAGGGCACCACGCGGTCGCGCGCGCCATGCATGACGAGGACGGGCGCTTTCACCTTGCCGATGCGGTCATCGGAGCGGAACTGGTCCTTCATCAGGAGATTGACCGGCACGAACGGATAGGCTGAAAACGCGACATCCGCGGCCGAGGTGAACGGCGATTCCAGAATGACGGCAGCCACGTCCTTCTCTGCGGCGAGAGCGACCGCGACCCCGGTGCCGAGCGACTCGCCCCACAGCACGACCTTCGCGTCCGGATAGCGCGACCGCGCAAAATCGTAGGCCGCGCGCGCATCCGCGATCAGTCCCGCCTCGGTCGGGTTTCCCTCGGAGCCCCCATAACCGCGATAGGACAAGGCCACGAGCCCGGTACCGTCATCGATCAGCCGGCGATAGCGCGCGACACGATGCGCGATCGAGCCGCCATTGCCGTGGAGATAGAGCACGACAGGACTTTTCCCTTTCGGCGGCACCAGCCAGGCAATGACATTCGTTCCGTCCGCCGCGCGTAGGCTGATTTCCTGCGCCTGCGGAAAATCGGCATCCTCCGGCGTCATCCGCACCGCGTAGGGGAAATACATCAGCGCGCGCTGCGCGAAATACATGATCGCGACCAGGCCGAGATAGCAGACCAGACCTATGAGGACGATGGACTTCAGCGTGGCCATGCGACCATCCTAGCACGCCCTTGTTGCAGGACCGCGACATCGGTCCCCCGGCATGGCTGAGATGCGGGCAGCGGCTTGTGACGCTGGCCGAAACGATTATGGTCCGCGCCATGCAGACGACGCTCCCGCTCGCGGCGGAAGAAATTGTCATTGTCATCCGGTTGCTGGCCTCCGTGCTGATCGGGGGCATGATCGGATTCGAACGGACCTTCCACGGCCGCCCGGCCGGATTCCGCACGCATGCGCTTGTGTGCCTCGCCTCGGCGCTGCTGATGCTGGTCACGGTCTATCAGGACATCTGGATGACCCATATGCCGATGGATGCCATCCGCACCGACCCCACCCGCATGGCGCAGGGCATCATGACCGGCATCGGCTTCCTCGGCGCCGGCGTCATTTTCAAGGAAGGGCTCACGGTGCGCGGGCTCACCACGGCCGCCTCGATCTGGGTCACGGCCGCCATCGGCATCCTGGTCGGGATCGGCTTCTATTTCGCGGCCGCGCTCGGCACCGTGATCGTGCTTTCGATCCTCTCGCTGTTCCGCTGGATCGAAACCAAGCTGCCGTCCGAACATTATGCGCATCTTGTGGTCGGCTTCGCTCGCACCAAGGCAATTGACGAGACGCGGCTTCGCGAGATGATCGCCAGCAAAGGCTTCAGCGTCGCGAACCTCTCGTCGCGGCTGACGGATCGCGGCGAAACCTTCGAATACCGGATGATGATCAAGAGCCGCGGCCGCGAAGCGACCGACGCGCTGTCGCAGCATCTGCGCGCCCTGACCGAAGTCACAGCATTCCGCATCTCGCCGACGGGCGACTGAACACGCATCATGACAGACAAGACACGCTGGGGCGCGGTCGCTGCCCTCATCCTTGCGGGCGTGGTGGTCGCCCTGCAGATCGGCAAGGCCGCAATCGCGGTGCCCGTGCTGCAAAAGGATCTGTCGCTGACGCTGGTCGTGGCGTCGTGGGTCATCGGCGCCTATGGCGTGCTGGGCGCAATCGCCGGCCTGCCCTCCGGCATTGTGGCGTCGCTGTTCAGCGCACGGCACACGCTGATCGCGGGGCTGATTGCAGCGGGCGTCGGCAGCCTCGCCGGCGCCTTCGTGAACGACGGCGGCCTGCTGATCGCGACCCGCGTGATCGAAGGCTGCGGTTTCCTCGCCGCGGTGCTCGCCCTGCCGCGGCTCCTGCGTGCCGTCACCGCGCCGAAGGATCGCGACACCGTGCTCGCGGTGTGGGGCGCGTATATGCCGATCGGCTCGCTCATCATGATGCTGGCCGGCCCGCACCTGATGGTTCATGGCTGGCAAACGCTATGGATCGTGAACGGCATTGTCGCGCTGGTCTATGCGCTCATTGTCGCCTTCATGCCGATGCAGGAAGACGCGCAACCCACCGCACCGCTGCCGTCGCTCGTGCCGAACATCAAAGCCGTGCTCGGCTCGTCCGGCCCGATCCTGCTGGCGCTCGCCTTCGGCATTTACACATTTCAGTATGCGGCGATGGCGAATTTCCTGCCGACGCTTCTGGTCGACCGGCTCGGGCTTTCGATCTCGGCGGCAGGGACGATCAGTGCCATATCGGTCGCCGCGAATGCCGTCGGCAACATTTTTGCCGGCGCGCTGCTGCGCATGGGCGCACCGATATGGGCAATCGCGGCCTTCGGCTATTGCTTCGTCGGCGTAGCCGGCTTCGGCGTCTTTTCCGATCAATTGCCGGTCGTGATGATCGCGGCCCTCGCCTCAGCCAGCCTCGCGGTCACCGGCCTGATCCCAGCCTCGATATTCGCTGCTGCGCCGCGTTTCGCGTCGACCTCCGCGCTGCTGGCCATTGTCCTCGGGCTTCTCAATCAGACCAGCAATCTCGGCAATCTGTTCGGACCAGCGGCGATGGCCTCGATGGTCCAGCATTTCGGCTGGTCGCACGTACCGCTGCTTTTTCTAGCCGTCACCGCTTGCGGGCTCGTCGTTGCGCTGATGTTGCGTGGCGCGATGAAACACGCGAAAACCTGAACCATGAAATCCATCTTCATCGACTGCAATCACCAGCTTGAACCGGTCTGGCAACGCGTCCATGGCGCAGGCGATCCGCCAATCACGGTCAACACGGCACCGTTCACGAGCGATGACCTGCTGCGCCTGCTCGACGGCTACGACGTCGTGCTGGACGACCATTCCTACATGCCGACGCCGATCATCGCGCAATGCAAATCGCTGAAGCACATCGTGTTTCTCGGCACCGGCGCAGCCAGCTACATGAACATCGCCGAGTTGAAAGACCTCGGCGTCACCGTGCATATCATCAAGGGCTATGGCGATACTGCAGTTGCCGAACACACCATCGCGCTGATGTTCGATTGCGCCCGCGACATCGCGAAGATGGACCGGACTCTTCGCGCCGGCACATGGAAGCCGCTGGAAGGCATGCAGCTTCTCGGCAAGACGCTCGGCATCATCGGCCTTGGTGGCATCGGCGCGGAGACGGCGCGGATCGCGAAGGGCATCGGCATGAAGGTCGTCGCCTATAATCGTACCAGGCGCGCGGATGCACCCGTACCTCTGGTCGATCTCGACGAATTACTCGCGACCTCGGACGTCGTGTCGCTCAATCTGGTGCTCAACGACGAGACCCGCAATTTTCTGAATGCCGATCGGATCGCGCGCATGAAGCCGGGCGTCATCCTGCTGAACACCGCACGCGGTGCGCTGGTGGATGAGAACGCGATGCTTGCGGCCTTGCGCTCCGGGCATATCCGGCAGGCCGGTCTCGACGTCTATCACAACGAGCCGCTGAAAGCGGACCACCCGCTGACCCGCATCGAGAATGTCACACTCTCCGCGCATGCCGCATTCCGCACGATCGAGGCTTCAATGACGCTGCTTCGGCGGGCGATCGATATTGTGAAGGGCCTCTGAACTGTCATTCCGGGTCTGCGCTTGGCCGCGTCCCGGAATGACGACTACGGCGGAACCCTTCTCCCCCTCCATCGTTGGTCCGCGTTGGAGGGAACATGGCCGAAGCCAAAACATTACCCGCGGTTGCCGCGCATGGCGGAGCCCGCCTGCCGTCGGTAGAGGTCGACAGTTACAATGTCGAACTGAAGGACGACGAGGGCTTTCTCGGCGACCGCGCCAGCAAGGGCGCATTCACGGATATCGTCGAGAACTGGCGAAAGTTGCTGCGCAAAGGCGGCACTGACCCATTCGGCGACATCGCGACCGAGGACCTGAGCAAGAAGCAATTCGACGAGTTGCTCGCCAAGGGCGATCCGGAAGCCGCGGGTCTCGTCCATGGCGCAATTGAGGACTTCGCGCAGGCACTGGCGCTCGTCATCCGCCGCTTCCTGAAGCAGAAGGCCTGGGCCGGGACCGAGCGCATTGTAGTGGGCGGCGGCTTCCGCGCGCATCGCGTGGGCGAATTGGCCATCGGACGGGCGGCCGTCATCCTCAAGGCCGACAAGATCAAGATCGATCTGGTTCCGATCCGTAACGATCCCGACGAGGCGGGTCTCCTTGGCGCAGCGCATCTTGCACCGTCCTGGATGTTCAAGGCGCACGACGCCATCGTCGGCGTCGATATCGGGGGCACCAATATGCGCGCCGGGATCGTGGACCTGAACCTGAAGAAAAAGGCCGACCTGTCAAAAGCCTCGGTCTGGAAATATGAATTGTGGCGGCATGCGGATGAGGATGACGTCAAGCGCGAAGATGCGGTCGAGAACCTTGCCGGCATGTTGAAGCGCCTGATTACAAAAGCGCAGCGGGAAAAGATCAAGCTTGCACCGTTCATCGGGATCGGTTGCCCGGGCATGATCGAGTCCGACGGATCGATCGATCGCGGGGCGCAGAACCTCCCCGGCAATTGGACGTCGAGCCGCTTCAATCTGCCGAAGGCGTTGCACGAGGCGATTCCGAAGATCGGCGACGATGACACCGCCATCGTGTTGCATAACGATGCCGTGGTGCAGGGCCTGAGCGAGACGCCGTTCATGCAGGACGTCGACCACTGGGCGGTCCTGACCATCGGGACCGGGTTGGGCAACGCCCGGTTTACGAATAGGCATTCGGAGTAGTCGGCCGCCGCATTTGGTCATTGCCGGGCTTGACCCGGCAATCCATCAAGAAAGAGCATCGTTGCGAAGATGATGGATGCGCGGGTCAAGCCCGCGCATGACGACCCATTTCAGGACGCGAAATCGGATTGCACGCGAATCGCATTGACGCCTGTGCTATCTGCCCCTCAGAATAAGAAAAAACAAAATCCAGAAGAACAAGACCGTGGGGAGGTCAGCGTGAAGCCGGCGCCGTTTGCGTATGCGAAGGCCCGTTCGGTCGAGGACGCGGTCAAGCTGTTGGGCGAGCACGGCGAAGGCGCCAGGCTGCTTGCGGGCGGCCAGAGCTTGATGGCCACGCTGAATATGCGGCTGTCGCAGCCGAGCATCCTGATCGACCTTAACGGTATCTCCGGCCTCGACGGCATCGCCATGAAAGATGGCATGCTGGAAATCGGCGCGCTGGTCCGCCACACGGCCGCGGCGAAGTCCGATCTTGTGGCGAAGAACGCGCCGTTGATCGCGCTGGCGATGCCCACGATCGCCCATCCTGCGATCCGCAATCGCGGAACGATCGGCGGCTCGATCGCTTTCGCCGACCCGGCGGCCGAATTGCCCGCCTGTTTTCTCGCGCTCAACGGCGAGGCCGAAATTGCGAGCAAGACCGGCAAGCGGCGCGTCAAGGCAGACGATTTCTTCAAGGGTCTGTACGAGACCGCGATCGGAGCGGACGAGATGCTGACCGCAGTCCGCCTGCCGGTGGCCACACCGGAGATACGCTACGGCTTTGCGGAATTGTCGCGCCGGCACGGCGACTACGCGATTGCCGGGCTCGCCGCTTCTGCTCGCGCCGATGGCGGATCGCTGACGGACGTGCGGCTCGCCTATTTCGGCGTAGGGCTGACACCGCTTCGCGCGAAGGGCGCGGAAGCAGCCCTTGCAGCGGGCAAGATCGATGACGCGGTGAAGGCACTCGCGTCGGATCTCGATCCGCCTGACGACATTCAGGAAACCGGTGCCGTGAAAAAGCATCTCGCGGGCATTCTGCTCCGCCGCGTTGCCGCGCAAATGACGGGAGGCCCGGTGTGAGAGCTGTTTGGTCATTGCCGGGCTTGACCCGGCAATCCATCCATCTTCGAAAGATGAATTTATTCTTGATCGATGGCCGGGTCAGGCCCGGCCATGACCGAGGTGAGGCATGAGTTACTCTTACGACATCAGCCTCACCGTCAATGGTGAGGCGTTGACCGCGCGGGTCGAGGCCCGCAAATCGCTGGTCGATTTCCTTCGCGAGGATCTCAGCCTCACCGGCAGCCATGTCGGCTGCGAGCACGGCGTCTGCGGCGCCTGCACGGTTCGGGTGAATGGCGAGATCGTGCGCGGCTGCCTGATGCTCGCGGTACAATGCGAGGGCGCCAGGGTCGAAACCATCGAAGGCCTGTCCGACAGCGGCGAGATCGCCGACCTGCAGGACGCCTTCGAGAAACGCAACGCACTGCAATGCGGCTTCTGCACGCCCGGCATGCTGCTGACGGCGCAGGAATTGCTCTCGCAATCAAAGAGCGCCGGCAAGACACCGAGCCGGGAGGACATTCGCGAGCACATCTCGGGCAATTACTGCCGCTGCACCGGCTACCACGCGATCGTCGACGCGGTGGAATCGGTGGCGCAGGCGCGGAGCGGAGTGCGGTCATGAGTGGGGCCATGCACGAGCCGCAAACGCTGGCATACCCCCTCCCCCTGAAAGGGGGAGGGTTGGGGTGGGGGTCAACAAGAAGGACCCCCACCCGACTGCCTCACTTCGTTCGGCCGCCGACCTCCCCCTTTCAGGGGGAGGTAAAGAAAGAGCGAGCAGAGGCCGCAGCATGAAAATCGTCGCCGATGTCCCCTCGCCGCTCACCGCTCTCGATCGTCCGAATTCCTATATCGGCCGTTCGGTGCCGCGCCCGAACCTCAAGCGTCTCGCGCAGGGCCGCGCGCAATATGTGAGCGACATGACGCTGCCGCGCATGGCGCATGTCGCCTATCTGCGCTCGCCACACGCCCACGCACGCATCGTCAAGCTCGACAAGAGCAAGGCCGAGAAGGCAACGGGCGTGATCGCGGTCGTGACCGGACCGGAGCTTGCCAAGGTCATCACGCCCTGGGTCGGGGTTCTGACGCATCTGAAAGGCATCAAGTCGGCACCGCAATATGCGATCGCCATCGACCGCGCCTGCTGGCAGGGCGAAGCGGTCTGTGCCGTGGTCGCACAGACGCGCGCCGAGGCGGAAGATGCCTGCGAACTGATCGAGATCGCCTACGAGGAATTGCCGGTGGTCGCTGATCCGGAAACCGCGCTCGATCCGAAAACGCCGGTGATCCATCCTGAGCTGGGTGACAACCTCACGTTCGAGCGCACGCTCGATGCCGGCGACGTGGACAAGGCGTTCGCCGAATCCGATGCCGTCGTGGCGCAGACCTTCCATTTCGGCCGGCATACCGGCGTCTGCAACGAACCGCGCGCCATCATTGCCGACTGGAATCCGGGCGACGAGCGCCTCACGGTCTATCAGGGCACGCAGGCGCCGCACATGATGCAGAACCTGTTCGCCAAGCACCTCGATCTGCAGGAACATCAGGTTCGGGTGGTGACCAAGGACGTCGGTGGCTCCTTCGGCATCAAGGTCCACACGTATGCCGACGAGATGGCGGTCGTGGCGCTATCCAGGATGCTGAAGCGACCGATCAAGTTCGTTGCAGACCGGCTGGAAAGCTTCGTCACCGACATCCATGCGCGCGACCACCGCGTGAAAGGAAAGATCGGCATCAAAAAGGACGGCACCATCACCGCCTTCGAGATCGACGACCTTACCGGCATCGGACCCTACTCGGTGTATCCGCGCACCTCCGGCATCGAGGCAAACCAGGTCGTCAACCTGACCGGCGGCCCCTATGCCTGTCCGAACTATCGCGCACGCGCACGCGTCGTGTTCCAAAACAAGAACGTCATGTGCCAGTATCGTGCGGTCGGTCATCCGATCGCCGTCGCCGTGACGGAAGGGCTGGTCGATCTCGCCGCGGCGAAGATCGGCATGGACCC
>CAZIKZ010000172.1:0-9073 GCA_964539845.1 uncultured Hyphomicrobiales bacterium
ACGATGGCGCGGGTTTCCAACCGATCGAGCCCGCTGATGGAAGCGCTGGCCGGCGTCGCGATCGCGGCCGGCGTCATCTATGGCGGCTACCGCACCATCGAGATGAACGCGACGCCGGGCGAGTTCTTCTCGTTCATCACGGCGTTCCTGCTGGCCTATGAGCCGGCAAAGCGGCTGGCGCGGCTCAATATCGAACTGAATGCCGGCCTGATCGGCGTGCGTCAGCTGTTCGAGATCATCGACGCTCCGACGTCGGAGACGGCCGACGACGACAAGCCGAAGCTCACCATGGACGAGGGCCGCGTCGAATTCAGCGACGTCCGGTTCGCCTATCGCGAAAACGAACCGGTGCTGCGCGGATTGTCGTTCACCGCCGAAGCGGGGCAGACCGCCGCGCTGGTGGGCCCGTCCGGCGGCGGCAAATCGACGATTCTGAACAACATCCTGCGGCTGTACGAGCCGCAATCCGGCACGGTTTCGATCGACGGTCAGAACATCGCGAATGTCTCGCGGCGCTCGCTGCGGCAGCAGATCGCCTATGTTGGGCAGGACGTGTTCCTGTTCCACGGCACGATCCGCGACAACATCGCATTCGGCAGGGATGGCGCGACCGAGGACGAGATCATCGCCGCGGCCAAGGCTGCGAACGCACATGACTTCATCATGTCGTTCCCGAACGGCTATGATGCCCATACCGGCGAACAGGGCCTGCAACTCTCCGGCGGCCAGCGCCAGCGGATTGCGGTCGCACGCGCGCTCATTCGCGACGCGCGGCTGATCCTGCTCGACGAGGCAACCGCGGCACTGGATTCCGAATCCGAACGGCTGGTGCAGGACGCGATCGCGCATCTCACACAGGGGCGTACGACCATTGTGATCGCGCATCGTCTGCACACTGTGGCGCATGCCGATTGCATCTTCGTCATCGAGGACGGCGTGGTCGCCGAATCCGGACGTCACGATGAGTTGCTGCGCAAGGGCGGCCGCTACGCGTCGTTCTACCGGCTGCAACTGGAGACGCAGGAATTCGCGGCGGAGATCGCGGCGGCGGAGTGATCTCTCCGCCAGGACGCAACAGCAGCCGAGACCGGCGCAGAAAATGCGAACGCCGGGACCCCCCGATCCCGGCGTTCGCAGCCCCCGCTTAAACCCATCGCATTTTCAGTAACACGGCATTTTCAGTAACAGGGAACAGCCCGCGGCCCCCGCCGCGTGTTGATCCAGCATTCCTCCGGCGGCGCAACCGCCGCTCCGATCAGGGCGCCGGCCGTGGCTCCGATTGCCCCGCCGATCGCAGCACCGGCGCCTCCCGAGGACGCTCCGCCAATGATGGCGCCTGTCGCACCACCGATGACGGCACCGGTCCCGACATATTGCTGGCGCACCGTCTGGCAGCCCGCGAGCATGGTCGTCATTGCGCAAAGAAGCAGGACTTTCCCCACTGCTCCCTCCCAGCTTTTGACGCCCCCCTACGGCTTCGCCTTTCCCCTGACGCTTCGTCACCCCAAGGCTTTGCCGCTCCCCGAAGCCCATGCTATGCGGGGGCCCCGCTTGCGGCCAATCGCTATTGCGACTGCGCACCGCATTCCCCGCCGAACTCCGGCTCAATGTGACAAAAAAGCATCAACGGCTATGAGCGACCGTTACGTCATACCTCCGCCTCCGCAAGCTGCGCTTGCGATCAAAGGTTCATCAGAAAAATTTCCGGTGCGGCGCATCTGGTGCGTCGGCCGCAATTACATCGAGCACATCCGCGAGATGGGTCAGGACGAGCGCGCGCCCCCGTTCTTCTTCGCCAAGCCGGCCGACGCGGTCGTCGAGGATGGCGGCGTGGTACCCTATCCTCCGCTGACCAAGGACATGCACCATGAGGTCGAACTTGTGGTGGCGCTGAAGTCCGGCGGGCTCAACATCAAGCCGGACAAAGCCAACGATTGCATCTGGGGTTACGGCGTCGGCATCGACCTGACGCGCCGCGACCTGCAGATCGCCTCGCGTGAGGTGAAGCGTCCGTGGGAAGTCGGCAAGGCGTTCGACGCATCAGCCCCATGCGGACCGCTGGTCCCGGCGTCGCAGATCGGCCATCCGACCAGCGGCCGTATCACCCTGAAGGTGAACGGCCAGGTGAAGCAGGACGGCGATCTCAACCAGATGATCTGGAACGTTCCGGAGACGATCTGGAAACTGTCGGAGATGGTCGAGCTCGCAGCCGGTGACATCATCATGACCGGCACACCGGCCGGCGTCGGCCAGGTCAATATCGGCGACAAGATCGAGTGCGATGTCGACGGCATCGGCTCGCTGACGGTCACCATCGGCAAGCCGAAGTGAATGTCATTCCGGGGCGCCCGCGTAGCGGGCGAACCCGGAATCCAGCGCCTTGTGTGTAACAAAATGGATTCCGGGTTCGCGACTTCGTCGCGCCCCGGAATGACGATCAAGCCGCAGCCGGCTTGATCAAACCCTCGGCCTTCATGGCCTCTTCCACTTTCGGGCGCGCACGCATGCGGGTGCGAAGATCGTTCAGGTTCGGCCATTGCGCGACGTCGATGTCCTGGAAGCGTCCCCAGTTGGACACCGTGAACAGATAGATGTCGGCAACCGAGTAGGTGTCGCCCACGAGCCATTGGCGGCCGGCGAGATGCTGATCCACCAACGCGAACGCCTTCAGCACGTTCTCTTTGGCGATGATGCGGTAGTCGCCGGGCGTGGCCTCCTTGAACAACGGCGTGAACTGCTTGTGCAATTCCGTCGCGATGAAGTTCAGCCATTCCTGCACACGGTAATAGTCCATCGTGCCTGCCTTCGGCATCAGCCCGGCCTCGGGCTTGCGGTCTGCAACATATTGCAGGAGCGCGGCCGCTTCGGTCAGCGTCTCGCCATTGTCGAGCTTCAACACGGGAACGACGCCTTTGGGATTCACGCCCCAGAAATCCTCGCCGCTCTTTGTGACCTTGGCCTTGTTATCGACGCGCTCGATGTCGAACGGAATGCCGGCCTCGTGCAGCGCGATGTTGACCGCGAGCGAGCACGCGCCCGGTGAGTAGTAAAGCTTCATTCGTACCTCCGTTGGGGGCACCCGGCCCCTGTGGTCGCGCCCGATTTGCCGAGCCCGGGACGCTTAGTCAAATCCCGGTTGGGCGGTCTTGCTCCAGCCCGGAAGGATTGCGCCAAATCCTTGATTCCAAAGACGGAAAATCCGAATCGGGGACTTCACAAACAGGAACCAAATCAGATATTGCGCGTTAAGCAGCCGGGCCGGAATGAGGAACAGACGTTTTGAGGACGCTGATGAACATGCTCGCATCATCCCGCAAGACTTTGCGCATATCAGAACCTGAGGCTTTCGGCGACGTCACACTGGCCCCGGCCTTCATGACCGGACAAAGCGAGACGCAACTCGCACGCGCCATGGCGCACGCTCTCGTCGAGAAGCAGCCTTCGTCAGCCGCCCAGGCCCTGAGCCAGTTGCGCGCGCTGTTTCCGGGATCTCCGCTGACCACGCGGGTGGCAGCGTTGAACACCCTGATGCGGCGTTAGGCGCTTTCACATTCCCAGATAGGCCTGCCGCACACGATCGTCGGCCAGCAATTCCTCGCCGGTACCGGTCAGGGTGACACGGCCGTTTTCGAGCACATAGGCCCGGCTCGCGAGTTTCAGCGACACTGCGACATTCTGCTCGACCAGCACGCATGTGAGGCCGTCGCGATTGAGATCGCGGATGGTCGCCAACACGGTCTGCACCAGCGCGGGCGCAAGACCGAGCGAAGGCTCGTCGAACATCACGAGTTCCGGCTCACCCATCAGGCAACGGCCGATCGCGAGCATCTGCTGCTCGCCTCCTGACAGGGTCCCGGCCGCCTGATCCAGCCGCTCGCGCAGGCGCGGAAACATCGCCAGGACACGGTCGCGGTTTTTGGCCCGTGTGGCGCGCGCGCGCGGCAGCATCGCACCCATATCGAGATTCTCGGACACCGAAAGGTTCGGGAAAATCTGACGCCCCTCGGCCACCTGCCCGATCCCGAGATTGCAAACCTTGTAGCTCGGCAAGGCGGCAATATCGCTGCCCCGGAATTTGATACTGCCGCGTGTGGGCCGAACCATGCCCCCGATCGTGCGGATCAGCGAGGTCTTGCCGGCGCCATTCGCGCCGACGATTGCCACGATCGCACCCTCGGCGACCTCGACCGACACGCCATCGAGCGCCTGCGCGTCGCCGTAGAACACATCGAGTCCATCCACGGTCAGCATCAGTGGACGGCCTCCGCGCCGAGATAACAGGCCAGCACGTCCGGATCGCGGGTGACCATTTCGGGCGTGCCTTCCGCGATCACCTTGCCATAATTCACCACAACGATGTGACGCGACAGCGCCATCACCGCGCGCATCACATGCTCGATCAGAAGAATGGTAACGCCGGTATCGTCGTTGAGCTTGCGGAACACGTTGACCATCCGGTCGGTCTCGGTCGGGCGGAGACCTGCCATCACCTCGTCCAGCAGCAATATCTTCGGCTTGGTCGCCAGCGCGCGCGCGACCTCGAGACATTTGCGGTCCGGCAGCGTGATGCCGGTCGGACGGGAGAGGCGTTTGTCGTCCAGTCCAAGGAGTTTCAGCACGCCATTCGCGTAGTCGCGCGCTTCCTTCACGTCGGATGTCCAGGCAAGCGCGCCGATCGCGACATTTTCCTCAACAGTGAGATCATTGAACGGCCGCACGATCTGGAAGGTGCGTCCAACGCCGGTGAGACAGATCTGGTCGGGCCGCTTGCCGACAAGCGACATAGCGTCCAGAAACACGTCGCCGGTATCGGGCGCAAACACGCCGGCGATCATGTTGAACACCGTGGTCTTGCCCGCCCCGTTCGGACCAATCAGCGCCTGGATCGAGCCGGCCTTGACGTCGAAGGACACGTTATCGACGGCCCGCAGACCGCTGAAGCTTTTCGAAATGCCACGAACCGAAAGCGACGCCGCCGTCATGAGCGGCCTCCGTCCGACTTCTTGTCGAGCCGCAGCACGCTCGCAATCCATGGCCAGACGCCGGAGGGCCGGAACAGCACGATAATGGCGACGCACAGGCCCCAGAAGAATTGCTTGATGCCGTCGATCTTCATGCCTTCGGTGAGCGCGGTCAGCGTCTCGCCGAGCGGCGTGAGCACGAAGGCGCCGATGATCGGGCCGAACAGCGTGCCGACCCCGCCGACGATCGTGCCCAGGATCATCTCGATCGAACGATTGGTGCCGAACGTCGATTCCGGGAACAGGTTGTTGTAGTAGAAGGCATACCAGACGCCGGCGATGCCGGTCAGGCCGGACGAGATCGCGACCGCGATCATCTTGTACTTGAACAGATGGACGCCGCTGGCCTCCGCGGCCTGTTGATCCTCACGGATCGCCTGCCAGTAATAACCCAGCTTGGAATTCAGGAGCAGCCGGCACAAGGCGAGCGCAAGCGCGGTCATCGTCAGGATCACGTAATAGAACATGACCGGCGAGCCGCGCAGGTTGACAAGATCGATCCTGTCGCGATTGGCAACCGGCAGGAACAGCCCCTCGGTCCCGCCGAGCCAGCGCGTGTGGTCCACCATGATGCCGGTGAATTCGGCAAAGGCGATGGTGAGCAGCGCGAAATACACGCCGAGAATCGAGAAACGGAAACCGAGATAGCCGATCAGGCATCCGACCGCGACCGACAGCACGATCGACGCGAACACACCGATCACCGGCGGGACGCCATAGCGGATGAACAGGGCCGCGCTCGCGTAGGCGCCGATGCCGACAAACAACGCATGACCGAGCGACAGCAGTCCGGCGAAGCCGAGCATCAGGTTCCAGGCCTGCCCGACATAAGCGAAATACAGGACGATGATCAGCACGCTCAGAATGTAGTTGCTGACGAAATACGGCGCTGCGACCAGGGCTGCCGCGAACAGCGCGAGCAGCACCAGACCGTGGGCGGGGACGCCTTCGAACAGGCGGTTCATCGTTGCACTTTCCCCAGCAGCCCTTGCGGACGGAACAGGAGCACCAGGATCAGGATCCCGAAGCTGAACGCGCTCTTGAGCGACGGCTGCAGCAAGATGCCAGCGAGCGCTTCGGACAGGCCGATCAGGATCCCGCCGAGCAGCGCGCCCGGCAGGCTGCCCATGCCGCCCAGGATCACGATGATGAACGCGAGCAGCGTATAGGGCGGCCCGAGATAGGGATGCACATCGACGATCAGGATCATGATCGCGCCGGCAGCGCCAAGACAGGCGCAACCGATGGCGAAGGTCAGCGCGTAATAGTGACGGACGTTAAGCCCGACCACGAGCGCACCGGTGTAGTTATCGCCGCAGGCCCGGATTGCCTTGCCGGTATCGGTATATTTGAAGAAGGCGAACATCGCGCCTGCGCCAAGCAGCGCGACAATACCCGCATAGAGCCGCACCGTATCGATGATCAGCGGCCCGACCATGAACGAGTCAAGCGCATAGGCAACGGTTACGCCCTGCGCCTGCGGTCCGAACACCATCAGGCAGACCGCGATCAGCATGACCGCGACCGCCGCCATCAGGAGAAACTGGAAATAGTCATGCAGATGGGCGACGCGGCGCACCACCCAGTCCTGCAGCAGATAGCCGAAGCCGAACAGAATAACCGAGATGAACGGCACCGCGAGCAGCGGGTCGATGCCGAGGTGGCGGAACGCCACGAGGGTGAAGAACATGCCCAGCACCATGATCTCGCCATGCGCGAAATTCACGATGCGGATCACGCCGAAGATCACCGACAGGCCGAGTGCGCTCAGCCCATAGATCAAGCCGGTCAGAAGACCGCTGATCGCGACATTGAAATAGATCTCGGTTGGCACGGCCAATCCCGCGAAAGACAATCCGGCTCAGGGACAGGCTCCGGCCGGGCATGCCGCCCGGAGCCCTGATTGTCGCTGTGATGCGTCAGCTACGCTTGGTGTAGGACGGTGCCGGCCATTCGACCTTCGCGTCGGTCGCACCCTTCGGCGCGACCGTGACAAGCTTGCCGCCGCGGTTCTGAATCCCGGAATTGCGCAGCTTGTCGTTCTGGCCCTTGGCGTCGAACTGGATGCCGGGACCGGTCGAGACGTTGTCCTTGATGTCGGTTGCGCGGATCGCATCCGCCAGCGCCTTCGGATCGGTGGAGCCGGCACGCTTGTAGGCGTCGGCCGCGATCAGAAGCGCCTCAAAGGTATAGACGTGGTTGGTGTTCATGTTGCTGTCGGGGAATTGCTTGGCCAACGCGGCCTGCAATGCCTTGGCAAGCTTCTTGTTCGGGTCGTACCAGGGCACGAAGCTGATCGGTCCGTCCGACAGCTTGCCGAGCGCCTTCATGTACTGATCCTCGTACCAGCCCGGACCCATGCTGAGTACGCCCATGCCGTCCCAGCGCTGCTTGACGAGTTCGCGCGTGATGAGGATGGCGTCGTTGAGCCGGCTGACGACCAGAAGTGCGTCCGCACCAGTGCCCTTGGCCTTGGCGACTTCGACCGAAAGATCGCGTGCCTTGAGGTCATAGGCGATGGTGTCGGCCACTTCATAGGGCATCTCGAACTTCTTGAGCGCGTCAGGCAGCGACTTCGCCATGGCGCTGCCGAAGGTATCGGTGACGTGCAGGAAGGCGACCTTCTTCGGCACCTTGCCGGTTTCCGCGAAGATTTCTTTCTGATTGAGGAAGGCATCGGCCACGATGCGTCCCGCGATCGGGAAATTGCGGAACACGAACTTGTAGCCCTGCTCGGTGATCGGGGGCGCAGCCGCAATGTTGATGACGTAAGGAATGCCACGCTGCTCAGCGACCTGCGCGATTGCGGTCGACTGACCGGAATCGAACGCACCGACCAGAAGCTGGGCGCCATCGTTGATCAGCTTTTCGGCCTGCGCACGCGCGATCTGGACATCCGACTCGGTGTCGGCATTCATGATTTGCAGGCTCGGCTGACCGATATCCTTCAGGATGCCGGCGGCGACATCAACGCCGCGCTGGCAGTCCTGGCCGATGAAGGCCTGAACGCCGGAACGCGGCAGAAGCACGCCGACCTTGAGCGGTGCGCCCTGGGCGCGGCCGATACTGAACGGTGCGGTGCCCGCAACGATACCGGCGGCGCCGAGGCCTGCGGCAAAGGTGCGACGCGTAACGCGCGGGTGACGAGAATTGGTGGACATCTTGTAACTCCTCCCTGTCTGATCCCGTAAGCGGGGACCTTGCTTGGTCCCTTTGTCTTATTGTTGCGTCCGACTTGCAATGGCCCACATGTGCGGCATCCGCCCGCGCCGAGAGGCCAGTATTTCCGGTTACTCTGGATTGTTGTATAGCACAATCAGTGTTGAGAACAACAATTCAGGTCCGGAGCGACACCGGCCTCCGGGAGGACCAATGCCTGACAGCCCCGCTTCGGCTCCGCCGCGCGAACGCAAGGGCCGCCGCGACATCGATCTCGATGTACTGGGCTCGCATCTCGGTTATGGGCTGCGGCGCGCGCAGGTCTGGGTTTTTCAGGACTTCATCCGCACCCTCTCGGTGATCGACATCCGGCCCGCGCAATATTCGGTGCTGGTGGTCATCGGCGCCAATCCCGGGCTGTCGCAGGCCGAACTTGCGGACCGCCTCGCGATCGAACGCGCCCGGCTTGTGCATATGCTCGACCAATTGCAGCGCCGCGGACTGACCGAGCGCCTGCCCTCCCCGATCGATCGCCGGACCCATGCGCTGCAACTCACCAGACAGGGGCAGAAACTGCTGAAGCGCGCCAAGGCATTGGCCGCGCGCCATGAAGCGCGGCTCACGGAAAAGCTTGGTGCGGGCGCGCGCGAGCAAGTGCTGGAACTGCTCAAGGTGTTTGTGACGGGGAAATAGTAGAGCGTCATTCCGAGGCTTGCGGCTTCTCCGCGCCCCGGAATGACGAACTTCGTGTTACGCCGCGTCCTTGTCCGCCTTGAGCACGCCGCGGCGGATCTGGTCTTCCTCGATCGATTCAAAAAGCGCGCGGAAATTGCCCTCGCCGAAGCCATCATCGCCCTTGCGCTGGATGAACTCGAAGAAGATCGGGCCAAGAA
>CAZIKZ010000173.1:0-9030 GCA_964539845.1 uncultured Hyphomicrobiales bacterium
GTGACGCTGCCGAGCGTGAAGGCCGGGACGCCGCTGGCAGACATTCTGCTCGGTACGACCGGCAAGGACAGCATCGTGGCGTTTGCGTCCGACGACGTGGCGATCGGCGATGCCGGTGCGGACTCGATCTCGGCCGGTGAGGGCGACGACTTCGTCGATGCCGGATCAGGCCGCGACGTGATCTTCGGTGGCGAAGGAGACGACAAAATCTTCGCCGGCGAGGATGCGGACATCATCTTTGGCGATGACGGGAACGATCGGCTGTTCGGCGAGCAGGGCGACGACCTGATTACCGCGGGTGCCGGCAACGACACGGTGTTCGGCGGTGCGGGCGACGACCTGTTCCTGGCCGAGCTTGGTGACGGCGACGACGTCTACTTCGGTGACGAAGGCGACTGCGGCATGTTCGGCAACGACACCCTGGACATGACCGGCGTCTCCGCGAATGTGACAGTCCATCTCGGCAATGGGGAGTTGCTCAAGGGCTTCGCCCATAGCGGCCAGACCGGCCGCGACACATTGTGGGGCATCGAGAATGTCAACACCGGCTCCGGTAACGACACCATCACCGCAAGCAACGCGGTGAACGTGATGGATGGCGGCGCCGGCAACGATACCTTCGTGTTCCCGACCATTCAGGCGGCGAATGGCGACCGGATCGTTGGCTTCGAGCCTGGTGACAAGCTCGACCTGAGCGGCATTGATGCCAATGCGGGGGTGGCGGGCAACCAGAGCTTTACGCTGGTAAGCGGCGCTGCTGCCACCGCGGTCGGACAGCTCTCGATTATGTTCGAGAACCGCGACGGCAACGATGTCACGGTGCTCCGCGGCAATGTCAGCGGCAATGCGGATCCCGAGTTTGAACTGGAGATCGAGGGTCATCACCAACTGACCACCCAGAATCTAAATCTGTAGTGACTTGCGCGCGGCCCGGGGGCGAAAGCCTCCGGCCGTCCCTTCAGTTCAGTGTGTGATGCGGGTTCTGACAGATGGCCAAGGAAAAGGAACTGACAGCGGCGAAGCGCCAGAGGCTTCTGGAGCTGACTGCCGGCTTCCGCGGAATATTCATTTTCCTGCTCGTGATCTCGGGGGTCATCAACATCCTTGCGCTCACCGGCTCGATCTACATGATGCAGATCTATGATCGGGCGCTGACCAGCGGCAGCATCCCGACGCTTGTCGTTCTGTCGACGCTCGCGATCGGGCTTTATGTCTTTCAGGGCAGCTTCGACGTGATCCGCTCCCAGATCCTGATCCGGATTGGAGCGCGACTCGACTCGAAGGTGGCGCCGCTCGCTCATCGTGTTGCGATCGACATGCCGCGCTACGGCTTTTCATCGTCGGAGGCGCTCGACCGCGGACGGGACGTCGACACGGTGCGCAACTTCCTCGGCAGCCAGGGACCGATGGCTCTGTTCGACCTGCCGTGGATGCCGATCTTCCTGGTCTTTGTTTATATCCTTCACCCGCTTTTGGGCGCGCTGACGCTTGGCGGCGCGATCATCCTGACCATTATCACCGTCATCAGTGAAATCAGAACGAGGTCCCTGGCGCATACCGCGCGCAACGCTACGGTGGTTCGCAACACGGTCGCCGATTCCAATACGCGCAATGCCGAAGTCATCAAGGCAATGGGCTTCGCCGATCGCGCGGTCGAGCGGTTCAATGTTGCCAACCGTGATCATCTCGACTTGCAGACCAGGACCAACGACATCACCGGCACATTTGCAGCGATCTCGCGCGTGCTCCGCATGCTGCTGCAATCGGCGGTGCTCGGGCTTGGCGCCTATCTGACGATCAAGGGCGATCTGTCCGCCGGCGCCATCATCGCTGCGTCGGTGGCGAGTGCCCGCGCTCTTGCTCCGGTCGATCTCGCGATCGGCAACTGGAAGAACTTCGTTGCTGCTCGACTTTCCTATAGCCGCTTGCGGGACACCGTGATCGCACTCGTCTCGCCGGATAAGCCGCTAAAGCTGCCGGCTCCGACACGGGCGTTTAGCGTCGACAAGATCACCGTCGCGGTGCCGGGTTCCGGCCGTGTGATCCTAAGTGACGTCGCGTTCGAACTGAAGGCCGGGCAGGCGTTGGGCGTGATCGGTCCGAGCGGCGGCGGCAAGACGACTCTGGTTCGCGCTATGGCGGGGATCTGGCCGGTCGTCCGCGGCAGCATCCGGCTCGACAACGCCGATCTAACGCAGTGGCCCGAGGATTTGCTCGGCGGGCACGTAGGCTATCTGCCGCAGGACGTCAGCCTGATGGATGCAACCGTCGAGGCCAATATCTCTCGCTTCGAGGAGAGGCCCGACCCGGTGAAAGTCATCGAGGCGGCCGCCGCCGCTGGCGTGCATGAGATGATCGTTCGCTTGCCCGAAGGCTACAGCACCCAGCTCGGTGCGAATGGTTGTGCGTTGTCTGCCGGTCAGCGCCAGCGCGTCGCACTGGCCCGCGCGCTCTACGGCAATCCGTTTCTGGTGATCATGGACGAGCCCAACTCGAATCTCGACAACGAGGGTGAGGCCGCCCTGACCCAGGCGATCAAAAGCATTATCGCGCGTGGCGGCATTGCGATCGTCGTCGCGCATCGTCCGAGCGCGCTGGTGGCCGTGGATACCCTTGCCGTTATCCAGAACGGACGTCTCGTATCATTTGGACCGAAGCAGGAGATCATGCGGCCGGTATCGCCAACGGTCGGTGATCCAAGCCGAAGGGTGCTTGCATGATACAGGTTCAAGCCTTCCGGAACTCCGAACAGCCCAAGCCGCAAGACGGCACCCCCGAGGAATATGCTAGCGACAGCAAGGATGAGGCGAAGCCCGCGCGCGGGCCGATGCTTTTCCTGGTAGTTCTGACCGGCATCATCACCTACCTGCAATCCTTCCTGTCGCCTGCCGCCGCTCAGCCCGAACCTGAGCGGGCGCAGGAGGAAGTCGAGGAGGTGGCAGGCCCGCTTGAAGCCGAACACGCCGCAAAAGCCAAGGACGGCGACGACGCTGCGGCCAATGAGGAGGCCAAAAAGAAGGATCCCGAGTCCGAGGAAGATAAGGACGAGGATACTGACAACATCCTGCTGTTCACTTCGTCGTTCATCCCCGACTTCCTGGCAAACGAAGCCCCCGCACTCGAATTCAGCAGCGTAGGCCGCACGGCGCCGTCCTCAAGCCTGCGTCCATTCGGCTCCGGCCAGCTCGCTTTCGATGATCCCTTGGGCGGACCGCCGCTCGTCAGCGGGCTCGGCTCCAGCGGATCAGGTGGTAATAGCGGTGGCGGCATCGGTAGCGGAGGTGAAGACGGAGGCAATGGCGGCACCGGTGGCGGCAATGGCGGTGGGGTAACCGATCCGAATCCGCCTGTGCTCAACCGTGCACCGCGCGTCAACGGCTCGATTCGCTTGCACGACCTCGTCGGCTTCCATGCTTATTTCATCGCGTACGCTGCGTTGCTTGCCGGCGCCTCCGATCCCGACGGCGATCCGCTATCCATCGTTCAGCTAACGGCATCACGCGGCACGCTCACCCGCGTTAATGACGGGTGGGTCTATCAGGGTGTTCCGGGCGTCCTCGGCGAGGTCGAGTTCACCTATCGCATCTCCGACGGCCAAACCACGGTGCCGCAGGTCGCCTATCTCACCGTGCTTCCGATGCCGCCGATTACAGGCGGATCGGACGACGACAATCTGCTCGGAACGCCAGGCGAAGATGAGATCTATGGAGGGGCCGGTAACGACAATATCGTCGCTTTGGCGGGCAATGACGCCATCTCAGGCGGCGGCGGAGACGACCATATCGTCGCCGGCAATGGCGACGACGTTGTCTATGCCGGCTGTGGCGACGACATCGTATTCGCTGGCGCCGGAAACGACATTGTGTTCGGTGGTTGCGGCAACGATCGCATCTTCGGCGATCTCGGCAACGACATCCTTTACGGCGAAGCCGGTAATGATTTGCTGGTGGGTGGCGAGGGTGACGACACCCTGATTGGCGGTGAAGGCAATGACGAATTGCACGGCGAGGCGGACAACGACGTCCTGCGTGGCGAAGCGGGTGATGACATCCTGATTGCCGGCGAGGGCAACGACGTCGTCTCAGGAGGGGACGGGCAGGACACGGTGATCGCGGCAGTCGACGCCGCCGCAGATCAATATTTCGGCGGGGCCGGTAGCGATACCGTCGATTATTCAAAGGCCATGAAAGCCCTACTGATTGATCTGTCCGCGGGGGTCGTGGAAAGCGATGAAGTCGGAACCGATACTGTCGCGGGCTTCGAGACAGTTATTGCCGGCCAAGGCGATGACACCATCCATTTCGGCGACGAGTTTGTCGAGGTGACGGGCGGCACAGGCAAGAATTCCTACACTTTCGAACTGCCCAGTAGCGGACACAGGTCCGACGAAGTCGTCGCCCGCATCACGGATTTCAAGGTCGGCGACAAACTGATGGTTGCCGATTTCGAGATCAAATACCGGGACGGCGGCGACTTCTTCGACGAACTCGAAGATGCTTTCGAGAAAGTCTACAAGTCCGGCAACGACGATCACCGCTCGGTCAAGTTCAAGTTCGACAAGATGGACCAAGAAGACATCACCGTCGTTGAGGTCCGCGACCTTAACGGTGACGGAATCGAGGATTCGTATTCTATCGTACTGGAGGGTCGCCATTCCATCGGCGTAACAGTCTCCATTGTGTCAGGATCGTAGGTCATGGCCAAGAATGTATTGGACAACAACTTAAGGCTGGCATCCCGGATTGTTTACGGAGCTGTGCTGATCGCATTGCTTCTGATCGGCTGTGGGACCTGGGCGGTCTGGGCCAAGCTTGAAGGCGCGGTCATCGCCCAAGGCTCGCTCAAGGTCGACCAGAACCTCAAGGAGATCCAGCATCGCGACGGCGGTATCGTCAAATCTATCGACATCCGTCAGGGTGCCTTCGTAAAGGCTGGGCAGATCCTTGTCTCGCTCGACGACCTGCAGATCAAGGCTGAACTCTTGATCGTGCGCTCTCAATTGCTGGAGGCGCTCGGCCGGCGCTCGCGCCTCATTGCGGAACGCGATGATCTCGCCGAAATAAATTTCCCCGACGAGTTCGCCCAGCACAGCGCGATTGCGACGGAGATTCGCTACGGCGAGGTCCACCTGTTCAAGGGCAACAAGATCAACCGCGACAGCCGCAAGGAGCAGTTGACCCTCACCATCCATCAGACCGGTGAGGAGATCAAAGGCATGGAATCCCGCCTTGCCGCCAAAGAGGAAGAGATCAAGCTGGTCGGCGCCGAGCGGACCAAGCTACTCGATCTCTTCGAAAAGAGAATCACGGACTATAGCCGTGTGTATACCGCGAGCCGCGAATGGGCGCGTCTGCTCGGCGAACGCGGCGAGATCGAAGCCTCGATCGCCAGAGCAAAGGTTCGCTCAAGCGAAGTCAAGCTGCAGATCCTCGCGATCGACCAGACCGCAAGCAACGAGGCGCAGCGCGAGTTGCGCGTTATCGACGCACGCATCGCCGAACTCAAGGAGCGCAAGTTCGCGATCCGCGACCGCCTAGAGCGCACCGAAATCCGTGCCGCGGTCTCAGGTTACATCAACGAACTCTTCATCCACACCATCGGGGGTGTCATTACTCCCGCAGCCAAGATCGCGACTATCGTCCCTGAAAACGCGCAGCTGCGGATCGAAATCAAGATAGCACCGGCTGACATCGATCAGGTCCGCATCGGGCAGCAGGCCCGCGTCCGCCTCACCGCTTTTAACCGCAACACGACACCGGAATTCTTAGGGCGCGTCGCGATGCTCTCGCCCGCATCGGCACGCGATGCCGGCGGCCAGGAAGCTTATATCGCCCAGATCCAACTGGTCGACAACGCTGACCTCGAGGTCCAGGGCATGCGCCTCGTCCCCGGCATGCCGGCGGAAGTCTATATCGCAACCTCTGAGCGCACAGCGTTGTCTTATCTCGTGAAGCCGATTGCCGACCAGATGAACAAGGCGTTTCGAGAAAGGTAGGTCCACGCTGTCAATGATCAGCAACGTGACTACTCGACATTATCTTTGGCTGCGTATGATCGGCCATCGCGTGTCAGGTCTGTCAGGTGCGTCAGGACAGTTCCAAAGCGCCGGCTCTAGCGCCATTTCGGGCCGCCGCGCGGTCGCACACCTGCCACCCCATGGAAGGACCCGACAACATCCAGCGCGAATTTTGCTTAAGCGAGTGGATCCTCCCTCCCGCGACCGCGCGGCGGCCCGGAATCTCGCTAGCCGCGGCTCGTCAAAACTGGGTTGACACGGTTGAGAAGTTGACACTCAGCGAGGCTAGCCTCGGCTGGTACGCTCGGACACCGCGCCATCTAACTTGCTCCCGGTGCGATCGACCGAGTGTGTTATTTGTTAGCCTTCGAACGGCCACAGCAAGCGCCAGAGAACGGCGCTATCGGTTTTCTTGAGAAAGTCAGCCCCGCTGCCACGCGACGCATCAGCGGCGCGCAGAACGGCCGTGCGGCCCAATAATTCTCGTGCCGATGCCGTTATCGAGTGTCCTTCGGCAATCCGACGTTGAACGCGCAACGCAACAGCAGATAAGTTGCGTGATACTTTACATCGCAGTTGTTGTTTTTTGATCAGTGACGGGTGTGACAGGTCAGTGACGGGTTGTTGAGCAACGTGTCACGGTGTTTTCTGTTGTCATTTCATACCGTTAGCTCAATGCGTGACGGGTGTGACAGGTTATTGTCTCGAGCTACATAAGAGAAAACCTTTCAACCATTTCGCTCGCCGGCTTTTGCTATACGCACGCGTGCGCGAAAACCCGTCACACCCGTCACGGCAGCGGCTAACGCATTGGTAGATTGTATGTTTTTCCAGTGACGGGTCAGAAGCAACCCGTCACTGACCTGTCACACCCGTCACGCTGCTTCTGCGGCCTTACATCGGCGGCATCTCATCGTCATGAGGCGGCACCCCCTCGCGAGGAGCTGGCAACTCAGGCACGTCATGGAGGCGCGCGTTTAGATATCTGCGCACAGTGTTCGATCGATCCTTAACAAAGCCTTTTTGCGCCATAGCTTGCGCGAAAGCTTTTTCTTTCCATGCGCGCACCGAATTGATCGTGCACCATGCTTCGAAAGCCCGATACACGTCGCGCGCTGGCTCGAAATGCGCAGGTTTGCCATCATCACCGGGCGGCATGACTGTTACGCAATCGCGGATAAAGCCGCCAATCGGATCCATCTCTTCGCGATAGTCTTCCGTTGTGCTTTTCACCTCCGCCGGTGTGATGAGCCCATTATTGAGATAGTCGACGGCGCCGGCGATCAGCCAATTGAGAATACCGGATGATTCTTCGGCAAATTCAGCCAGCACCTCATCAAGCGGGCGTCGCTCGTTGTCCGCGACTTGGACCGGCCATGGCACGATGCGTAGACGCCGCCAGATACCGTGATCGACGCCGCCGATCTCAGGTCGGTTGTTGCCGGATAGCGCCAGCTTGAATACCGGTCGGAACTCAAAGAAGCCCTTTTGAAGATGCCGAACAAGCATCGGCTCGCCGCCGGTCATGCTTTTAAGCATCGATTCGTCGAACCGCTCGCCGCGCTTTGGTTCGCTCGCGCGCACAAGCCGGGCGCCGGGCAACCGGGCGATATCTGGCGTCGCCTGATCACCGCGCCGACCTAACCCGATTTCTGCGATCGAGGCGAATTGTAGCGTCTGCGCATATGTCCCCATGATCCGACACACGGCTTCGAGGAACGTGGATTTGCCGTTAGATCCGCCGCCGATGCTGAACATCAAGCATTGCTCGCCGGTCAGCCCCGTAATTGCATAGCCGTGATAAGTTTGAATGAAGCGACGCACCTCCGCGCTCGGCTGAACCCGTTCCATGAAGGCTGTGAAGCGTGGCGCCAGCGCTTCGGCGACGTAATCGACCGGCGCGCATTTAGCGATGAGATCGCCCGGCGCGTGCGGATGCAATTCCACCGAGTATTTTTCCGTGGCATCTTCGGCAGTGCCGTTGATATCTGCGCGCTTCACGAAGCGCAGCGTGCCGTTCCGTACATTGAACGCCAGCGGGTCGGCATCCAAGGTTTCTGGCGCCACGGTCCGGTAGGGTTTGGCCATATTGAGCGTTTGGAAAATCCGCGGTCCGTTTCCCGACAAAACCGCGAATTTGCGGCGATCGCTCTGCCGTTTTTTCAGCGCCTCACCGGCCGAGCGACCCGCCGCAATGAGTTCGTCCAGCGTTGCCGCCTTCGCCCTTTCGACGCCGGACCAATCCTTGAAGGGCCTCTTCTTCAGCACGCTCAATTCGGCCGCGGCTTGCTCGGCCTGAGCGACCGCTGACAATTCGGACCGCGATGCGGTCAGATGATCGGCCTCCAAGGCGATTCGCTCGGCAACGCGTTGCGCTAACACCATCGCGTTTTCTTCGCCGCCGATGGGATCCCAATGCGTCCCAACAAATCGATGCCACCCGATCTCGTGGACGTGCAGTAGTTCGGTGACAAAATGGCGCAATAGGCGCTGCCCGTTGCCGGTGTCGTTCTGCGGCTCAGCCGCGCAGCGCTCGATCACTTCCGGATTGACCTTGCGCATTTCGTCCGGATCGAGATCTTGTAGCAATAGTTCAGCGTCATCATCGTTGTTTGCATAGTCGCTGATATAGTCGGGCATGCACATATCGGCGGAATGCGGTGCAGGCACCGGACCGGGCAATGAGTGCGCGTCGCTTGAGAGCCAGTCTGCAATCGCGCGATAGCGATCGTCATTATTTAAGTGGTCGACCATAAGTTCTCTCGATCTGTTGTGGAGCCTTTCACCGTCAGCTGCGGTGACCGCGGTGCTTAAGGCCAGGCGAGCTTGGGAACTGCACGTTCTGTCTGGGTGAGAGGTCAGCGCTTCGGAACTAACCGACGGCAACCAAGCGCACTCTTGGTGCGGGGGGCTGCTAAAAAACATAAGGTGACTCAAAGGTGCGGTTTCGCCCGCACCTTTCCACTAACTCATTGATTTCAAGCAAAACATTCAGAACTGCCGGGCCCACCAAC
>CAZIKZ010000174.1:0-5763 GCA_964539845.1 uncultured Hyphomicrobiales bacterium
CGACGCGCTATGGCCCGCGTCTCGAAGGACGAGGGCGGCCACTGATGCGTGCGGTCACATCCTTCGAGACGCATCGCTAACGCGATGCTCCTCAGGATGAGGCAAGGAGAGAGCCGCGGTTCGCCGCAGCCGCATGTGTGGAGAATGACCAGAACCTACTTCACCAGCGTCACGCTGTCAATGACTATTTTCCTAGATTCTCGAACGCGCATGCTTCACGAAATGTTTTACGCCTCCAGCCACGCTCACAGCGCGCTTCGCATCTCGATAACCTTTGCGGCGTAGGCTTCGCTCTGGAACCGGATGTGGGCCCGCGGGTTGACGCAGGCCAAAAGGCCCCAGACATGGCGGCTCTCTTGGCCGCCCTCTTGCGACGGAGACATCGATGACCGTCCCGCGTTCAACCGATCGGCCCGCCGAGCAACCTTTGGCCGATACACCGGATATGCCGGCACCGCCGGTCGTCGACACCGCGCCGCCGCTTGCACCCGCCGACCATTCGCCCTGGTGGAGCGCACCGTCCGGCAAGCCGTTCGGCATTCCCGATTTCGGGCACGAATTCGCGGCGCTGCTGGCGTGGCTGTTTCCCGCGCCGCAACCGATTGCGGTGCGCGTGGCGGTTAGGCGCTCGCGTTAATTTCCGGACGCGTTAATTGCGCTCGCGCGGATCCTGCACCGGCGCGGCCGGCGCATCGGGTGGCGGCGCCTCCTTTGACGGCCCGCGCAACGGCTTCTCCTCCATGCCAATGAGGAACGCGAGCCCGAAGCACAGGATCAGCATCGCGGCCAGAAACACGAACCGGAATGCATAGGCCAGTGCGGGCTCCGACGCCGTCCGCGCCAGCGCCTCGACCGAGACCCCACCGCTCGCACCGATGCCCCCCAGCACAATCGCGCCGAGCAGCGCCACCGTCAGCGCCGATCCGAGCGAGCGAAAAAAGTTGAGCGAGCCGGTCGCGATGCCCATGTGGCGGCCCGACACCGCATTCTGCAAACTCACCGTCGTCACCGGAAACACCGCGCCGACGCCGAAGCCGGTCACGGTGAGGATCGCGATGATGCCCGCGATCGGCAGTCCGATCGGCCAGATCGCCAGCGCGCCGAGGCTCAGGATCGCAACCACGAAGCCGGCGAACGCCATCCGCTTGTAATGCTCGACCTGCGCCATCGCGCGGCCGGTGATCGTTGCCGAAATCACCGACGCGCCCATCAAGGGAATCAGCGCAAGGCCGGACTGGCTCGCCGACAGATGTATCACCGTCTCGAAATAGAGCGGGATGAAGATCGTGAGCCCCACCAGCACGCCCATGCAGCAGGCGCCGGACAGGGTCGCCGTGCGCACGATCGGATTGGCGAGCACCGACAGCGGCAGGAACGGTTCGCGCGCGGTGAGCAGCCGCCACGCAAACAATCCCCACAGCATCGCGGAGCCCGCGAACAAGACGAGGATCTGCCAGCTCAGCCACGGAAAGCGCACCCCGCCCCAGGAGAGCGCGAACAGGAGCGAGACCGCCGCCGACATCATCAGAAAGCCGCCCGGCAGATCGAGCGAGTGCTTGCGCTGCTGAAGCGGAATCCGGCGCAGCACGTTGGAGGTGAGCGCGAGCGCGACCAGCCCGAGCGGCAGGTTGATCCAGAAGATCAGCGACCAATGCAGATGTTCGGTCAGAACACCGCCGAGCACCGGCCCGCCGATCGAGGACGATGCGAACACCGCGCCGATATAACCCTGATAGCGGCCGCGCTCCTTCGGCGTCACCAGATCGGCGACGATGGTTTGCGTCAATGACATCAGCCCGCCGCCGCCAAGGCCCTGCAGCGCGCGCGCGAAAATGAGCGCGGTCATCGACGGCGCCATCGCGCAGGCGACTGATCCGGCTATGAAAATCGCGATGCCGGCGAGCATGACCGCGCGCCGGCCGTAGATGTCGCTGAGCTTTCCATAGAGCGGCGTGCTGGCGGTCGCGGTCAGCAGATACGCGGTCACCACCCAGGACAGATTCTCGATGTCGTTGAAGGCGCGGCCCATCGTCGGCAAGGCGGTGGCGACGATGGTCTGGTCCAGCGCCCCCAAAAACATCGTCAACATCAGGCCGATGACGACGGTGCGGACCTCGGCGTGGCTCAGCGCGCGAGTCTCTCCTGGAGCCGGGAGCTTGTCACGGCGCTCCTTCCCCTTGCCTTTCGGCGCCTTTGGCGCTTTCGGCAGCTTGCCCTGCTTGTCGTCCATTCACTTCTCTTCGCGCGAAGCTGCCGCGCGCGCAAGTCAGCTGTTGTCAGACCCGGCTTCCTCGGACGCCACTCGAGTCTGGCGCTCCGCGATAATCGCCGCGAGCTTGCGGGCGACCGAGGCGCGCAGTTCCTCGATGCTGCGCTCCGAGGGCTCGGGCTGCGCCGCGTCGCCCCGCTTGCGCAGGGTCTGCAGGTCGCGCAGCGTCCGCGTCAGGCTCGCCAGCATGCGCACGTCGCGCTCGCGCTCCACCGGCGCATGGTCGCGCGCCGCAAGCCGCGTCTCGATATCGCGCACTTGGCGCTCGGCGGTGCGCAGCATCCGATTGACCAGCGACACGTCGTCGGTCTCGAGCGCCCGCCGCCGCCGCCCGGTCACCTGACGCCTTCGCGGAATGGCATCCATGCGCTCGCCGCCGGCGCCGAACGGCACGCCGTCGAGACAGGCATAGAGAGTGCCGAGCGACATCTGACAATGCGCGAGGATACGCGAGACGGTGAAGCCTTCGGCATACATCTCGCGCGCGCGCATAACGCGGGCGCGGTCCAGCGGCGCATTGGGCTCAGGCGTGATGTGGGATGAGAGGGGCATGGCTTGTCTGACCAAACAAAAACGCTCGTGTCCCGGACGCAGCGCAACGTGAACAAAGCGGACGGTGCGCTGCAGAACCGGACCCATTCGGAAGCGCGAAGCTCTATGGGTCCCGGTTCTGCGGCGCGGCATTTCATGCCGCACCGCGCCCGGGACACGAGCGCTGCGATCAATGCAATTGTGGAGAATGCCTGGACCCTATCGGACCAGCGTCACGGTGTCAAGGATTATTTTCCTCAAAAAGATCCACTACACGACAATCGCGAAGTGTCGAGCGGACGAGCCGATTTCTGGAAGAATCGAGCGTGTGTAGCGAGATAGAGTACTCCGACGCCACTCCGAACAGCGCGCCAATCTCAATCTTCTGATAAATGGATTCGGCCAGTCAATTTGAGCCAAGCTAATTTGTAGCCATGAACATGAATTGGTCTGAAGCAGAAGTAGGTTTGATTATTGAGGACTATTTCTCAATGCTGCAGAAGCAGACGAGAAACATTCCTTACAACAAGTCTGAGCATCGTCGCGCGTTACGCGAAAAGATAGGTCGCACCGACGGCTCCATTGAATTCAAACACCGAAACATTTCGGCAATACTTGAACTTCTGGGCTTTGAAATATTGGACGGCTATCTTCCGGCCGTGAACTACCAAAGCCTACTGGCAACAACGATCGAACAGGCAATTTTGAAGAACAAACCCGGTTCGCAAGAGGCGCACACTACTGTTATCGGCCTTGGCGAAGCTCAACATCCCTTCGTAGAAGCCCCACCCGATAAATTGCTCATGCCGACGGACGCGCCTGATTACATCCAGAGACTCGTAAGACAATTTGATCCGGCCCAGAGAGACATGAAAAACAGGCAACTCGGCGAAGCTGGAGAGAGGATGGTTTTTGAGCACGAAATTGATTTCCTCATGAAATCAAACCGGCCTGATCTTGCCAAGAAAGTGGAGTGGACTTCTCAAGAACGTGGCGACGGAGCTGGATATGACATCAAGTCATTCGGTCTCGACGGCGCCGACAAATTCATTGAAGTAAAGACGACAAATGGATCTAAGCGGACTCCATTCTTTATCAGCGACAACGAGCTAATATTTTCCCGCGAGGCCGCGCGCCGTTATTGTCTGCGCCGCCTATACGATTTTCGCAAAGAGGCAAAACTTTACGAGCTTAGTGCGCCGCTTGAAGACTTTGTGTTTTTGTCGCCCACTGTTTACCGCGCCGGTTTTGGGGACTCATAAGCCGATGAGCCGATCCGGGTGGCTCACCGAAGTGGATAGGACGTTTCGCAAGACCTATTTTATAGGTTGCGCGGATGCGGGCTGGGGCGATGAGAAGATTGACCGCTATTTCAACGGCCCAGACGGGTGTCAGGAAGCGCGCTTTGCAGACTTTCCCGGCGCAGCTTTTGTCCGCTTCTTTGCATCAGCCGCCCCCGCCGCCACCACCGCTCTCCCCGCCCCTTTCGGCACCTTGCCCGGCCAGCTGACAATCCAATTTTCCAGCTGATCGTCCGGCACCTGGCTCTCGCAGGCGCCGACCCGGCCGCGCACCGAAATGCCGGCGGCGTGCACCGTTTCGGGGTCGCCTGACAGGAGCGGGTGCCACCAATAGAGGTCCTTGCCCTTGGCGAGGAGGTCATAGGCGCAGGTCGGCGGCAGCCAGTCGAGGATGCGCACCTCGGCGGGCGTGAGCCCCACGCAGTCGGGCACCTTCTTCAGCCGGTTGCGGTAATCCGTGCAGCGGCAGGTGTCGTGGTTCAAGAGCTTGCAGGCGACATCGGTGAAGTAGATTTTCTCCGTGCCCTCCTCTTCGAGCTTGTTCAGACAGCAGCGCCCGCAGCCGTCGCACAGGCTTTCCCATTCCCGGGCGGTCATCTGCTCGAGGGTCTTGCGCTTCCAGAACGGGAGGTCGTCTGTCACGGGCTCGGGTCACGGGTTTGAGGTCACGGGATCAGGTCCGCCGGCGGGCGGTCACGTCAGCGTTAAACCGGTGTGTTCCGGTTCCAATATAGCGCCGCCAAGCTGCGGCAGAGCTTGAAGAATCGGTACGCACCCGCATTTTACCCTTATCCGCAATTTCGACATGCTGTGTGGCTCTGGTGGCATGGAACAGTACGGTGCGATCGGCTAGATATTCGGGCGATTTGCGGACATTTCCCCAGAACCGCCAGCGCCTTACCACAAGGAAGCCCGTGTGGCTGAGCGAAAGACACTAAGCTTCGCCGAACGCGTGCGGCGGTTTTTCCTCGATCTCGATGCCCGGATCGATTCCGGGCTGTTCGAGGCCGGGCGCTGGTCGCGCGAGTTGTATGAGCGCTTCATCACCTTCATGGACCGGTTCCATGTTTCGGGCTGGAAGCGCTGGGTGCTGGTGGAACCGGCCTCCGAAGCGGCGACGCTCGGGACCGGCGGCCTGGTGCTCGCGCTCGCGCTCGCGCTGCCGGCCTTCTACGAGACCAAGGACGAGGACTGGCTGAAGAAGTCGGAACTCGCGGTGCAGTTTCTCGATCGCTACGGCAATGAGGTCGGCGCGCGCGGGATCAAGCATAATGACTCGATCCCGATCGAGGAGTTTCCGGACCATCTGATCAAGGCGACGCTCTCGACCGAGGACCGGCGCTTCTACGAGCATTTCGGTATCGATCTTCCGGGCACTTTGCGCGCGGTCGTCACCAATGCGCGGGCAGGCGGCGTCGTGCAGGGCGGCTCCTCCATCACGCAGCAGCTAGCGAAGAATCTTTTCCTAAGTAATGAGCGCACGATCGAACGCAAGGTCAAGGAAGCCTTTCTTGCGGTCTGGCTCGAGACCCGTCTCACCAAGAACCAGATTCTGAAGCTCTATCTCGACCGCGCCTATCTCGGCGGTGGGGCCTTCGGCGTCGACGCGGCCGCCCAGTATTATTTCAACAAATCCGCACGCGACGTGAACCTCGCCGAATC
>CAZIKZ010000174.1:5863-9023 GCA_964539845.1 uncultured Hyphomicrobiales bacterium
AAGCTGCCAAAGTCCGTGCAGGAGCGCGTTTTCATCGTCCGCACTGGCCTCGATGTGAATCTGCAGCGTCAATCCGAACAGGCGGTGGAAGAAACGCTCCGCGATTACGGCCGCCAGTACGGCGCGCGTCAGGCCGCAACCGCCGTGTTCGAAAACGACGGTACGCTTCGCGCGCTCGTAGGCGGCCGCGACTATAGCGAGAGCCAGTTCAACCGCGCGACCGACGCCCAGCGTCAGCCGGGCTCGTCTTTCAAACCCTACGTTTATGCCGCAGCTTTCATTCACGGCCTCAAGCCCACCACCGTCGTGGCCGACGCCCCAATTTGTATCGGTAACTGGTGCCCGCACAATTATTCGGGCGGCTATTCGGGTTCGCAGACCCTGACGACGGCGCTTGTCCGCTCGATCAACACGATCCCGGTGAGGCTTTCGATCACCGTTGGCAACGGCAATCCGCGCGCCGGTCGTAACAAGATCGTCGATCTCGCCAAGAAAATGGGGCTGCGCACTCCCCTCCCCGACACGCCATCGCTGCCGATCGGTGCGTCCGAGGTCACCGTGTTTGACCACGCGGCCGCTTTTGCGACGTTCCCCAATGGCGGCATGGCGGTCACGCCGCACGCCCTCCTCGAGGTGCGCAGCGCGACCGGCGAATTGATCTGGCGCTTCGACCGCGACGGTCCGAAACCGCGGCGCGTCATGCCCGCGCAGGTCGCCGCAGACATCAATATGATCCTGAACCAGGCGGTCGAAGCCGGCACCGGACGGCGAGCTATTGTCGAAGGCGTCAAAGGCGCCGGCAAAACCGGCACGACCAACGCATATCGCGATGCCTGGTTCGCTGGTTATACCGGCAACATGGTCGCTGCCGTCTGGTACGGGAATGACGACTATGCGCCGACCAATCGCATGACCGGCGGCTCGCTTCCGGCCATGACCTGGCAGAAGATCATGGCCTACGCGCACCAGGGCGTCGAACTGAAGACCATGCCCGGCGTGCAGCCTTCGCCCGGCCCTGTGGGCCCCCCGGTTGCCGCTACCCCGGGTTCAAAACCGGGTGACGAAATCCCGCGGCCGACCCTCTTGACCAAAAAAGGCACGGACGTCCTGGTCCGCATCGAACGCGCCCTTGAGGACGCAAGCCGGTCGCTTGCCGCTCCGGCACCCGACCGGACTGTCGAGGGGCCACCGGCGTCTTCCCCTGCGGGGCGGGGCGACGGCGTGGTCGCTGCCACTGAAGGCCGCGGACGACCTGTCCGCGGCAATTGACAAGCCATCCGGCGATTTTCTATCGCTAAAACGTCCTCGTCTCTAGGCTGGATTTCCCGTGCGTTTGCTCATCGGATTGCTGCTGGCATTCGCGGTCGCCGCTTCCGTCGGCTTGGGCACGACGCTGTATGCGCTGCATGAAGGAACCCCGTTCGGATCGTTTACAGTCGGCGCATGGACTGCATGGCCCCGCACAGGCACGCCCGACATCGACCCCTATGCGCGGGCGATCGTCGCGCGCAGTGGCGAATTGCCGATGGGCGCGGGCGATGGGGTCGCTTTCGTTGCGACCAGAGGCGACGACGGAACGGCACTTGACGGACGCTGCGACGTCGTCGTGTCGGGCGTCACCCCGCAAGCGCGCTTCTGGACACTCACGCTTTATGATCCCGAGGGCAAACTGGTCGGCAATTCTCTGAAGCGCCACGGCTTCTCGAGTCAGGAAGTGGTCCGCAAATCCGATGGAGCGATCGAGATTGCGATTGCGCCGCGGGCACGCGCCGGAAATTGGCTGCCAAGCGGTGGCCTTGATCGGTACATTCTGGTCATGCGCTTCTATGACTCCCCGATCGGGGTAGCTTCGCGAACCGGACGCGAGACACCGATGCCATCGGTTAAGGTACGCGCATGCCCGTGAGGCAGCTGATATGACACGCTGGCTGTTTTGGCTTGCAAGCGGCCTCCTGCTCGGCGGCATCGTGCATTTCGCGACGATCCTGTATCTGCCCAGCACCGCCACGCAAAATGCCTATGCGCGAATTTCCGCGATCTCGCCGGTGAACAGCATTGCCGCGCTGCCTGCACCGAGCGCGGAAAAATCGGTAGTACCATTGATGGACCCGGCTTTCGCCGCAGCCGTGTGCCGTTACGATTTGAGGGAAGCGCCCCTCAAGCTGAACGCTCCGGTCAGCCCGGCCTATACGTCGGTGACATTCTACACCAACAAAGATGTTGCCTATTATGCGATCAACGATCGCGCCGCCGGACGGCGTTCGATCGAACTTGACCTGATGACCGCGGCGCAGAAGGCCCAGCTTCCGGATGACGAAGAAATCGCCGCAGCGGACCGCCTCATCGTTGAGTCGCCAAGTCAAACCGGCCTGATCATGATCCGGGCGCTGGCGTCCGAGCCAGGCATGATGCCGGCCGCGATCGCCTCGCTGTCCGGCGCCCGCTGCGAGCCACTCCCCCAACAATAAAGGCCGTTATTTTTTGACCAGCGGACCGTTGGCTTTCGGAAGCCAAGGCCCGGACGACCCGCGCGGCACCAGCGCTGCCTCGATGATGTTCGCTCGCATGAAATTGAGCTGCCGCTCCGCTTCCGCCGCCTGCGGCGATGGCGCCACAATCACAAGTTTCTCAAGCGCGAAGTTGTAGGCGTAGGTCCGCTCCATCAGCGACTGGTGAACCCAGCGCGCGATCAACGAGTTCTCCGCCATGCGTGCCACCGCGTTGCCATGCTCGCGCGGGCTCAGGTTGGAGACGTAGCGCAGGCTTTTGTCACGTCTGACGTCCATATCCGAGACTACGCGGGCAACCCGCGCGAGCGGACCGATACGGACGTTGTCGTTGCGGATATCTCGCAATAGCCGCGCGTAATATGTCTCGGTCGAGCGCGCAGGATCAGCGAACATTTGCGCAGTATAAGCTGCTTGGTCGTAATACCACCAAGTCTGCAAGAACATACCGGACAGGCCATATTCATTCAGCACGCTATACCAGCGCTGCCGCTCGTAGGGTGGCTCGATCAGGGGATAGGCCAGATCGCGCAATGTACGCTCTTCATCGGTCAGCGGAAACGCGGATTCCGCCTCGCCATAGCGTTCTGTAACCGCAGGTCCCATCCATTTGTGTATGTCGTCGGAGCGCAGTGTGGGGCGCACGCGACCGA
>CAZIKZ010000175.1:0-9001 GCA_964539845.1 uncultured Hyphomicrobiales bacterium
TCGGCGAGGTGATCGAGCAGGCGGCGGGGACCTATTCGGCGGAGGCGTGGTGGTAACAATGCCTTCCACCGCGGCAGAGTGGGTTGCCTGGGCAGGAGTGGCAATACCGCTACTTGGTCTAGCGGGCACCGCTTTGGCCTACGTCCTCAAGCTGTATCAAGACGCGCGGGTAAAGCGACATGAACGGTTCTTTGAACTGATAAAGTATATCGATAGTAGGGATTTGCCACTCGCTACCAAGTTGGCTGCGAGCTATCAGTTACGAGAATTTCCAGAGCACAAGGATTTCATTATTCGATTTTGCGAAGGCGCCGGCGCCAGGGTTTCAGGGGAGGCAGCGGATATTCTAAGAGGCGAGTTAAAGAGGACTGCGGACTTTCTTCGAGAGTTCAAATGAAACCGAGATCGAACCCGGACCTGATCCGCGGCACCACCGGCGACTGGGAGGTCGTGATCGGCCTGGAGGTGCATGCACAGGTCACGTCGGAATCGAAACTGTTTTCCGGCGCGTCCACCGCCTTTGGTGGCGAGCCGAATTCCCATGTCTCACTGGTCGATGCGGCTATGCCCGGCATGCTGCCGGTCATCAACGAGGCATGTGTGCGGCAGGCGATCCGCACCGGTCTCGGGCTTCAGGCCCAGATCAACACCAAGTCGGTTTTCGACCGGAAGAACTATTTCTACCCCGATCTGCCGCAGGGCTATCAGATCAGCCAGTACAAGTCGCCGATCGTGGGTGAAGGCGTCGTTGCAGTCGATCTGCCGGACGGTGGTTCGATCGACGTCGGCATCGAGCGGCTGCATCTCGAACAGGATGCGGGCAAAAGTATCCACGACCAGCACCCGACGCTCTCGCTGGTCGATCTCAATCGGTCCGGCGTAGCGCTGATGGAGATCGTGTCGAAGCCCGACATCCGTTCGTCCGAACAGGCCAAGGCTTATGTCAGCAAGCTTCGTTCCATCCTTCGCTACCTCGGTACCTGCGATGGTGACATGGAGAAGGGCAGTCTCCGCGCCGATGTGAATGTCTCGGTGCGACGGCCGGGCGACGATCTCGGCACGCGCTGCGAGATCAAGAACGTCAATTCGATCCGCTTCATCGGTCAGGCGATCGAGTATGAGGCGCGCCGGCAGATCGAGATCATCGAAGACGGTGGCACGATCGTGCAGGAGACGCGGCTGTTCGATCCCGGCAAGGGCGAGACGCGCTCGATGCGCTCCAAGGAAGAGGCGCACGACTATCGTTATTTCCCGGACCCCGATCTTCTGCCGCTGGAATTCGACGACGCTTATGTCGATGCGTTGCGGGCGAACCTGCCGGAGCTTCCGGACGAGAAGAAGGATCGATTCATTTCGTCCCACGGGCTGACGGCTTACGACGCTGGCGTGCTGATCGCGGAGAAGGAGACCGCCGAATATTTCGAGGTGGTGGCGAAGGGTCGTGACGCCAAGTCCGCGGCGAACTGGGTCATCAATGAACTCGCCGGACGCCTCAACAAGGAAGGCAAGGATATCGCGGCATCGCCGGTCTCGGCCGCGCAGCTTGGTGCGATCCTCGATCTGATCGCCGAGAAGACCATCTCCGGAAAGATCGCCAAGGATCTGTTCGAGATCGTCTGGGGCGAGGGCGGTGATCCGCGCGCCATCGTGGACGCGCGCGGGATGAAACAGGTTACCGACACCGGCGCGATCGAGAAGGTCGTCGATGAGATCGTGGCCGCAAACCCCGACAAGGTCGCGGATGCGAAGACGAACCCGAAAGCCATCGGCTGGTTTGTCGGTCAGGTGATGAAATCGTCGGGTGGCAAGGCCAATCCGCAGGCGGTGAACGAGATTCTGAAAGCCAAGCTGGGCCTTTGACGCCAGCCGGAGCGGCGATAAGATTCCGTGCGCGTCCGCCATGGCGCGGGTGCCAACCTGGACGAGGTCGTCATGCTCACACGCCGCGTTTTCTTTGCTCTCGCTCTTGTGGCCGCCGCAACGTTTGGCGCCGATGCCGCTGAAAACAAATACGGCACCTTCATCTTTGTGAAGCCGGGGCAGCTTGATCTCGGCAAGCTCCTGGCGCCATCACCGGACGCAAATTCGGAGAGCCAGAAGCGCGATCTTGCCGCCGTGCTGGAGACGCAGAAGACCCGCACGCCGACCCAGGTCGAACGCGCGGTCGCCGACAATCCTTTATCGATCTATCGGTTTGCCGATGTGGTCGGACCGGACTTTTCAGCCGCCCGCTATCCGCAAGTTGATGCTTTCTTCAAGCGGATGTTCAACGATTCCCGCATCCTCGTTCTCTCCAGCAAGGATGTCTGGGATCGTCCGCGCCCCTATGTCGTGAGTAAGGACGTTCAGACGGTCGGCGAATTGCCCAAGGCGCCCGGCTCCTATCCCAGCGGTCATGCGATCTTCGGTTATCTGAGCGCGATCGTTCTCGCCAACATGCTTCCGGAAAAAGCAGGCGCCCTTTACGAGCGGGGTTACGAATACGGGACCAATCGGGTCATCACCGGCGTGCATTTTCCAAGCGACCTTGAGGCCGGGCGCATGGCCGCCACCGCGATCGCCGCTGCGTTGATGAACAGCGAACAATTCCGGACAGAACTTGACGTGGCCAAGGTTGAATTGCGCAAAGGGCTCGGGCTCTCGATCAACGCAGCGTCTTCTGCAGCGCGCTGACAGCGTCTGTTGCAAACCCAATTTCGTGTGCGACCCGTCCTGAGAGCTGAACTCGGCTTCCGACCGCTGCGTCAGGGCGAACCGAAGCGCTTCCGTGTGTCGTTTGACGTCGTTGCTGACTCTTGCGCGATGTCTCCGGCATCATTTCGTCCCGTTTTGGGGCAGTGCAACACGAACTTCGCACGTTCGAGCAGGCGTGAGCGTTCACGGGAGACGTTCGTCGCACTGCGAACCTCCGACGAAGGCATCCATCATCCTCCGGGAACAGTCGATCGAGGTGTGCGACGCGCATGTCGTGGGTGCCGATCGCGAATCGCGTTGACCCGATTCGCGCGATTCACGATCGGATTCGACGTCGGCGCAGCCGATTTTCGTGTGGCCACAAAATAAATTTTCTGATCGTAAACGGGATAAACGGCTTGACATCGCAAGCGTTGAAATTGCGCGCGCAACGATCATGATCGCGTGATGAATCGAATATGATCGAATACTCACGACGCGCGAATTATCCTTATTTTATCGAAGCAAGTTGAGTGTCGTCGTTTCAGACATGCAAACGTGTCATCGCATCGTTTTGTCGGCGACGCTTTCGGTGCTGATGCATCGCGTTTGGCGTGGGCCGATGTCCGCAACGATGCGCGCGAGTACACGTTTCGTTAAGTGGAGTCGCTGTTTCTTGCGTTCTGGTGTAATCGAAGTGTCGTGCCCGTCGATTCGCGACGGCACTTTTTCGATAGCGCCATCTCTAACTTGGAGGGCACAATGGCGAAACGTAAGAAGGCAGTGGCCAAGAAGGCTGCAAAGAAGACGAAGCGCGCTAAGAAGCGGAAGTAAGCGCGATCCGTTTTCGTGCCACGTTACAGAGCCGGCGACGTCGTTCTGCGCGAACGAAAATTCGGGCGAGGCATCGCCGGCTTCATTGTAACGACGGAGGGCGTCGGCGAGACAACATCAGGTCTCTCCGACGCCCTCGGTCGTTCTGGGCCCTCAACTGGGCCTGCACGTAAGATATTGATCTCTTAATTATGCCGGCCTGTGCCGGAGCTATCCGGCCTTCGGCTTCAGGCGCGTATTGCAAGCGCTCCAGTATTTCGGCCAGGTCATGTTCTCCTCGACCTTGCCGGCCTTCTTCGCCTCACGCCATTCCATCCCGCATTGCTTCTGACGGTCTCTGACCGCGGTGCGTGCCGCCGACGCTTTGGCCTTCTTCTCAGCGCGCGCTTTCTTAGCCTCAGCGCGCTTGGCTTTGCGCTCTTCGGCTGATTTGGATTTGGCGTCGGCCTTGTCGGTTGCTTCTTTGGCGGGTGGCGTCTGCGCGATCGCACTTGCGCCGGGCAGCCCTGCGAGTGCCAGCGCTGCCGCGACCACCGCCACTATAATTCTGCTCATCACTTCGCTCCCGTTGAACGGAAATCCGTACAGTCGCGCGAGACTATGCGCTGGCGCTGGGGTGGTCCATACGGCGAGAGCGGTTGCGGCGAGCGTACTGTCGCCTTAGGTGACGGCGGTTGATCGTGAGCTTGCAGGAGACAACGATGGCGCGCAGTCCGGCCAAGACCAAGGCGAAGTCACGAACCAAGAAGACGAAGGCAAAGGCGCCGGGCAGGGGAGCGGCCGCGGTCAAGCGCAGCTCGGCCGGAAAGCGCAAAACTCCCGCAGCCAAGCGGCAGCGTCCGATCGAACTCTATTATTGGCCGACGCCGAACGGCTGGAAGATCTCGATCATGCTGGAGGAGTGCCGGCTCCCCTACGTGATGAAGCCGGTCAACATCGCAACCGGAGAGCAGTTCAAGCCGGAATTCCTCGCAATCTCCCCAAACAATCGCATGCCGGCGATTGTCGATCCGGACGGTCCGGGCCGGCGGCCGATTTCGGTCTTCGAGTCGGGGGCGATCCTGCAATATCTCGGGCGCAAGACGGGCAAGTTCTATCCGGCGGACGAGCGGGCTCGCACCGATGTCGATCAATGGCTGTTCTGGCAAATGGGCGGGCTTGGGCCCATGGGAGGGCAGGCGCACCATTTCCGGATCTATGCGCCGGAAAAGCTGCCCTATGCGATCGACCGCTACACCAACGAGGTCCATCGCCTGTTCGGAGTGATGAATGTCCAGTTGAAGGATCGTCCGTTCCTGGCCGGGAAATATTCGATCGCAGACATGGCTTGTGTCGGCTGGGCATCGCGCTGGGAGCGGCAGGGACAAGACATCAACGAGTTTCCGCATTTGAAGCGATGGCTGGAGACAGTGATGGCGCGTCCCGCAGTTCAGCGCGGCATGAAGCTCCGTGTCGAAGAAGCGTCTCAGGTCGATATGAAGGATCCGAAGGTGCAGGCGCTCCTGTTCAGGCAGCGTGCGCGCAGCGGATAGAGAAGCCAGCCGCTGCCACGTCACATGCGCGATTGGTTAGGAACGCGACAAGATCGAAGGTTTTCAAGCCGTAACCGGGACCGCGAAAACCCTTTGTTTTCGGGGTGAATCGCGATGTCTTGCGGATTTGTGCGCTCGCGCCTTAACGCTCGATTCATTGCGATGCTTAAACTGCCATTCAAATTTTCCGCGACATCATCGTCATCGTCCGAATGGGGGACGTTGAACCTGCCGAATAGAGGCGGGGCAGATGACAGGGGAAGAACATGGCACGTTTTGAATTGGCTGCACCGGAAATGGCGGCTCTGGGTCAGGGCCCTGCGACGGCGGACATCTTCTATCAGCTCGGCATCCGTTATTCTGTCGGCGACAGCATCGAACGGGCCGATCTGGTTGCCGCACACAAGTGGTTCAACATCGCGGCACTGAAGGGTTGCGAGGAGGCGATCAGGCTGCGCCAGGAAATCGCGGCGAATCTGTCGCCGTCGGAGATTGCCGCAGCCCAACGCGCGGCCCGCGATTGGCTGACCGGGCACTAATTTGTGCGCCAAGGCGCGGTTCCCGGTTGCCTGCGAGGTCGGTCTTCGGCATATCCGTGGCGCCGGAGACGTGGCCGAGTGGCTGAAGGCGGCGGTTTGCTAAACCGTTATACGCCGTCAAGGCGTATCGAGGGTTCGAATCCCTCCGTCTCCGCCACCCAGCCCCAATAGGGCTGGGTTTACAAGAGGTTAGCGCGGGCAGGCCCGTACACCCATCAGTGTTCCCATCAATTTGCCGTCGCGCATCGCCGTTTTCGGCCCTCCCAGCCCCTCCCTGACGCGCGCGGACCCCCGGGTGGTACCTTCGGGTAGCGCGGGCGCTTTGCGCTCATCCTGACGCATACGGGAGGCAAATTTCGGGGTTCCAATCGGCGGCGATCCCCCGGCACCCGACGCGGCACCCCCGGCACCCTCTGTCAGCCCCTGATCCTCATTTCAGGCACCGGGGATTTGCACTCCGTTCACGGCCTCGGGACTCGGCCTTACCAGCCCCCGTCGCCGTCGCCGCATGATCCGAATGGTTAACAGAACCCTTCGGAGGTATCATGTTCGGAAGAACCTACATCGTTCGCGCGACACCAGCGGCACGCTTCACACCCGAGGGTGCACGCAAGCTCTGCGAGCAGGCGATCACGACGGCGCGCGCGTGTGACGCAAAGGTGGCTCTGATGCGACCGGCGACCCTTGTCGCCATCATGGCCGCCGATCCTCGGCTCCTGGACTGGGAGCGATGCGGCGACGGGCAGCACCGGCCGACGTATCGGAGCAGGGATGGCCGGGTGTGGACGATCGAGCCGTCCGAGACCCTGTATCCCAACCGCGTCGAGAAGGTCGTCGGGGCGTTCAGTCGGTCGATGCACGCGGTACGCTGACCGACCGATCCGTCGAATGGTAAGCCCCCGGGTTTTGGCCCGGGGGTTTTTCCTTTGGTCAGCGCGTCTGGGTGTAACCGAGGCTGCCGTCAGGTTTGACCGTCAAGGCAAGTTCGTCGCCCATGCTTTTCTTGATTGCATTGACGATACCAACCGCGCCATCGATATTGAAGCTGATCCCTTCCTCGCGAAACTCAATGCCCGTAATCTTAACGCACTTGCTTAGGTTCTTCGCCATCTCTGTCCTCCATTTGGTTGATGACAGCGATGACGGTCGCATAGCTCGGGCACGTATTGTTCGCGTAGGAAGTGGTGCGCCACTATCTTGGTGGAGACCCCTCAATCGGTCTCGACCGACTCCAGCTTCTCCATGCCCAGCACCGTCAGCTGAGTTAGTAATTGCCTGATCTGCATCCGGTAGGCCTCTTTGAGCGACACCGTGACCGCGCGCGTCTCGCCGGGATCGAGCCGAACGAAATGGCCTCGGATCGAATACACGCCGACCGGATGATCCGCATCGTTTCGAACTTCGACGCGGGCGCGCGACTCCGACATGGCCTTTGGCTTGGAGTTGGCTTTGAGTTTTTCAGCTTTCAGCATTCTGGTTAGAAAACCGGGCATGGCTTGGCCTCATCTAGTTTTGGTTGTGTCGGCAACGAACGCGAGCGCAAATAGCAAACCGACGATTGCCGCAATCGCGAGTGCCGTCATCATGCGCGCGCTCCCATCATTAAGATGCGGGCCGGTGCGCAGGGGAAGAAACCCGCGATACCGACCCGCATTCGTTGCCGGACCTTCGGCTCCTTCTCGCCGCGTCGGCAGAGTCGGACCGACCGCGAGCTGTGGGTGTTTTCGATAACGAGCACACCGCCCACTGGTGCTCGCCCGATGGGAAGGTAATGAAAACCATCGGGGAGGTACTCCGGCCCGCGGAAAGGTCGGGACGCTCGGCCGGAGAACGAGAATGAGTGATCGGCGGAGGGCATGTCAGTCATCGTCCGCGTTGACGACATGATGCACCTCCGCCGGCCCTTCCCGACGCACGCGGAACAACGTCACGCCGCCGCCCTTGTCTGGCGACTTGTCGTGACCACACCCAGGATCGCGGCGGGGTCGGTATCGACGCGATACGCGACGTAGACGCCTTCATCGGCCAGCTTGGCGATGAGAGCGCATTCTTCGCGGGAGGCCTGAAGTATTTGGCCAAGAAGGTCGCTGAGCGGCACGACATGGTCGCGGCGTTGCTCCAGCTTCGACTTGATGATCTTCATCCGCTCTTTTGGGATCGTCCATTGCTTCTCGTCGAAGTCTATCTCGGCCCAGGTGGCGAAAATGACTTCGCCCGTCCGGCTGCCATTGAGGATCAGGAATTCGAGCGCGCGCGCCGAAATGCCGTCACGCTCTCGCAGCTCCTTGAAAAACTTCGGCATCTCTTCGTAGGGCAGGGCCGGGTGGTGCCGAATTTTCTTGATCGACTTCGGTTTGGCCAGAATGTTTTCGAGATGACCCTTCCACGCGGCTGGATTGTCGCCCGTTCGCTTGCCCCGTGTTTTCGCCGAACTCAGCACGTTCTCGATGCGGGCACGCAAGCGGGTCGCCGTCTCGGTCTTCGTTTCCCAGATCGGTTCGAGGACTTTCAGGATGTGGTTGGTGTTGATCTCCGAAACGGGGAGGGCACCGATGACTGGATAAGCGTATGTCGCGAGGGTGGCCGTCCACTGTTTCGCGTGAACGCCGGATTTCCAGCCCGGACGCTTCTTCTCGATCAGGAACTCAGCTTCCTCCTTGAACGTCGCCGCGTTCGCCTTCTTGAGCCGTTCGGCGATGCGCGCGGCCTTCTCCGTTTCGATCGGGTCAAGCTTGTGGACCTTGACGAGTTTCCGTGCGGCGTCGGCCTTGTCGCGCGCCTGCTTCAGCGACACGTCGCGGAAGCTGCCCAATCCCATCTCGCGAATACAGCCACCGGAGCCGGGGACCGTGTACTTGAACACCCATGATCGATTGGTGCTGCTTTCGGACTTCGTGACCTGCAGATAGAGGCCTTCGCCGTCGTGGTAGCGACCCACGTCGTCGATTGTCGCCAGCTTTGCCGCATTCAGCTTGTGCTTCGCCATCGCTCCGACTCGCCGTGACAGGGGGAGGCGCGAGGACCGTACCCCTCGATCTACCCCCTTTTTCGACAGCGAATGTATCGGAAGTTCTTGGAACGTCCCATAGCGAAAACGACGATTAACCTTGTAAGATCAAACACCTGCGGGTAGCCCTAACGGCTCCTCGGAACCCCTCAAAACGGACTCCGTCTCCGCCAGCTACCGATTCTCTGTTTTTTTCGCTTTTTTGGGGTTGGACGTGGAACCGGATGCGGTTCCGCTGTCTGCGTCGGTCTCGACGTGTTTCGATTGTGCTGTCGAAACAGGCAGTGAGCCGGCTGACGACGATCGAAAAATTCTTTTTGAAATCAGTTACTTATGTGGACTTTATTATGTCGCCTGAGGTCGGAATCCACTGCGTGCCATTTGTGCAACAGGGGTTTGAAAACGTTCGAAACTGC
>CAZIKZ010000176.1:0-8943 GCA_964539845.1 uncultured Hyphomicrobiales bacterium
TCGACTGGTTTCGGTCATCCTGCTCGATCAAGAAATCCTACCGGATCGGCAACGGTCTCTACCTGCAGGCACAATGTTTCGGTCAGGGATCATCGCGCGTGATGCCGATCGGCCTTCAGCTCAAGGGCAACAAGCTTCACGTCACTTGGGACCAGACCGCCGCCGGCGACATGCAGCGTTGCCGTTGACGTCGCCGGTAGGCGGGTGAGGTCAGGCAGGCCCCTGTCCGAACCGGGCAGCATTTTTCCAAACTATGTGAGCTGGCTCACAGAGCGGCAACGCGGCCTCATATATCTCCGAATCTGCCCGGTTTGCGTGTTCTCCGGGCTCAGCGTCCTGACGGGCGCTGCTCTCCAGCCTGGCCCGGCCTAGCCGGGCCCTTTTTTTGCTGGAGAGGATGCCGGTCAAGCCGTCCGGCGCTGCGCAAGCGTCGCGTCGACCAGCGCCTCGACGCGCGCCGGTTCGACCTCATGCCTGTCGGCCGCGTCCGCTAAGACGCGAGGCTGGAGCGTCTCCAACGACGAGCGGAAGGAGACGATGCTGTCGCTGCTGGGCGCATGATTGCTGACCATCAGACGAACGAGGTCTGGCCGCGAATAATGACCCGTGGTGTCGATGATCGCTTTCCAGGCCTTGATCATCCAGGCCTGCAATTCGGCCGTTACGATCTGCGGGCCTTCAGCAGGGCCGGCGAGCGGAATGCCGAGCGGCGCGATAATCGATGAACCGCCTCGCGCATAGCGGATGTTCATCTTGCCCTTGTAAGGGAAGTCGTCGGGAATGTCGGCCTCGTCGATCTGACCGCACGCGGACACCACGAACGCGCCGGCTTCGAGTGCGTGCGCGCGCACCGAGGCGTGTCCCCAGAACGATGTATGGTCCGAATCCCATTCTTCCAGCTCGGGCCCGGTATGCAACGCGAATGCGCCCGGAAACACGGCGACATGAATTTCCTCGCCCAGCCCGATCATGGCCGCTCGCACAAGTGTCATCAGGTGTTCGCCGCAGATCAGCCCGCCGATGCGCCCGATATCCGTCTCGAACACGCGCAGGTCTGAGGCGTCGCCCTGGCCCCAGAACAGCCGCTCGGTAAACGTTGGCATGGTCTTGCGATGCCGTCCCATCAGGCGGCCTTGCCGGTCGAAGAACAGAAGGCAATTATAGATCGTGCTGACCTCGGGACGCGGATCGATTTCGTTGCATCCCATCACGACATAAGCGCCGGCCTTCGCGGCCGCTGCACCGAGACGTTCGGTGTCTTCGCTCGGCGCCAGCACCGCCGCTTCGCGAAACGCGATGCGCCCGCCGGCCCAGCTTTGCAGCGGCGAGTCCCAGCCCTCGGTCCAGTACGGATAGCCGGCGAGCCAGACTTCGGGGAACACGATCAACTCGGCGCCCGCGGCCGCGGCTTCCGCGATGTGCGCTTCGGCGCGCGCGAGCGAAGCCTCCTTGTCGAGGAAACGCGGCGCCTTCTGCACGATTGCCACTTTCACGCTTTCACGCCCGCCGAGAACGAGCTTTCTGCCGATTGCCATGTCAGGCCCCTTGCGCTTGTGCCTCTGTTGCAGGATCATCTTGCCGTCCGGGCGGAAACTGGTCTTGCACCAGACGGTCATGCGATCTTGATCGAGCGGGACACGCGCAATGCGACAATTGGCAACGGTTCGAGCATCGACGGATCTGCTTCCGATAGCGGAGCGTTTTCCATATTGGGCCGATGTGGTCGCGCAGACCTTCGTGCCGCTGGAATGCGATTCGCCCGCGCGGCGCACATTTTCCGGCAGCATCCGGCATCGGCGCATCGGACGCATCGACATCACGGACGTGCGCGCGTCGGCGCAGCGCGTACGACGAACACGAAGCAAGATCGCGCAGGCGCCGCGCGACGATCTGATCGTCGTCGTCAATGTCTCGGGACAATGCAATGTCGGACAGCGTTCGCATGCGGCGTTGCTGGCCGCGGGAGAGGGCGCGATCGTCTCTGCACGCGAGACCTACTTCTTCGATTTTCCCGATGCGTTCCGGCAACTCGTTCTGAAGTTGCCGCCGTCGCTCATGCGTCTCGCGTCCGCGCGCAACGACAGCTTCCGGCTAGCTTCAGGTCCTGCGAACCTTTTGCGTCATCTCGCTTTCGCGATTCTGGAGAGCCCGGAAGCAGGCGAGATCGGGGAGGAGATGGCAATCGAGCGCGCGATGCTTGAGCTTCTTCACTCCGCTGCCCTGCCTGTATCCGCGCATGACATCGCCGCGGGCGTTTCCGCTGAACGCTACGCGGAAGCCTGCGGCTATATCGTGAGAAACCTGTCCGATCCCGCACTCGGCCCCACCGCGATCGCGTCCCATGTCGGCGTGTCGGTGCGCAGCCTTGCGCGACTGTTTGCGATGAACGGCCAGACTATCGAGCGCAGCATCTGGTCGCGCAGGCTCGCCGCCGCGCGCGATCATCTTGCCGACTCGGAGGCGCGGCACCGGTCGATCACCGACGTCGCGTTCTCCTGCGGCTTCAATGACGCCGCCCATTTCAGCCGCAGCTTCTCGAGCGCCTATGGCATGACTCCGAGCCAATTCCGCGCCAGGGCGTGAGTTGCGCAACGCTGTGCGCTTACGTCAGCCCCGTCACGAAATCGAGGACCGGCCCGGTCAGCGTCGTGTCGTCCGTTCCGACCGCGTAGCCGAGCGAGAGATGGCTGTGCCCTGGCAACATCAGCGTCTTCGGCTTGCCGCCCGGCGCCTGCGCCATGGCCGCGACCAGCTTTTCGAATTGCGGAATGAATGGCGGCGGCTCGAGTTCAGCATGGACGACCAGTGAGGGGACAGGCAGCTTGCTCAGTCCTCCGATCGGCGAACGCTCGGCATAGAGCGCGGTGTCGTCTCCGATATAGGAGCGGTAGCCGTCGTTCACTGGAAAGCTGGCGATGTCATAGATGCCGGACGTCAGGATCAGGCCGGCGATGCCCAGACCCTTCGGCCCGTGGAATTGCGGCATGGCGGCATAGCTCCCGGCATGGGTGGCGCCGGCCGAATGGCCGAACAGAACGATCTTCGACGGATCGCCGCCAAAGGCTGCAATGTTGTCCACGACCCAGCGCACGGCAGCGCCGACGTCCTCCGGTCCCGCGGGCCAGGGATGTTGCGGTGCCAGCCGATACGTCATGTTGACGCCGACGAGACCGTTGCGCGCGGCGAAGAGCGGAACGTTGTCGTAGAACGGCGAGCCGGCCGTCGCCTTGTTGCCGCCGGTGAAGCCGCCACCATGCACGAACATCAGAACCGGTCGCGCAGGCGCCGCATCCTTCGCCACGAACACATCGAGAAGATTGCGATCCGCCGGTCCATACTTGATGTCGCGCGTCACATCGATGCCGGCAAAGGGCTCCCTGTCGTGCAGGGGCGCATAGACAGCGCCGGTCTTGACGGGATCGATGACACGGCCGATGGCCGCGATCTTCTCAGCAATGTCAGGGAGCATGGACGGAACCTGTGATCGGCCACGATTGCAGTGCGATGCACAAACGCGAACGCGGCCCGTTGCGGGTGCCATGCAATGCCATAAACCTTGCGACAATGCGATGGCGGCTGGCTGCGTTGTTGAACCAGCCGGCTCCCGGAAGCGACTGACTATCCCAGACATCACGAAACTGGGACGGACAGGCCGGTGACCTTCTCGGATTTCTTGCTAGGATTAGTGAGGGCGCATATCCGGGCCGGGAGAAGCAATGTGGGCTTGAGACTGTGCCTCGCATGTCTCGGATACGCGGCCGCCGCCATTGCCTTGTTCGCGGGTGCTCTGGCTTTTCCCGCGGAGCCCGCAGCCGCGCAAACCCGTGCGGCCGTCTCGCAACCGGAGCGGCCGCTTATTCTCATTCCCGGTCTCCTCGGTTCGCGCCTGTGCCGCCCTGATGCGTCCGGCGAGGTTCAGGTGGTTTGGGGCACTGTCGGCGCATTGCGGCAATTCCCGACGATCCGGCTGTCACACGAGAGTGGCGCCAGCGACGGAATCAAGCCTTGCGGCGTGGTGCGTGAACTCGTCTTTCTTGGACTCTACAAGCAGGACGTCTACGCGCCGATCATCCGCCATCTGGAAAAGTCCGGTTATCGCGAGGATCGCAATCTCTTCGTGTTCGCCTATGACTGGCGGCGCTCGGTGTTCGACAACGCCAAGGCGCTGGAAGTCTTCGTCCGCGAGAAGGTGCCTGACGGCAAGGTCGATATCCTCGCACATTCGATGGGCGCGCTGGTGGCGCGGGCCTATGTGGTTGAAGGCGGGGGCGGCGAGCGCGTCGCGCGGTTATTCAGCGCGGGCGCGCCGTTCCAGGGCTCCGTGAAAGTCTTTCAGACCGTAGAGAAGGGCTGGGGGCCGCTCAATTATGCCATGGGCGGGCTCGATGGATTCCGGCGCACGATGCTGTCGTTCCCGTCGATCTTCGAACTGATGCCACGCTACAAGGCCTGCTGCGATAGCGGCGCCGTGTCGTTCAATCCTGCGAAGGCCGAGACCTGGACGGGTTTGCGCTGGGATGGCGTCGACACCGCCACGATGCCGGATCTGCAGAAGACCTTCGTGCGCATCCAGAAGCTCGAAGCGCTTGTTGCCACCGCCATGCCGAAGGGGGTCGAGGATGTGCTCCTAGTTGGTGTCGATCAGCGCACGCCGGAACGCGCGGCTTTCAAGATTACGGACGGCGTGTCCGTGCTGCAGGTGGAAAATACCTGGGCCGGCGACGGCACCGTCATCCGCAACAGCGCGGTGATCGAGCGGTTGACGTTGCATCCGACCAGCTTTGCCGATCATCAGCGCATTCTGAGCGATCCGCAGATTCAGGAATTCCTGCAGGTCGCGCTGGCGCGAGGGGTGGCCGAGGCGGTTGCGACCGTTCGGGTCCGCGAACGCGGCAAGATGCGGGCTCAGGACGGCACCACCACCGAGCTGGTCGGCGTCAAAGTCGAGCCGGACGAGCCGATATATCGCACCGGCGATATCTGCAAGGTGCATGTGCATCTGAGGCTCGGCGATCAAACCAAAGTGGATGCCGCCTCGATCAAGCTGACGCGCCGGATGCCAGACGGGCGCGAAGTGGTCATCCGCCTGCGACCCGACCCCGCGGCGTCGGATCCGTCCAATCCCTTCGAGCAATCTTTTGTCGGCCAGTTCGAGGCCGGCGTGACGCCGGGCACCGGGATGCTCAAGGCTGTGGTGGAACTCGCGGGGGCGAAACCTCGCGTGGTCGAAGAATCCGTGCCGGTGATCGCGCGCTAGGATTTGGTGCGCGCGAGTTCGCGTTCGCGAGGCGGAGTGTGCTATGGCGCGGCCATGAGCTCACGTCCCAAAGGTCCGTCTTCGCCGTCGCAGCGCCGCCCTGATCGCGGCCGCCCGTCCAAGCCTGGGCGGTCCGACAAGTCTGGTCGTCCGGACAAGCCTGCGCGTTCAGAGAAGCCCGGGCGTCCTGAGAAATTCGGACGTCCTGAGCGTTCCGGGAAGCAGGGCCGTCCGTTCAGCCCGAAGCAGGACACCCGGTTCGACGCGGCCGAACCACAACGGATATACGGTGCCGGTGGACCATCGAGCCGGACAGGGCCCAAGCCTCGTCCTGACAGGCCTGAGCGTTCAGACACGTTTGGGCGTTCCGAAATGCCGGGCCGTTCCGGAAGGCCCGGGCGCCCTGAAAAACTCGGACGCTCTGACCGTGACCGTTCTGACCGTCCTGCACGTTCCGGGAAGCAGGGCCGTCCGTTCAAGCCGAAGCAGGGCACCCGGCCCGAGGCCGAGCCGCAACGGACATACGGTGCCGGGCGACCATCGAGCCGGGCAGGAGCCAGACTAGGCGGATCCCGGCCAACGTCCCGGCCGGCCATGGTGCAGCCGGTGGTGTCATCGCCGGTTGAGGAAAAGCCGGTCGCGCCGCTCAGTACCGTCGTTCAGACCGTCACCGTCACGCCCGACGAAAACGGCATGCGTGTCGACCGCTTTCTGGAAGCCCGCTTTGCGGGGCTGTCGTTCAGTCACATCCAGCGCGTCATCCGCAAAGGCCAGTTGCGGGTGAACGGCAAGCGGGTCGAGCCCAAGGACCGGCTGGAAGCCGGGCAATCGGTTCGCATTCCGCCGTTGCGCCTCGATCCGGAAAAGCCGCGCGCCGAGGGCCCGCAAGCCGAGACGCGCGCCTTCCTGAAATCCATCACGCTGTACGAAGACGACGACGTGCTGGTCTTCAACAAGCCCATGGGGCTTGCGGTGCAGGGGGGCTCCGGCACCACCCGCCATATCGACGGGATGCTGGGAGTGATTCAGACAAAGGACGGCCAGCGGCCTCGCCTTGTGCACCGGCTCGACAAGGATACTGCAGGCTGCCTGCTGATCGCCAAGTCGCGCTTCGCAGCGGCCGCACTCGCAAAAACTTTCCGCTCGCGCTCGGCGCGCAAGATCTATTGGGCGCTGGTGCCGGGCGTGCCGAAGCCGCGGCAGGGCCGCATCTCGACCTATCTCGCCAAGCAGGAACGGGAGGACGACTCCGTCATGCGTGTCGCCCAGCATGGCGACGAGGGCGCGAGCCACGCGATCACCTATTACGCGGTAGTCGAGACGGCGGCGACCCGGCTCGCCTGGCTGTCGCTCAAGCCCGTAACGGGACGCACCCACCAGTTGCGCGTGCAGCTTGCGCATATCGGGCATCCGATCGTCGGCGATCCCAAATATTTCGACATCGAGAACTGGCAATTGCCGGGCGGCATGCAGGACCGTCTGCATCTTCTTGCCCGGCGGATCGCGGTGCCGCATCCGCGTGGCGGGACCATCGATGTGTCCGCGCCGTTGCCGCCGCATATGCTGCAGACCTTCAACCTGCTCGGGCTCGACGCCACCCGCTATGATCCGATCGAGGATGCGCCGGAGGAATAGTCCACAGACGAGCGCAGGGCGGCATGGACCTGAAACCGCTGCCCTGCGTTCCTATATGTAGTGACGACCCGGGCCGTTCCGCCGCGCTTCAAAGATTGGATGAGCGATATGCGAAATCGCTTCAATATTGCCGCCATCGCGTTGATATTGCTCGGACTCCCAGGTCCGTTGGCTCATGCGCAAGGCAGCGACGGGTTTCCGTATTCGATCATCACACCGGACGGTTCCGAGCGCCGCGCCCGGCAGCGGGTCAGGCCCGCTCCGCCGCCGCAAGCGCAGCCTTCCAAGGCCGCGGCCCAGCCGAAGGCCGGCCAGCGCCGTGCGGTACGCCGCGGATCTTCTACCGCCTCAACGATCCCGACCTATCGTTCGCCGTTGACGCCGCTCGGCACCGTGCAGCCGATGCCGACCGCGCCGAGCATGGTCTATCCATCGTCGCCCGCTTCAACCGTTCCGGGCATCGCCGGCACCGGTGGTCTGCCCGCGATCGCGCCCGCGCGCCCGGCCGGTCAGACCTTTCAGGATCGTGCGTCGAACTGCATCATGTCAGGGACGGCGCAGGGCGTCGGCGCCGGGCAGATCGGAAGCTTCACCCAGAGTTGCGTGAACCGCTGAGCATGCTTCGCGTCCTGAGGTGAGCGAGGATTTTTGTTAGTTGACAGGCAACCAATTGGTTGCATATTTTATACATGAAGAGCCTCGACCTCGTGTTCAAGGCATTGGCCGACGAAAGCCGGCGAGGGCTGCTGGATCGCCTGCGTGCGCGCAACGGCCAGACGCTCGGCGAATTGTGCGAGCGCCAGGACATGACGCGTCAGGCGGTGAGCAAGCATCTCGCGATCCTGGAGGAGGCCAATCTGGTGGTCACGGTGAAGCACGGACGCGAGAAATTCCACTACCTCAATCCGGTGCCGATCCACGCCATAGCCGAGCGCTGGATCGGGAAATACGAGGGCCATCGTTTGCAGGCTCTCAGCGACCTGAAAGCCAGTCTGGAGACGCGTGATGAGTAAGCCTGCATTCGTCTATGTGATCTACATCCAGACCACGCCTGAACGGATATGGGACGCACTACGAAATCCCGAAGCGACCAAGGGTTACTGGGGCTGGCACCGCAATGTGTCGGACTGGAAAACGGGCTCGCCATGGCGTCACGAAGACTACGACGATGCAAGTCTGGTTCACATTCAGGGCGAGGTGGTGGAAAGCGATCCGCCGCGCCGCCTCGTTCTGACATGGTCGTCGCCGGAGAATGCGGCGAAGCCGGACAAGGTCTCGCGGGTGACCTTCGACATCGAGCCGTTCATGGGCGAGGTCAAGCTCACGGTCACCCATGATGATCTCGATGAGGACATGCTGCGCGGCATCGCGCAGGGCTGGCCTGCCATCCTGTCGAGCCTCAAGACCCTGCTCGAAACCGGCAGCGCTATGCCGATGACGCAGAAGCGCTGGGCTGGAAAGGCCGCTACGGAGGCGCGAGCGTGACGGATGTTGCGTGCTTCAAGCCGGTCACCGTTTATGTCACGTACATTGCGGCGAGTCCGGAAAAGGTCTGGCAAGCGCTGACCGATCCGGCTTTCAGCCGGCAATATTTCTTCGGCTTTGCCGTCGACGCGGAATCTCGAACAGGAGGGCGGTTTCAGTTGCTTTATCCGGATGGTCGCGTCCACGTTAGCGGCAAAGTGCTCGACTGGTCGCCGCCGCGCCGTTTCGCGTGCACCTGGATTGTCGAAGGCATGCCAGGTTTCGCGGAGTTCCCCGAATGCATCGTGACTTACGACATAGAGCCGGCGGGCGAGGCCGTTCGCCTCACGATGACCGAGTCGCATTCCTGGGACATCCCCGAAGCCATTCTGGCTGGCGGACGCTCAGGCTGGCCCGCGATCCTGTCCAACCTCAAGAGCGTGCTCGAGACCGGCAGGCCGATGACGATTCAGATGGCCCCGCCTCCCGGCTTCATCGAGGCGGTTCAGAAGGCGGTGGCCGAGAAGCCGTGGCTAGAGCGGTTCACGGTTTGATAGAAGCATATCCAGCATTTGCGAAGTAGTTGT
>CAZIKZ010000177.1:0-8922 GCA_964539845.1 uncultured Hyphomicrobiales bacterium
GAGGTCGAGTTCTTCGGCGACCCTTCGATAATGCGATCCGAGAACACCATGTAGACGAGGACGTTGCGCTTCACGTCACAGCCGCGCACGATCTGCATCTTCTTGAAGAAAAGCGAACGCCGCGTGCGGAAGACATCCTCTCCCTGCTCGAACGTCGCCTTGATCGTGATCGGGCCGACCTGCCGGCAGGCCAGTGAGATGTCGGAGACCTCCTCGGCTAGACCGAGCCAGCCCTTGAAACCACCACGCTCGGGCACGGTGAAATGGCAGGCGACACCATCGACTTCGGGATCGTCCAGGCCGTAGGTCGCGAGCTTGTCGTTCGGCGACATCCACTTGAACACCGTGGAGCGCTTGAAGATCAGATCCGGCTCGTCCGCCGCATGAACCGCCGCGCCAGACACCGCCACAACAGCAAAGATGGAAAAAGCGCGCAGAATTGCAACTCGCATCGCAGGCCTCCGTTTCGGCCCACAGATAGTGACGGATGCGGTCCCATAACAGAGTGAGGACGCTGGCGTTCTACCCCTGCCGCGGCCGCGAACGCGCCGGTGCTGGAGGCGGTCCCTGATATCTCGGATTCTGCACACACATTTCCGTACCGACACGGGTCTGCATGCATTGCTGATAGCTGACGAAACCGCAGCTCATGACGCCTTCGCTAAGCCCGCTGGTGATGACGCACCACGGATAATTGACTTCCGCCGAGGCCTTATCCCCGTCGCCAATCAGAGCCGCACCAAGGATTGCAATGGCGAACGCCGCCTTATGCATTTTTGAAATCAATGCCGGACCACCCATGCGAACACCGTCCCTCACGCTCTGCACGTGAGGGACGGTGCGTCAACACGGTGTCTCCGTCAACCGCGTGAACGCGGTCCGGAGAAGCGCGGATTGACGACGCACATGTCGGTGCCCACGCGGGTCTGCATACATTGCGCGAAGCTGACGTAACCGCAGCTCATGACACCACCATCCCGGCCGCCGGTGATGATGCACCAGGGATAATTCACTTCGGCTGACGATGGTGTCGTGCCCGTGAGCAGGGTCGCGCCGATCACGGCGGCAACAGCGAGGATTTTCATTTCGGTTCTCCGGCTTGCGTTTCTTGTTGCGGCCGCGATCACCGCGAGCAGGATCGTCCACGGACAAGATCCCGACGCGGAGTCATCACGAGCCACATCCGATATTCGTCGCGCGCTCAGCGGATCCGGTTCACACGGTATCATAAGACAGATCGCAGAGCGCGAGGCTGGCCGATCGGGGCGAGTAACAAGCCCGTCATCCGAGCAAGCGTTCCGTCGAGATCGCGTGCCCCTTTGGCTTGCCTTCTGCCCGGATGAAGTGCTGGCTACCTCGGTCTCAACGCCTGCGAAGAAAAGCGGTTGCAGCCCGCTGCAAAGGCGTCGACCGCCGGGTCGATTTTTTCGGACCGACCTTTGAACCGCCTTCGGGGACCGCACGACGAATGGTCATCAAGCCATTCACTCCTCAAGGAACCAGGCCATGACCATCACGAAGACCGCCCTCGCCGCCGCGATCCTGGCCGTTATGGCCGTGTCCGCCCAGGCCCAGCAGGGTCCGACCCGTCAAATCCAGGTGCTGCCAGCCCCCGGCAAGATCGCCCAGGCACCCGTCATCGTCGCCGATCAGGCTCCGGCCAAGATCGAAGGCGAAGCCCCGGCCCCCGACGCGCCGGCTGCCGACGCAGCGCCGGAAGCCGAAGCACCGCAGATCGCTGCTCCCAAGCTCGCCCCCAAATTCGCGCCGAAGGTCATCGTCGCGGCACCGGAGCCGAAATTTGTGGAACCGAAATTCGCTCCCCCGGTCCGCAAGGTCTCCTACGGCCACGGTGGGTACGGCGGTTACGGCAAGCGGAACTGCCACTAATCGATCAAATACAAATCCCCGGCCGCAGCGATGCGGCCGGGGATTTGCTTTTTCAGAGCTCACCGGAATGTGCGGAAGAAATCGTCCTCGAACGGATCGCGCCGGTTCACGATCACCCGCCGGCTGCTGCCAGCCATGGCTTCGTTCTCCGTCCATTCGCGCCCGATCTGTTCGCGCTTCGCCTGACGCGTTTCGGCCTGGGCCTTCTTCCTCGCGTCCCGCTGTGATCTCGTGCGCTCAACGTATTTCAGTCGGCGCTGTTCGCGCTGCGACAGACGCGGGTTCGCGTTTTGAGGCTGGCTCGCGGCCTTGGTTTGCGGCGCTGGCACCACGCTCCCCGGCGAGACCGGCGCAGCAGCCCGCTGCGCGGGAACCGGCGCGGCATCGGTTGAGACGGGATCGTCCGCCCGAGGGGCGGACCCTGTGGTGCTAGCCTCGGATTTCGGCTTGCTTGTGGGCTGCGACGCGCTCGCCGCCGGCCCAGCCGGTAACGCAACTTGCTGAGAGCCCAGTCCGTGTTTCGGCGTGGTGCGCTTGTTAAAGGTGGTATCGGCCCGCTTCAGGCATCGGGTTTCGATGTACGGCCAGGTTTGCTCCTCGCAAGCTTTGCCCGCCGTGCCCTCGCCCTCGCTGGCGACGAGCCGCACATCCGTTTCCAGGCTGGCGTTAGACCAGCTGCCGATGGCTGCGGAACTCGCATTCAGCAGCGTAAGGGCACTCGTCGCACCGAGAATAATCGCTGTTCCCGCAACCATTGTGGCGGCAATGCGCGCGCGCATGCGCTCGCGCGATCCCAGTGGGCCGTCAAAGGAAACGCGGAACGGATTGAGTTTTGGCATGACGGCTCCAGGGGCTGTGGATAAGAACGACCCCGCCCGCGCCATGTTCCGCCGTTGCGCCATCGCCTCACGGGCATGTGGTTTCGTACGCCCGCCCTACGCTGTTATGGGGACTGGCAAGGAGCGTCCGACATGATCGACCGGCGACTTGTCCTGACCGGGATTGCCGCGACCAGCCTCGGTCTCGCGGCGCCGCATGCGAAAGCGCAAATCGCGATCAGTCGCGCCACCGCGTTTGCTTTCTCGTTCAAGACGCTCGACGGAGGGGAACTTCGTCTCTCGGATCAGACCGGACGGCCGGTACTCGTGGTCAACACCGCTTCACTCTGTGGTTACACGCCGCAATATGCCGGTCTCGAGACGCTGTGGTCGCGCTACCGTAGCCGCGGCCTGTTGGTGATCGGCGCCCCTTCCAATGACTTTGGCGGGCAGGAACCCGGCGGGGCCTCCGAGATCCACGGCACGGCGCACCGGCATGGCGTAACATTCCCTCTGACCGAGAAGGTCGCGGTCAAGGGCGATGCAGCCCATCCCTTCTATCGCTGGGCGGCGATCCAGCGGCCGGGCGAGACGCCGCGCTGGAACTTTCACAAATATCTTGTCGGGAGCGACGGCACGCTCGCGGCGGCGTTCGCCTCGGCGGTCGAGCCGACAGATTCGCGGGTCGTTACCGCAATCGAACGCCAGCTCGCCCCCGCCTAGCGGCGGCCCGATGGCGCCGCGGTCCGCGGGCAACCCTGTCCCGAAATCGGTCAGGTTCCTCCGCAAGTGGCGGCGGCGCTCGAGGCGTGTTCCCGTGTCGGCACCACCACAACTAACCTTATTCCCAGATACCACCGGTATCGATGTGAGGATTCGTTGACTCTTAAGTCAGAGCGGGCTTTCCATGTCTTATCAAGACCATGCGGGCCGGCTTGGCCCGGAATTCATGAGGGGGTCTACCATGCGCCACTCGTTCGCATGCGCTATCGTGATCTCCGCATCGCTGGCGGGCGGTGCGGCCTTCGCACAGACATCGGGCACCGGAGCGGATGCCAAGTGTGCCAATCCGAATGCGCTCGGCGTTTCCCGCACGGTCGAAATTGACACAACCGGCGGCCCCGGCTTCGGCTTCGAGCACTTCAAGCAACACGACTTCCTGCGCAACAACGAAGTCCTGCTGACCTTCGATGACGGCCCCTGGCCGACCACCCCGAAGGTTCTGGCTGCGCTCGCCGAACATTGCATCAAGGCGACATTCTTCATCATCGGCAAGCACGCGACCTATTATCCGGATATCCTGAAGCGGGTGGCGGAAGGCGGCCACACCATCGGCTCGCACACGTGGAGCCATGCCCCTCTTGGCCGCAAGAACATCACCATTGAACAGGCGAAGGAGGAGATCGAGAAGGGCATCAGCGCCGTCAACGTCTCGCTCGGCGCACAGGCTGCGCCATTCTTCCGCTTCGTCGCTCTGCAGCACCCCCCGGAACTCGTGACCTATCTCGGCGAGCGCAACATCGCGATCTTCTCGACCGATATGGACTCGTTCGACTTCAAAGCGCGTCGGCCTGAGCAGGTCGTGAATGCCGTGATGAGCAAGCTGAAGAAGCACGGCAAGGGCATCGTGCTGATGCATGACTTCCAGGCGCACACTGCCGAGGCGATCCCGGAACTGCTGAAGCAACTCAAGGACGGCGGCTACAAGATCGTGCACATGCGCGCCAAGGGCTCGGTCCAGTCAATCGCCAAGTATGACGAGTTGCTAAAGAAGGAAGCCAAGCTTCCGACCGTCGACCAGCGTCCGACCGCGAACGTCGTCCGTACCGTCGACTAAGCGCACGCGTCAGCAAATCGTTCGAGGAAATCGCCGGGCTTGCCCGGCGATTTCTTTTTTGGGATGGGCACGGCACAATAGGCGTCCTCGTCCTTCACCATCGAACCCCGGTCTCATGTCCTATCGCTTCATCGGCTACGCCATCGTTTCAGAAGACGGCATGCTCGCCGACGCGGGCGGGACGATACCGCCGTCCCTGATCGTCAAGGCCGACCAGACGTTCTTTATGAGCGGCCTCGATTCCGCGGCCGCGCTCGTGCACGGCAAGAACTCTGCCGAACAGCCGACCTCCCCTACCCGCCGGCGTCTGATCGCAACGCATCGCGTCGCGACCACAGCGCCCGTAACCGGGCAGCCGAATGCCTTGCACTGGAATCCGCAAGGCATTGCCGTCGATGCTGCGCTGGCTGAACTCGGCGTCACCGGCGGCGATATCGCGATCATTGGCGGTACCGACATCTTCGGGCTGTTCCTGCCCCGCTACGATGTCTTTCACCTGACGCGCGTGCCGGACGTGCGGCTGAAGGGCGGAGCGCCCGTTTTCCCCGATGTGCCGGAGCGAACGCCGGAAACCTTGCTCACCGAAGCCGGGCTTCGGACCGGCCAGACCGACATGCTCGATGCCGCCCGCAATGTCAGTGTGGTGTCGTGGCAACGAATTTAGGCAATACGCTCACCCGGTAGGCCGGTAAGGGTGACGACGCCGATTTTTCAGGCATCCTTATCTCGAATACTGATTCGATTCTTTTGGTCACGTGGGACCGGCGGTTGAGGGGGCCGATCCCGCAGAGGTTCCTCCCGCGTGGCGTATTAACTTGGGGCGGCTCAATTGGCCGCCCCCCTTTATTTAAGACAATCAGCATTAAGACAATCAGCGCGCGGGCCGCGGCGCCCGGCGATTACGTGCCGCAGGCTCGCCAGCGTAACGCGGATTGAGAGCGCAGTCTCCACCCGTCGCCGACACAGCCACAAGACATTGCTGCAAGGTGTAATACGAACAGTCGGTGGCGCCGTCATAGGCGCGCACGCAATATTGCGTGTCATAGACATAGCGCTGCGCGTCCGCGGGTGTCGGCAACGCCATGAGAGCGGTTGTCGCCGCAAGCGCAAGCGTCAGGCGCATCGTCACATCCCGCATGTCGTTACTCTCCTTGTTGGCTCACATACGCTCGTTGATCGGTTCGGGATAGCGATCGTATCCCGGCCGCCATGGCCCGATCACGAAGATCACGAGCAGGCCACCGATCAGTGACAGATTCTTCAGCGCCTGGATCATGTTGGCGTCGCGATCGGCGCCGGTCATCGTCCAGAACGGGTGGAAGTACCAGGTCGCTGCGATCGTGAACAGGATCAGCAGCACGGCACCGGCACGCGCGCCGATATTTGCTGCGATCATCAGCGCGGCACCGATTTCGACGACGCCAACCAAAATCGCAAGCATTGTGGGCGTGGTCATGCCGGTCGCGGCTTCAAGCTGCGGCGTGTAAGCCGTAACAGCATCCGGCAAAACGACCTTTGAACCGATTGTGGTTGCGGTGCCGGCGATGTCCATCAGCTTTTGCGCACCGGACAGGATGAAAACGAGCACAAAGAGGATGCGGCCGAAAACCAGGGTCACGTTCATGGCAAAGTCTCCAAAAGACCGGCGACGCCGTCGAAATCAGGATCGACAATCCACAATCAAGTCCGTGAGGCACTCAGCTTTTCGCCGCGCCCTTCTTTGAGCCCTTCTTGCTCTTCGGCGCCTTACCCTTCTTGGCGGCGGCAGCAGGCGCCCGCCCTTTGATCTCAACAAGCAAGGCGCGCACCTCCTTGTCGCTTTCATTGGATGTCGCGGTCTCCTGCGACGGCAGCCAGAGCGCCTCGCCCGCCTTGAAGGTCAGTTCGTAGCCCTTTCGGCCCGGCGGCGTGAACACGATCGAACCGTCTGTGAGCGCGTACAAGAAAGTGTTGGGGCGAGCCGACGCTGGCTGCGAGGCACCGGGCGCCATTTTGATCTCCCGCACTCTGATCTGCTCGTTATCGAGCAGGGACTTCGGCGCTGCCGGAGCATTCTGGGCGAGACCAAGTGACGCCGGCAGGATCGTCAGCGCGAGAACAAGAACCAGAATTTTCATGGATTTGCAGAGGCTCTTTTGAGACTTCGACCATTTCCTGCGCGCAGGCGATGGCATTCGTGAGGCAAAAAGGGCGGCAATCCGGCCGCCCTTCCCACCTCGGCCGTGAGGTGGATCAGCCGCAGAAACCGCGCGATGCCAGATGATAATTGCCGCCCGGATCGCGCCGCCAGCAACGGCCGTTGTACCAGTAATATCCGCTCCGGCGGCGTTCCATCTGGGCTCCGAGTGTGGCGCCGGTCGCAGCCCCGATGATCGCCCCGGTCGCCGCCCCGCCGCGGCCGCCGACTGCGCCGCCAACGATCGCGCCCGCGGCACCGCCGAAAATCGCGCCGCCGATCAAGCCTTCCTGAGCAGCAGCATCCTGAATGGGCATGGCGAAAAGGAGCGCCAGACAGACTGCTCCGGTCATCGTGCGAATCATGATGATTCCTCCGTCCCTATCCTCAGGGATCATAGCACCGGCCCCTGCAGGGCTTCAAACGCCGTCAGGCAGCCGACGCGGAATTTACCGGACCCGGCGCGTTGAGCGCACCCGGGTCGAAGGCGGGGACCGTATCCCTGCGAGGATCGATCGCTTCGACCAGCTTCAGGAATGATGAGCCCGGGAGCGGCGGCGCGAAAACATAGCCCTGGGCGGTACGAATGCCGCGCTCGCGCAGCGCGATCACCTGCTCGAAGGTTTCGACACCCTCCGCAATGATGTCCATGCGCATCGACGCGGCGAGATCGACCAGCGTTTCGATGATGGTGCTCGAATGATTGTCGCTGCCCAGCGCATCGACGAACATCTTGTCGATCTTGATGATGTCGGCGCCGAGCTTGAGGATATACGACAGCCCGCCATGACCGGTGCCAACATCGTCAATCGCAATCCGTACGCCGAGTTCCTGCAAGGTGGCGATGACCCGTCGCGTGCGGTTCAGGTTTTCCAGCGGCTGCCGCTCGGTCACTTCGAGAAATATCTGCGAGTAACGGATTGGAGAACGTTCGAAAATCGAACGCAGGTCGCGCACGATGGTCTCGTTGGAAAAATGTTCGGCCGACATGTTGAAGCCGAGCTTCAGCTTGGGACGGGTCGAGAAGGCCTCCCCCATATCTCTGATGACGTGACGCATCATGCTGCGCGTCATGGCCACGATCATCCCGCTGGATTCCGCGAGCGGGATGAAGGCCGCGGGCGGCAACACCGTGCCGTCGCTCTTGCGCCATCGCATCAGGACCTCGGCACCACGCAGGCGTCCATTGGTGATGTCGACGATCGGCTGATAATAGGGAATGAATTCGCCGTGCCGCAGCGCGCGCTCGATCTCTGCGACCGGGTTGTCGCGCTGTCGCAATCGCAGGATCAGCGCAAAAACGACGAGTGCGATCGACAGAATGCCGGTCATCGCGATCGCGATTCCCCGCAGATCGGCGAGCGAGACCTCGCCTTCGATCTGCGGATGCGAGGTCGCGATCCGCAAGCCGAAGCGGTCGCTGACGCGCGCCTGCCGCGTGATCGTCGAGAGCGCCTCGCTGTCCAGCGGACGCGAGCCGACCTCCGTGACGATGGTCCCGTCGAGAAGGGCAAGCTGCCCGTAGCCCTTTGTGCCCGAACTACCCAGTCCGAGCTTTGCAGTCAGGACGTCCGGCAGGATGAGCGCCGCGAGACTGTTGGTCCCGCCCACGCCAACTGGCCGGCGCAGGCGGATCATCCGCCCCGGAAGGTCGCCGACTCGCACCACCTCGATCTCGACGTCGCTCCCCCGCACCTTTCGCGCGGACACGACGTTCACGAGATTGGTCCACCCGGGATCGCTGCACAGCGGCTGGCCCGCAGCGCCGAGAATGGAGAACTGCTTCACCCAGGGCTCGGAAAGGGTCGCCTGCTTGAGCGCAGTTACCTGATCCGGACGGCACCCATCGACGCCGCGTGCGGCAAGCGCATCGAGCGCGGTCAGCGCCGACCCAAGGCGCATCTCGGCAAGATTGAGCGAACGGCGCGCGAAAGTCTCAACGTCGCTCGCACTCTGGCGGACCACAAGGCCATCGACCCAGAAGTTAAGGCCCGCGATCGGGGCACCTGCAAGCAGGATGCCGACCGCAACCGCGAGCAGCTTTCTGAATTTCGAGGACAACGACGACGCCCCTACGCAACGCAACGTCGTTCAAATTGCCGGTTTCACGTAAAGGCGGGATTAAGCATAGACTTGCGGACGCTAGGTCGGGAACCCGCGCAGCGCGGGATGATATTCATGGTTATGCAGACGTTAACGTG
>CAZIKZ010000178.1:0-8861 GCA_964539845.1 uncultured Hyphomicrobiales bacterium
CAAATCGGACAGCCGCAGAACCCCTCCCGATTCAATCAAGCCGTGAACCGCTCTAGGCATCCCGTCCGGCAGCCGGGACGCCACCCTTATCAGTCGATCAGGCGTTCTTGAGCCTCGGGATCAACCGCTGGGCATTCTCCCGGTCGATCGCCCGCAACTCGTCCTTCTTGAAGAAGGCGTTGAGTCCATTGGTGTGATCGATCGCCGTGCGGTACGGGAAATCGGTGCCGTAGACGATCTGTGAAACCGGTACCATCTTCGCAAGAGCCGATAGCGTCACCTCATTCGGTACGGCGGCCGTGTCGTAATGGAAGCGCCTGATTTGCCGCTCCACATCGTCACGCGTGAACTTGCCTCTGTACGGAGGCGTCATCAGCGCCTGCACGGTGAAGCGTTCATAGAAGGCCGTTAGTGAGCCGCCTCCGTGCGAAAAGATCCAGTTGATGTCCGGATATTTCTGAGCAACGCCGCCGAAGATCAGCGTGAAGATGGTCCGCGTGGTATCGGTCCCGTATTCGATATAGGCATCGCCAACACCACGCACGAGATTCACGCAGCAATTTGCGCCGGTCGGGTGCGTATAGACGGTCGCCTTCCGGCGGTTCAGCTCAGCCCAGACCGGATCGAATTCCGCATATCCCAGCCACTTGTCTCCATAGCTGGTCATGCAGCCGATACCATCGACCTTTAACGTATCGAAGGCGTATTCGACTTCCTTGAGACTCTGATCGACATGCGGCAGCGGCAGCATGGCAAACGTGCCAAAGCGGCCCGGGTGCTGTGTTTCAAGCTTCTTGGCATACTCGTTTGACTCGCGAGCCAGCCGCGCCGCTTCGTCTGCTGTAAACTCACTGACTTGAGGGGTGGTCGGTGACGTGATGGCGGTCGCCACTCCACCCTTGTCCATATCATCCAGGGTTTTTTGTACTGTCCAGTTCGCGAGTGGCGGGTTGTCTTTCTTGATGCGCTTGACAGCGTCCAGCCATGTCGGAGGCGAAATGTGATGATGCACATCGATGCGATGCGGCTTGGCATCTTGTGCCCAGGCACTGAGGCTGCCGGAGAGTCCAACCGAAACGGAAGCGGCACCGGCCGCCAGGAATTGACGTCGATCGAGCCGCACTGTCACGCTGTGAGGTGACCCGCAAGCACAACCTGAAAGCAGCGTCCGCAGCGGCGAAAGCAATTTTGTCATGGTGTACCCCGGATACGATGTGCCCTCGAAGCATCTTGCTCTCCGCGAAAAATGCAAGCGCGTTCTCGACCGGAACCGAGTAGTCCTGCCCCGTGATCTTCAGCTCTTGACGAACCGGCGTTGATTGCCGCATCGCCATGGAGCCACATGGCGAAGAATGTGGATGCGCTGCATCGGGGCTACATCCGGTCTCACGCGCATCGCAATGCAGCATGGGATTCCGATCGTCGTGACATCAGCCAATACGTCTCAAGTGCGCGCCGCCAAGCCAATCATCGGTGGACGCGTGGGTGCGCGCACCGAACTCGATGGCCGCCAGGTAATCCTGCTGACGGCCAACAACTATCTCGGGCTTGCCGGCGATGCTGACATCATCGAGCGCTCCTGCGCCGCCGCGCGGCAATATGGCAACGGATCGACGCTTAACCCGCCGCTTGCGACAACGCCTCTGCATGAAGAATTGTGCGACACCCTCGCGCGCTTTCATGGGGCAGATGCCGGTCTCCTGTTCAATTCCTGCACGTCAGCCAATGTCACTGTGGCCTGCACGCTGGTGGGCAAGGGCGACCGCATCTTCAGCGACCGGCTCAACCATGCGAGCATCATCGATGGTTGCAGGCTGAGCGCGGCCGAGACGCTCATCTACAACAATCGCGATCTCGCTCATCTGGATGCGTTGCTGTCGCAGCCGCATGCCGGCGAAAAGCTGGTGATCACCGACGGCATCTTCAGCATGGAAGGGGATGCCGCCGATCTGCCGCGCATGATCGCGCTCTGCAAGCGCCACAATGCGATCCTTGTGGTGGACGAAAGCCATGCGGCCGGTGTGATCGGGCCCGGGGGGCGCGGGACCGCCGCGCTACAAGGCTGCGTTGCCGAGATCGACCTCTACACGGGGACCTTGTCCAAGGCCTTTGGCGGCTTTGCGGGTGGATATGTTGCAGGGCGTGCCGATCTCGTTCGCCGGATTCATGACCACGGACGCTTTTTCATGTTCACGACGGCGATCACGCCCGCCACCACGGCCGGCGCGCTCGCCGCGATCGAAAGGGTGATGTCGGACGATACACTCGTCCGGCGTCTGTCAGAGAATACGGTGCGGCTGCGTGCGGGACTCAAGGCCCTTGGTTTGCGCCTCCTCGGTGAGGATCACCCGATCACCCCGATTCTGGTCGGAGATGAGGACATGGCGCGTGAATTCAGCCGCGAATTGCTCGAGGAGGGGGTCTATATCGGCGCGATCTGCTTTCCGATCGTCCCACGCGGCGAAGCGCGGCTGCGTGCGCAGCCATCCGCCGCCCACTCGCCTCAGGATATCGACGAAGCGGTCGCCGCAATTGGGCGAACGGCACGGCGGCTTGACCTGATCGGCTGACCGGAAACAATATCTGTGCGGGCAAAGAAGCTTTCGCAGAGCCCCCCCCGGGAGCCCCGTGATCCCGCGAGGGCAGAAAATGACTTGACGGGCCGTGACCAAGATGGCCCGATCCAGGTCACAATAAGAATCTGGGAGGATTCACATATGTCACGTCTTGCATTCGCTGCTGTTTATGGCAGCGCAGCACTTGCTTTTACAACACTGGCCGGTTGGTCACCGGCGGCTCATGCGCAGACTACCTTGACCATGTCGAGCTGGGTGTCGCCGCAGCACCTGCTGACCAAGGACGTTTTGGCGGTCTGGGGCCAGCAGGTCGAAAAGGCCACCAACGGCCGCGTCAAGTTGCAGATGCTGGCCAAGCATCCTTCCGCTGCCCCCGGGACTTTCGACGCCGTCAAGGATGGTCTGGTCGATGTGTCCTACGTGACGGCAAGCTACACGCCGGCCCGGCATGTGCTGCCGCTCCTGCCCGAACTGCCGGGTGGCGGCGCCACCGCGGAAATCAATTCGGTCGCCTTCTCCCGCATCCACTGGAAGTATTTCCATCCGGTTGGCGAGTACAAGGGCGTCAAGCTGCTGGGCGTGTGGACGCACGGTCCCGGACAGATGTTCAACACCAAACGGGCGATCAACAAGGTCGAAGACCTGTCCGGCATGAAAATCCGTTCGGGTGGCGGCATTTCCGAACAGATGGCGCGTGCGCTCGGCGCTTCGGCATTCGTCAAGCCGGCGCCGGAATCCTACGAACTCCTGAGTTCAGGCGTGGCGGACGGGACATTTTTCCCTCTGGAATCGATCATCTCCTTCAAACTGGACACGGTGGTCAAATACGCCACCCTGTTCCCGGGCGGGTTCTATGGTTCGGCGTTCGGGTTCTTCATGAACGAGGACAAGTGGAACAAGCTCAGTAAGGAAGATCAGGACGCCATCATGTCGGTTTCGGGCGAAGCAATTGCACGCCTCGCCGGCAAGGCCTGGGACAGCACTGACCGTGCTGCGATGGAGGTGATGAAGAAAGCCAATATCAGTATCCAGGAAGCCTCACCCGAACTGGTCAAGGGCGTGCAGGAGCGGTCGAAGGCCATCATCGACAAGTGGAAAGCCGACGCCAAGGCCAAGGGCGTCGATGGAGACAAGGTGTTCGCTGAGTTTCACGAGGAGCTGAAGCGCGTCGCCGCCGGCAAATAATGGCCCAGCGCTGTGGCATCTAAAGACTCTGAGGGCGGCGTCTGGCTCGATCGTACGCTGGGCGCCGCCGCCGCTATTCTGCTTTTCTGCTTGATGGCGGTCACGACGGTCGACGTGATCGGTCGTTACGCCCTCAACTGGCCGTTGCGCGGCGGCTTCGAGATCACCGAGCTCCTGTTGCTCACATTGATATTTGCCGGCCTGCCGCTGGTCTCGCGCGCGGACGAGCATGTCACGATGGACTTCATCGACACCGCGCTCGGGCCGCGCGGGCGCCGGCTGCTGCGGCGGCTGGTGGATATCGTGTGTGGGCTCATCATCCTCGGCCTGGCGTGGCGCGTCTATGTCAAAGCCGGGAAGATCGCGGGCTATGGTGACACCACCGATGTCCTGCTCATTCCCGTTGGCCCCTTTGTCTATTTCATGGCCCTGATGGTGCTGGTGACGGCCGTCGTTCACCTCATCAGGGCATTCCTTCCGGGCGCGGCGGAACAGCCCAAGGCATTCGATCCCAACAAGGCGAGCCCGACATGATCGAAGCCCTGGTCGGCTTGGGCCTCATGCTGGTGCTCTCGCTGCTGCGCATTCCGATTGCCATGTCCATGGGCCTTATCGGCTTTCTTGGCGTCGCCTATCTGCGCGACTGGAATTTTGCGCCGGCCATGGCGATGGTCGAAACCAAGATCTACGAGACCGGGCGCAATTACACGCTGTCGGTCATCCCGCTTTTCATCCTGATGGGCAACCTGGTCTCGCGGGCCGGCATGTCGAAGGAATTGTTCCGCGCCGCTTACACCTTCGTCGGCCACCTGCGCGGCGGTCTCGCGATGGCAACCATCGTTGCCTGCGCCGGTTTCAGCTCCATCTGCGGCTCGTCGATCGCAACGGCTGCGACCATGGCCAAGGTCGCCTATCCCGCCATGAAGGACCTCGGCTATTCGGACCGGCTGTCCACCGGTTCGATCGCGGCGGGCGGCACGCTCGGCATTCTCCTGCCGCCGTCGACCCTGATGGTGATCTACGGCGTGATGACCGAGACCAATATCGGCAAGATGTTTGCCGCAGGCATTCTGCCCGGAATACTCGCAACCTTCCTGCTCTGCGTGGCGGTGCAGTGGACCGTCTGGCGGCATCCCGATTCCGGGCCGCGCGGCGGACGCTCCACCTGGCGGGAGAGACTGCGTGCGGTCGAGGGCGTGTGGGCCGTCGTGCTCCTCTTCGTCGTCGTGATGGGCGGCATCTATGGCGGCGTGTTCACGACCACGGAAGCTGCCGGCATCGGCGCATTCGGCGCGCTCTGCATCGCACTCGCACGGCGGGCCTTGTCGTGGCGCACGCTGCTCGATGCGCTGGTCGAATCGGGGCGCACCACGGCGATGCTGTTCGTCATTCTCACCGGTGCTTTGATGTTCGCGGAGTTCGTCAATTACACGACGATGCCGGACGACCTGAAAACGCTGGTCTCAACGCTGAACCTGTCGCCGATCATGGTGATTACGGCGATCTGCATCATCTACGTTCTTCTCGGTACCGCGATGGAAGAGCTGTCGATGATCCTGCTCACGGTGCCGGTGTTCTTCCCGCTGGTCGTGCATCTGGGCTTCGATCCGATCTGGTTCGGCATTCTGGTCGTGGTGGTCGTCGAGATCGGACTGATCAGCCCGCCGGTCGGGATGAACCTGTTCGTGCTCAATGCGCTGCTGCCAAATGTCCCGATGATGACCCTGTTTCGCGGCGTGTTGCCCTTCGTGATCGCCGATATCGTTCGGCTGGGGATCCTGATCGCGTTTCCCGCGATCTCGCTCTGGCTGCCGAGTATGATGAAGTGATGCTCGCCTGACGGGCGGCGGGCCTTACCGCCAGCCCAGAGCCGGCGCGACATGGGTCAGGATCGACCTGATGACATGCGCATTGTAGTCGACGCTGAGCTGATTGGGCACGGTCAGGAGCAGCGTGTCGGCTTCCGCAATGCCTTCGTCGGCGGCGAGCTGTTTGATCAGAGCATCGGGCTCGGCGGCATAGCTGCGTCCGAAGATCGCCCGCGTATTCTCGTCGATGAATCCGATGTTGTCCTGACCCTCTCCTTCGTGCCCGAAATAGGTGCGGTCACGGTCGTCCATCAGCGCGAAGATGCTGCGGCTGACTGATACGCGCGCCTCGCGCGTGTGGCCGGCTTCTTTCCAGGCCTCGCGATAGGCGCGAATCTGTTCCGCCTGCTGGATGTGAAACGGTTTCCCGGTCTCGTCATTCTTGAGCGTCGAACTCTGCAAATTCATTCCGAGTTGCGCCGCCCAGACCGCGGTGGCGTTGGACGCGGCGCCCCACCAGATGCGCTCGCGCAGGCCTTCCGAATGCGGCTCGACCCGCAACATGCCGGGCGGATTGGGAAACATCGGCCGCGGATTGGGCTTGGCAAAGCCCTTGCCTTGCAGCACCTCGAGCAGAACTTCCGCGTGGCGGCGGCCCATGTCGGCATCGTTCTGGCCCTCGGGCGGCTGGTAGCCGAAATAACGCCAGCCATCGATGACCTGCTCGGGAGAGCCGCGGCTGATGCCGAGTTGCAGTCGTCCGCCTGCGATGAGGTCGGCCGAGCCCGCATCTTCCGCCATGTAGAGCGGATTCTCGTAGCGCATGTCGATGACCGCGGTGCCAATCTCGATGCGGCTGGTCTTTGCGCCGACCGCGGCCAGCAACGGGAAGGGTGACGCCAACTGACGCGCGAAGTGATGCACCCGGAAATAAGCGCCGTCGGCGCCCAGTTCTTCGGCTGCGACCGCAAGGTCTATCGATTGCAGGAGTGCGTCGGACGCGGATCGGGTCTGGGAATGGGGTGAGGGAGTCCAGTGACCGAATGACAGAAAGCCGATTTTCTTCACGGATGGCTCGACGATTGCGCGGCTTATGATGCCGCCGGTGTTTGAACGACGGGCCGATCCTTAGCACGGCCCCGATCGTCGCCCGTTACGCTGTTTTCGAATGCGCAGGTCTCACACGCGCGGCGTGGACTGCCATGCGGACGGCGCGCAGGGTTTGAGATCGGCATCACCCTGCGGCGCAGGACCGGCGAGGTGACAGAGATGATGGCTTTGACCAAAATGCTCAATCTGTGAGCATAATTACCTCTATTGTATGCAATTGGCTTTTGAGCCGCGGCGGTGGCGCGCGGTCTCCGTGCCGAGAAAAGCTGATATTTCTCTCATTAAATCAGGTGTTTGCAAGATTCCTGCGATGCCCTTGGCCGGCTGGCACAACCTTTGCGGTGGTCTCCGCGAGGCTGAACACAGAGGGGCACTGGAGGGACCATGAATCGCCGCGAGTTTCTGAAATCCACGACTGCCATTGCCGCGACATCCGCCGTCGGCGCGCCAGCCATCTTCTCGTCCGCCAAGGCGCAGGCGCGGCAGGAAACCATTCTGGTCGTTTCCGAAAGCGGGCCGAACAACCTCGACATTCACGGTGTCGGCACCAACGTGCCGGGATACGAAGTCGCGTGGAATTCCTATGACCGGCTGATCAGCCACGAGATGAAGACCGGCCCTGCCGGGCAGCCGTATTACGACAAGGACAAGTTCAAGCCCGAACTCGCCGACGACATGAACATTGGCGACATGTCGGTGACCTTCAAACTGAAAAAGAACGCCACCTTCCAGGATGGCACGCCGGTCAAGGCCAAGGACGTGAAATGGTCGCTCGACCGCTCAGTCTCGGTCGGCGGTTTCCCGACCTTCCAGATGGGCGCCGGTTCGCTCACCAAGCCCGAGCAATTCGTTGTCGTCGACGACAACACCGTGCGCGTCGATTTCATGAAGAAGGATCGGCTCACCATTCCCGATCTCGCGGTGGTGGTGCCGGCGATCTACAATTCCGAACTGGTCAAGAAGAACGCGACCGAAAAGGACCCCTGGGGCCTCGAATACACCAAGCAGAATACGGCGGGCAGCGGCGCGTATCGCGTCACAAAATGGACGCCGGGCTCCGAAGTGATCCTGGAGCGCTTCGACGGCTGGAAAGGCGGCGAACTGCCGAAGACCAAGCGCATCATCTGGCGCATGGTGCCGTCCGCGGGCAACCGGCGCGCGCTCCTGGAACGCGGCGACGCCGATATCTCCTACGAATTGCCCAACAAGGACTTCGTAGAACTGAAGGATGCGGGCAAACTCAACATCGTGTCGACGCCGTTTTCCAACGGCTGCCAGTATATCGGCATGAATGTCACGCGGCCGCCCTTCGACAATCCGAAGGTGCGGCAGGCGGTGGCCATGGCGCTGCCGTATCAGAAGATCGTCGATGCCGTGCTGTTCGGTCTTGCCAAGCCGCTTTACGGAGCGCCCGCCGGCGCGCCGACGGAAGTTGCGTGGCCGCAGCCGACCAAATACATGACCGACATCGACGCCGCCAGGAAACTGATGGCCGAAGCCGGGCATCCGAACGGCTTCGAGACCACGCTGTCATTCGATCTCGGCTTCGCTGGCATCAACGAGCCGCTGTGCATTCTGGTGCAGGAATCGCTCGGCCAGATCGGCATCAAGTGCACGATCAACAAGATCCCGGGCGCGAACTTCCGTACCGAACTGAACAAGAAGACGCTGCCGCTTTACACCAACGTGTTCTCGGGCTGGCTCGACTATCCCGAATACTTCTTCATCTGGTGCTATCACGGCAAGAATTCGATCTTCAACACGATGAGCTACCAGTCGAAAGACATGGACGCGATGATCGACGGTGCGGTGGACGCCGCCGCCGCCGGAGACAAGGCCAAGTACGAAAAGGATGTGAAGGGGTTCGTCGATCTCGCCTTCACCGATATCCCGCGCATCCCGCTGTATCAGCCGTACTCCAACGTCGCGATGCAGAAGAACATCTCCGGCTATCAATACTGGTTCCATCGCCGGCTGGATTATCGCGCGCTGGTGAAGTCGTAACTCTCAGCCCGTCATTCCGGGACGCGAGCTGTGCTCGCGGACCCGGAATCCAGACGAAGAGGAGTTGTTCGTGATTGGATTCCGGGTTCGGCCCTGTGGGCCGCCCCGGAATGACTGAAGGACAGGGCGAACAGAATGATCCGGCAAATCGGCAAGCGTTTCGCCACCACGATCCCGT
>CAZIKZ010000179.1:0-8839 GCA_964539845.1 uncultured Hyphomicrobiales bacterium
GTCCGGGTGGCGCGCCTCCTTGGCGCTTCCCGGATGCAGGACATGATGCTGACCGGCAGGGTGCTCAACGCGACAGACGCGGAGCGTTATGGACTGGTCCATTATGTCGTTCCCAAGGGGCAGGCATTCAACAAGGCGATCGAGCTTGCGCAGAAGATTTGCAAGAACGCGCCTCTCGCAAACTTTGCGATCGTGAACAGCCTGCCGCGTCTTCAGGACATGTCGTATGACGACGGGCTGTATTTCGAGAAGATGGTCGCGGAATACACGCGCAGTCCCGAATCGATTACACGGCTCAAGAAGTTCCTGGACAAGACCGCGCCCCGCGTCCGCCTGGAGCAGGACTGAACCCAAGTCCTGGTCCCCTGCAGCCAACCTCTATTTGCTTTTGAGGCCAAGGAGGTTGGCCAGCAGATTGCGCTGCATCTGCGATGTTCCGGCGGCGATCGTCGCCGCGCGCGAATCCCGGAACATCCGCTCCATGTCGAACTCCTTGCTGTAGCCATAGGCTCCCATCACCTGCATCCCCTGATTGGCGACGCGCGCATAGGCTTCGCTGGCGAACAGCTTGGCCATGGTGATTTCCCGCAGCGCATTCTTGCCGTTCGCCACGGCCTGAGCCGATTGCCACATCAACGCTTCGGCGGCGGAGACGTCGGTGTCCATGTCCGCAAGGATATGAGAGATCGCCTGGAAGGAGCCGATAGGCTGTCCGAACTGGCGCCTCTCCTTGCTGTAAGCCAGTGCGTAATCGACAATCGCGCGAGCGGCGCCGCAGGCTCCGGCGGCAGCGGTGACTCTTTCGATCTGGAGGCCTGACATGAGGCAATCCCATCCGCGGTTTTCCGCTCCGATGAGCCGGTCCGCAGGAACCCGCACATTGCCGAAAATCAGCTCATAGGTGCCGACGCATCGGCGTCCCAGCATGTCCAGCTTGCGAAGCGTCAGACCAGGCGTGTCGTTGTCGACCAGAAACAGGGAAATGCCGTCGCGGTAATGAGCCTCGCGGTCGGTCCGCACATAGACGTTGATGACGTTATTTTTCGCTCCCGCGCCGGTCGCCCACAGCTTCTGGCCGTTGATGATGTAATGGTCGCCGTCGCGCGTCGCGGTCGTGCGGATGTTGCCGACGTCCGATCCCGCGTCGGGTTCGGACATCGAGATCGACATCTTGATCTCGCCTGAGAGCAGTTTTGGCAGCCATAGCTTTTTTTGCTCTTCAGTCGCCTTTCGAACGAGATTGAGGCCGGTGAATACACTGCCGCCATAAGCCATCGAAAGATCGGCACTGGCATAGGCCAGCGTGTGGCTCGTCACCGCCATGTCGGTCACGCTTCCGCCGAGCCCGCCATACTCGACGGGAAAGGGCATGCGAAGGAAGCCGGCCTCGACCAGAGCGTCGTAGAGCTCGTACGGATAGGCTTGATCGCGGTCGAGCTGCCGCACCTTTTCCGGCGAGGCATGCTTCGACAGCAGCTTCTTCAAGCTGTCCCGAAGCAATCGGTGATCCTCGGAGAGTTCAACAATCATTAAAAGGCTCCTCACTCCTCACTGCGCAGAAGACGCCTCCTCGGCCGACGTTCGTATCAATACGTCGAGCGCGAGCACGCCCTGCGGCGTTACCGACAGTGGATTGATGTCCAGCTCCGCGATCCAGGGATTGGACCGCATGATATTCCCCACTGTCTCCACGAGGCCCGCGACGGCCATAACGTCGACGGGCTGGGTACCGCGAGCGCCAAACAGCAGGGGCGCCGATCGCAGCTGACATATTCTCTTGTAGATTTGCTCGATCGTGGGATCGGGTGGAATGAGAACGGTGTCATTCAAGGTCTCGACCCAAATGCCGCCGAGGCCAACCAGCACGACCGGACCCCAATCTTTGTCGCGCTTTGCACCGACGACCATCTCGATGCCGCGATCCGCCATCCGCTCGACCAGCATGCCATCGGGCGCAACATCCGGGTGATGCCGGCCGATAGCCTCTTCGATCTGCACCCATGCCGCCTTGAGAGCCTCGGGCATTGCGATGTTCAGCACGACCGCACCGCTGTCGGTCTTGTGCGCAAGCGCGGCGGACTGCGCCTTGACGACTACCGGATAGCCGATCTGCGAGGCGACCTCTTCCGCCTCCGCCATGGTCTTGACGAGCCGCCCCTCCGGCACCGGAATGGAAACGGAACGCAACAGCTCCTTGCTCAGGTATTCCGGGATGATCCCGGTTCGAGGACAGGCAAGCGGAAGCGGCGGCTGGCTGGATTTCTGCCTCACCTGCTGGTCCTTCGCATAGCGCGTGATGTTCGCCAGGGCTCTCAGGGCGCGCTCGGGCGAGCGGAAGAAACAGATGCCATTGTCGCGGAAGCAGCTGGAGATCTGGGGTTCCAGAGGGGAATCGTCGCCGAATATTGCGACAACCGAAGGCTTCGCGGATCGCGACAGAGCTGCGACCAGCGCCTCCGTGCGAGTCATTTGAGGCGGCCCCAACACAATGGCCGCCATCAAGCTTCCGAATTCATCGCTCTCAAGGCATTGCGTGGCGACGCGCGGCGCAAGCGTGGTGTCTCTGAAATAGTAAGCGGTGAAATCGAGCGGATTCTCCGCCGTGGCAAAGGGAGGCAGCTCCTTCGCCAGGCGGTCTTTCGTCGCGGAGGACGCCTCGGGAAGGTCAAGTCCGATGGTTTCGGAAAAGTCCAGGGCAAAGCCCTTGAACGCACCTGAATTGGTGATGATCGCCGGACCTTTGACGGGAAGCGTCGTGTACCGCACCAGCATCTCCGCCGTGTCGATTAGCTCCTCGATGGTCGGGACCAGAAGGACGCCTTCGCTTTGCACCAGCGTCGCCATCACCTCGTGATTGCTCGCCATTGCGCCGGTATGAGACTGGGCGGATTCTCGTGCGCGCACACTGCGTCCCGGATGCATCAGGACAATCGGCTTGTTGTTGTCCTTCGCCTCGCGGGCAAGCTGCAGGAGGCGGCGCGGATCCCTGAATTGCTCCGCAAAAAGAGCGATGACGTGAGTTTCCGGATCTTCCACGAGGAACTGCAACAGATCCTCGGCCCCAAGCGCAGCCTCGTTTCCAGTTGAAATTACGTACGAGAAGGCCAGCCGCTTGGCGTGAAGCGCGAGGCGCAACATCGACGACATCGCGCCGCTCTGCGTGATGACGCCAATGCGCCGGTTCATGGACGTCGCTTGCGGGAAATTCGGCTCGAACGTGAGCGGGATACCCTGCACGAAGTTGACGAGGCCAATGCAGTTTGGGCCGAGAAGCGCGATGTCGTGATCGCGGGCAACGCGGGCAACCCGAGCCTGCAATTGCGCGCCTTCGCCGCCCACTTCGGCAAAGCCCGCGGCGAATGCGATGGCCGCCCGCGTGCCGCGTGCGCCGCATTTCTCCAAGGCATCGGGGGTACGCATGCTCGGTACAGCGAGCAGGGCGAGATCTATTCCGCGCGGCAGTTCGTCGATGTCGGAGACCCAGTTCAGGCCGGGCATCTCCTGCCTGGTGCGGCTGACGAGGTGGACATCGCCGCCGTATTTGAAACGCTTCAAATTCTCCAGCGCGGCGCGACCTGCAGAGCCCGCCTCTTCGGAACCGCCTATGATTGCAATCGACCGGGGCTGCAGGAGCGAAGCTATTGCTGTCATAGGGATGCGGTTTTCCGGGGCGCGTAATTCACAAATCCGGCCGGTGCCAAGGCCGGCAAGCCTTGATGAACTTGATGCATACAATGATTGAGAAATCAACGATATATTGTGTTTGCCAAAGTGCCGGCGTGTCGACTATCGTTGGAACGATGATTAATCAACAAATATGATTGCGGTCATAATGCCGGGTGAAAGATCAACCGTCGCTAATGCCGAAGAGGCTCGATCGGGGCGATACGGCATGATTGTGGATCGGAATGTCGAAATTCCGATGCGCGACGGTGCAATATTGGTCGCGAACGTTTATCGTCCTGATGCGGATGGCCGTTTTCCAGCGCTGACGGCGCTTGGGCCCTACGGCAAGGACGTTCATATCAGCGAAAACTTTCCGCAGGTGTATGCCTATATCCAGAAGAACCAGAGATCGACCCTCGAGAATTCCTCCGGTCGCTACCTTCAGCACGAGATGCCGGACGTCGAGTGTCTGGTGCGCGAGGGCTACGTTGTCGTAAGAGCGGATATTCGTGGCACCGGAAAGACGCCGGGCTTTCAGGACCCGAACTCGCCGCAGGAATATCAGGACGGTTACGATCTGGTCGAATGGGCGGCGCGTCAATCCTGGTCGAGCGGGCGCGTCGGCATGATCGGCGTGTCCTATCATGCGGTCGGGCAGTGGATGGTCGCGGCGCAGCGTCCGCCTCATCTCGCCTGCATTTTGCCCTGGCATGGGACCGCCGAATATTACGATTGCCGAACGCGGCAGGGCGGCATTTTTTGTGACGGCTTCAATGCCTTCTGGTGGGAGCGCCAGAGACTCAACCAGCACGGCAATCCACGTAGCCCATTCAAGGACATGTTCACGGGTGAACGGAACACGGGTCCGGCAAGCTTTTCGGACGAAGGGCTCGAAGCAAACCGAGCGCGCTATGTCGATACGCTGCTAAGCCATCCTCTCCTCGACGAATGGTACAAGAGCCGCATTCCAGCCTACGAAAATATCGAGGTTCCGGCGCTCGTTGTCGCCAACTGGAATGGCGTTGGACTGCATCTGCGAGGAACGGTCGAAGGCTTCACGAAGATCGCGTCGAAGCAAAAGTGGCTCCGGATCGAAACAGGGCCATATTTCACAACCGCGATGCTGCCGGAGAACATCGATCTTCAACTCCGGTTTCTCGACCACTTCCTGAAAGACATCGACAACGGGTGGGATGACGAGCCGCGGGTGCGGGTCTGCGTCCGCAGCGCCGACGACAAGATCGCGCGCTGGATTGAGGATAATGCGTGGCCGTTGTCCTCGACGGTTTGGAACAGATTGTATCTCGATCCGTCGCGGCAGGAATTGTCCGCTCAAGAGGTTTCAGCGCCGGCATCGGCAAGCTTCGATTCGGAAGGGAGCGGCATTGCCTTCCGGACCCCTCCGCTCACCGAAGACCTCACCTTCGCGGGCCCCATCAAGCTGCGGCTATGGGTGTCGTCGACGTCGCCGGACATCGATCTGTTCGTGACGTTGCGCGCCTACGATCCGGCCGGCAAGGAAATCGCGTTCTACGGCAGTGTCGATCCGAGATCCCCTGTCTCGCAGGGATGGCTCCGGGTGTCGCATCGGAAGAAGGATCCCGCCAAGTCGCGGGAGTGGCTGCCGGTGCACACGCACGACGAAGAGCTTTGGTTGAGCCCCGGCGAGATCGCGCCGGTCGATATCCCGATCTGGCCGGCGAGCGTGAGCCTGCCTGCGGGCAGCCGATTGGAATTGCTCGTGTCAGGGCAGGACTTCGTGCGAGAACAGCAAGAAGGCGGCCACGCGGGCATTCGACCGCATTTGCATCAGCATCCTCTGGATCGCCCCAAGGAAAAATTCCAAGGAAGCTACCAGATCCATACCGGTCCCGAGCAGGAGAGCTATCTTTTGCTTCCCGTTATTCCGGCAGCATCTGAACGTTCATCGTAGGTTTGCCCAAGGGGGAACGACTCGCGGATGGAAAGCGCTGCGGCTGGGCCGAATTTTCAGAGCTAAGCCGGACGTGAGGACATACGAAAGCTCCAGGATAAGGAGCGAGACAGCTGCTCCAGCACAAGGAGCGAGATCATAGGAGGAACGATATGTTGATGCGTGTGCTGTGCGCGCTTGTGTTGCTGGCATCCTCGTTTGTTCTCGGCGGACAGGCGTCGGCCCAGTCCTATCCGAACAAGCCGATCAGATTCGTCGTGCCGTACCCGCCTGGCGGCCCGACGGACGTGATGGCGCGTCTGGTTGCCAACGAGATGAGCGCCGAAACCGGATGGACGATCGTCGTCGAAAATCGTGCCGGTGGCGCCGCGGGCACGGTCGGCACGAAGGCCGTCATCACCGCGCCGGCCGACGGCTACACCGTCCTCATCACGGCGCCGGGGCCGATCACCAACGCGCCGGCGGTCTACAAGAATATCGACTACGACCCGTTGAAAGTGCTTGAGCCGGTGAGCCTCTTGGTGGTCTCGCCGATCCTGGTCGTCGTCAATGCGGCGACACCCATCCACACGATTCCCGAACTGATCGCTTACGCGAAGGCCAATCCAGGTGCGCTGAAGTTCGGCACGCAGGGGTTCGGGACCTCGACTCATCTTTTGGCCGAGCTTCTCAAGATGGAGGCCAAGCTCGATCTGGTTCACGTGCCTTATCGGGGGGCGGCTCCCGCTCTGACCGATCTCATGGCGGGCCAGACGCAATTGTACTTTGACACCACGCAAGTTGTCGCTCCGCACATCAGGTCCGGAAAGCTGCGACCGTTGGCGGTTGCCGACGGAAAGCGCTTCTATGCATTTCCGGATGTGCCCACCACCATCGAGATGGGCCTGCCGAGTCTGAAGTCGATCTTCTGGCTGGGCATGTTCGTGCCGACCGGAACACCGGGCGATATCGTGACGCGGCTGAATACCGCTGCGAACAAGGCCATGGAAGCGCCCGGCATCCGCGCGAAGATGGCGGACCTCGGTGTCGAAGTCAGATCAGGGACCCCCGCGGACTTCAGGAAGCTGCTCGACGAAGAGCTCGAGAAGTGGAGAGGGGTCAGCGACAAATACGGGATCAAGATCGACTAGTGATTTCACTGGACGCGCCGTTCCGTCCGCGCGGAGTGCCGTGTCTTGTCGAACGATTGGAAATGGGGGGAAGGCATGAAGTTCCGGGGTGGTGAGCCTGCTGGCGGAAGCTGTTCGTGTTGTTCGCAGCATACGATCACGCGCAGGGACTTCGGCTGGTATGCGCTTGCGTCCCTGCTCGTCGCCAGCGGGAGCGCGGGCGCAGTGTTCGCGCAACCTGCCTTGAGCGACGGCATCATCGACGTTCATCATCATATCGTCCCGCCCTTCTGGTTCGATGAAGTCAAGGACGTGATCGCGGCACAAGGCGGCGGACGGATCGTGCCGAACTGGTTCGGCTGGTCCCCCGAAAAGGCGCTCTCGGAAATGGACCGCAATAGCGTTGCGACCGCCATCCTGTCGATGTCGACGCCCGGAATCTGGTTTGGCGACAAGGCGCAGGCGAGCCGCCTGGCAAGGGCCTGCAATGAATACGCGGCAAAGCTGGTCGCGGATCACCCCAAGCGGTTCGGGATGTTTGCCGCGCTTCCGTTGCCGGATACCGAGGCCAGTCTTGCGGAAATTGCGTATGCGTTCGACAAGCTCAATGCGGATGGTATCGGCCTTCTGACCAGTTACGGTGATAAATGGCTCGGCGATCCGGCCTACGACCAGGTCTTCGCAGAACTGAATCGCCGCCGTGCCATCGTGTATGTGCATCCCGCGACCCCTGGATGCTGCACGAAACTCATGCCCCATGTGCCGCCGTTTCTGACCGAATTCATTCAGGAGACGAACCGCGCCATCACGAGCCTGATGTATTCCGGGTCGTTCAGCAAATACCCCGATATAAAATTCATCTTCTCGCATGCGGGCGGCGGAATTCCGGTTCTCGCCGGCCGCATTGCGCAGCTCGGCGCGGCTCCGCAGCTCGCATCCAAGGTCCCGGAAGGCGTGGAGACTGTTCTCAAGCGCCAGTATTACGAGATCGCCAACTCGGCGAATGCGCCAGCGATCGCAGCGCTGACTGCGCTTATCCCCGCAACCAATATCATGTTTGGAAGCGACTATCCGCTGGTTCCGCTTCCGGCGACGGCGAACGGCCTCGCCAAGCTCAATCTGTCTGAAGAGCAGTTGCGTGCGGTACGAAGAGACAATGCACTCAAACTTTTTCCAAGACTCTCGCAGTAAGCGATGTCTTGGACGCCCACTGATACAGGTAGGCGCATCCTCAAGAGGCTGATTTAAGCTCCTCAATGGAACTTGCCATAGCCTGCGAACCCTCGCTGAGGCCGCCTGAGAGCACACGAGCAGCACCGCCGCCAACCGTCCTGAAAAGCTGATCGGCGCAACGAACACAAAACGAGGGCAGGTCAACATGATGGTGGTCGGCTGCACTGGATGATGCTCAGACTGGTCTGCCGAGCCGCAATCTAAGCGATATCACCGCACGGTGATGGCGACGGTCATCGGTTACGGATCGATCATCCAGCGGATTCGACAGGCGACGGACAAGGTTTTGTCGCGTGAGGACATTCGCCAAACCTTCGAGAAAAATAATGGATTGATTTTCAAGACCAAGAATGCGGATGAGGTGCAGAAGGCGATCTGCGCGGAGCGCGATCTTCTCCAGCGGCTGACCAAGAAGATCGGCATTCAGCCGAAATAGGGCTCAAGGAGACGCGGGTGTCTGGAGCGGTATCGACGTTGACTAGGTCGCAGATGACGGTCAGCCGCTTGCTAGACCGGTCAGCCCAGTTGCGGCCGGACAAGGTTGCTGTGTTGACGGTTGAGGCGTCGCTCACCTATGCTGCGTTGCAGGCGCTGTCCTGCCGCTTCGCCCGGCTGCTGCAATCCAAAGGCATCACACGAGCCGACCGGGTGGCGCTGATGCTCCCGAACAGCCCACAATTTGTTGTGTGCTTTTTCGCCATTGCGCGGATAGGCGCGATCCTGGTGCCGCTCAATCCCGCCTATACCGACGAGTTGCGCGGCATATTGCTGGATGCTGGCGTCCGGGACTTGTTTTGCGTCCCAGCGCATCGCGATCGCCTCGAGGCGATGCGCGCCGATTTGCCGGGTCTTCGATCAATCAGTCCGAGGCCGGCGAGTAGTAGGTTGCGGCCGCGCA
>CAZIKZ010000180.1:0-8801 GCA_964539845.1 uncultured Hyphomicrobiales bacterium
CCTCGGCCGCGCCCCTGGCGTCGGTCAGCAGAATGATTCGGCCGCCACGCGCGGCAACCTCCTGCATGTTAGAGACGGTCTTCTCGAACACGGCGTCATACGGCGCGGTCACGATCACCGGCATGGTCTCGTCGATGAGCGCGATCGGACCGTGCTTGAGCTCGCCCGCGGCATAGCCTTCGGCATGAATATAGGAAATTTCCTTCAGCTTGAGCGCGCCCTCAAGCGCCAGCGGATAGCTGGTACCGCGGCCGAGATAGAGCACGTCGCGGCTCTTGCTGATGTCGCGCGCGAGCACTTCGATTTCGCCTTCGCGCTCGAGCGCCTCGTTCATATGGCGCGGCACCTCGATCAGCGCGCGCACCAGCTTGCGCTCCTCTGCCTCGCTCAGTGCGCCGCGTGCGCGCCCCGCGGCGATCGCAAGACAGGCAAGCACCGCAAGCTGACAGGTAAACGCCTTGGTCGAGGCAACACCAATCTCTGGGCCTGCCAGCGTCGGCATGATGACACTGCTTTCGCGCGCGATGGTCGACGACTGAACGTTGACCACGGCAAGCACATGCTGGCCCTGCTCCTTCGCGTAACGCAGCGAAGCGAGCGTATCGGCGGTCTCACCCGATTGGGAGACGACGATCGTCAGATCGCCTTCGCGCAGCGGTGCCTCGCGATAGCGAAACTCAGACGCCACATCGATCTCAACCGGCAACCGCGCATAACGCTCGAACCAGTATTTCGCGACGAGACCCGCATAATAGGCGGTCCCGCAGGCTGAAATCGAGATGCGTTCGAGCGACTTGAAATCGAACGGCAGCGTGCCGGGCAAGGCAACGCTTTCCTTCGCCATGTCGAGATAATGCGAGAGCGTATGCGCGACCACTTCGGGCTGTTCGTGGATTTCCTTGGCCATGAAATGGCGATGGTTGCCCTTGTCGACCAGAAACGCTGAGCCCGTGGTCTTGATCTGCGCGCGCTTGACCGGCTGACCGGCCACGTCGAACACCTGGACGCTATCGCGGCGGACCACCGCCCAATCGCCCTCTTCAAGATACGAAATCGTATCGGTGAACGGTGCGAGCGCGATCGCGTCGGAGCCGAGATACATCTCTTCCGAGCCATGTCCGATCGCAAGAGGCGACCCCTTGCGCGCGCCAATCATAAGATCGTCTTCGCCGGCGAAGATGAAGGCCAGCGCGAACGCCCCGCGCAGCCGCGGCAGCGCCGCGCGGACCGCGTCGACGGGCGACTTGCCCTTCTTCATCTCCTCGGTGACGAGGTGCGCCACGACTTCGGTATCGGTCTCGGTACCGAAATGCGCACCCTGCTTTTCCAGCTGTTCGCGCAGTTCGCGGAAATTCTCGATGATGCCGTTATGCACGACCGCAAGCCGCTCGGTGGCATGCGGATGCGCGTTGTTCTCGGTCGGCTTGCCGTGCGTGGCCCAGCGGGTGTGCCCAATTCCGGCGAGACCGGAGAGCGGTTCGCGGCTGAGCCGCTCCTGCAAATTCCTGAGTTTGCCTTCGGCACGGCGGCGTTCGAGATGGCCGTTCTCGACCGTCGCGATACCGGCCGAATCGTAGCCCCGATATTCGAGCCGCTTCAGCGCGTCGAGCAGAAGCTCCGCGACCGGCTCACGCCCCAAAATTCCGACAATGCCGCACATTGCGTGCCGATCCCCCGCCGAGATGACCTCAGTAGCCCCTGGCCGTTAGAAACGCATCCGCTTCGCTGCGGAAATCACAATGCGTGTCCGCCTGTAACGGGAGCGCGGCGGGGCGCTCAACCGCGGTCCTTCTTGCCTGCCGCCTTCAGGCTGCGCAAGCGCGAGGCCCAGCCTTCCTTAACGACCTGCCGTACGCGCCCAAGCGCCAGCGAATCCGCCGGCACATTGTCGGTAATGACCGAGCCCGACCCGACATAGGCGCCGTCCCCGATGCTGACCGGCGCCACCAGCGCGGAATTCGAACCGATGAACGCGCCTTTGCCGACATCCGTGCGATGCTTCGACGCACCGTCATAGTTACAGAAGATGGTGCCGGCACCGATATTGGCGCCCTCGCCGACCCGCGCGTCGCCGATATAGGCAAGATGATTGGCCTTGGCGCCGTCCTCAAATACTGACTGCTTCACCTCGACGAAATTGCCGATTTTCGCGCCCTTGCCGATCCGCGCACCCGGACGCAGCCGTGCGAACGGTCCGATCAGCGCGCCTTCGCCAATATACGCCTCGGTCAGATACGAGAATGCATGGATGACGGCCTTCGCTTCTACGGTCACGCCGGGACCGAACACGACATAGGGCTCGACCGTCACATCACTCGCGAGTTTGGTGTCGGCCGACAGATAAACCGTCTCCGGTGCGATCATGGTGACGCCGGCATCGAGCGCAGCGCGGCGCAACCGCTGCTGCAACACGGCTTCGGTTTCCGCGAGCTGACCCTTGGTGTTGACGCCTCTCACATCATCCTCCTCGACTTCGACGGCGACGGCACGCAAGCCCGCCTCGTTTGCGAGCGCGACCGCGTCGGTCAGGTAGAATTCCTTCTTGGCATTGGTATTTCCGATGCGGTCCAGAAGCGCGAGCGCCTGCCGTCCATCGAGCGCCATCAGGCCGCCATTGCATAGCCGGATCGTCCGCTCGGCCTCGGCCGCATCGTTGTGCTCGCGGATCGCGATCAAACGGCCCTGGTCGGTGATGAGACGGCCGTAACCGGTCGGGTCCGTAGGCGTGAAGCCTGCCACCGCCACCGCGGCGCCGTCGGCGATCGCCGCGCGCAGCGTCCGCAACGTTTCCGGCCGGACCAGCGGCGTATCGGCAAATACGACGAGAATGTCGTCGAAGCCCCGTTCGAGCGCGCCGCGCGCCGCCAGCACCGCATGTGCAGTCCCAAGCCGCTCCATCTGCCGCGCGATGGCAGCCTTCGAAAAAACCCGTCCGGCTTCCTTGGCCACCGCGTCGTGATCCGGTCCGACCACGACCACGCAGTCTGACGCCCCGGCGTTCGCGACCGCGCGCAGGACATGCGCCAGCAGCGGTTCATTCCCGATCGGGTGCAGAACCTTCGGCAGCGATGACCGCATGCGCGTACCCTCGCCCGCCGCAAGCACCACCGCCAGACATGTTCTCTCTGTCATCCCGATCCCCGTTTCCGATCCGCGTCATAGCCCGGCCGGGTAGCGCAGAAAAGCCGCTTGGGCAGGCCTGCGACCGCCGCTTCCTGCTAGATTCGGCTAAATGATTCGCCTCGACGCACGAAAGCCCGTCTCCGCCCTGTCGGCGCCGCCCGAGGACGATGGGACCACCGATTTCGGAACCCTGGCTCAACTGGGGCTCTGGGGTGGAGCTGCGGCCGCCTGCCTGCTCTTGGTTGCGATCGCCACCCGAACGGAAACCGGACAGGCCCGTCTCAGCACCGCCTACGCCGCTCTCACCGGACACTCCGAAGCGGAGGCAAGGCGCTCTGCCGAGCGGGAGCGCGAGAGTGACGAGGCCAGACGGACGGCCGAAACGATCCACGACCTCACGCAGGATCGCGACCGGTTGCTGACGCGCATGACCGCGCTTGAGCGCAACTACGAAGATGTCACCGGCTCGATCAAGCTCAATGCGGCCAGGCCGCCCACAGAGGCCGCGGCGGCGCCCCTTGCTCCGGTTCCTGCACCGGCCGTGAGCGCGCCGGCATCTGCGCCCCCTCCGGTTGCGGCGACACCGGCGCCGGCCACCGCATCGGCGCCAGCCGCAGCGTCGGTCGCCGTCGCCCCGGCCGCGCCCGAGCCGCAGGATTCCGTGTCCGGCAAGGCCGAATTCGGAGTCGATGTCGGTGGCGGCCCGACCGTCGCCACAATGCGCACCGCCTGGGATCGCATCCGCCGCAATCACGCGACCCTGCTGGAAGGCCTCCGGCCGCTGATTGCCGTGCGCGACGGCCGCGGCGGACAAGTGGAATTGAGGCTGGTGGTCGGACCCATCGGCAATGCCGCGGGGGCCGCGAAGATTTGCGCAGCGCTGGCTGCGTCGGGCTTATCCTGCCAGCCCACGATGTTCGAGGGACAACGCCTCGCGTTGCGTTAAGGCGCGACGTTGTCCGATCCGGCCCGGACCGGCATAATGCGGCATGACATCCCGCCCGCTTTTCGCGCCCACCGCCCGGCAAACCAATTGGCTGCTCGTGCTCGGCTTCGCCTCGCTCGGATATGCGCTCTATCTGCGTTACCTCGCCATCGAGACGTCGAGCGTCGGCCTCGCCTGTCAGGGCGGGCTACAGACATGGCTCTGCGCCACCCGCAGCCTTGTCATGACCCTGTTCAACAATTCAGTCTTCGGCTGGGTGGCGCTCGGAGCGGCCGCCATCAATCTGGTCCGCCCGACGCTGCCGGTGTTCGCACTCGGGCTCGCCGCGGCAGCGTTCGGTGTCGTTCTTTATAATGTGGGATCGTCCGCGCTGGCCGCGGCCCTGCTCATTGTCAGTTTCGCGCGGCCCGTGGCCATCGAAAGCGAACAAGACTGAGCGCCAGAACGAGTAGCAGCACACAGAACCAGACCGACTGCCAGTTCGCGACGCTCTCGTTGAACACGATGTAGACCGCAGACAGCGCAAGCGTTGCTGCGGCGATCCGCTCGGCAAGCCAGGGTCCCTCATCTCTGTCGCAGAACCACAAAGCCACCAGCGCGATCGGCACCACCGCGGCGGTCAGCGGCGCAAACGGGAAGTCCTTATAGCGCGGGTCAAACACCAGCCCGAGCGCGACCTGAATTGCGATCACGGTGGTCGCAACGACCAACAAGCCCGCCGTCCAGTCCATCCATGAAACCGTCCCGTCGCGCCGGCCCGCAAGGATCGCGGCGAAGGACGGCAGCGCGTCGCCACGCATCAGAACGCCGGCCGACACCAGCGGCGTGAGCGCCGCCACGGCAACAAGTGCAGCCGACCGGATCCATCCGCCAAGCCCGAGGCTCTCATAGAACATGAGTTCGACTGCCCATCCGATCATGCTGCCGCCGGCGAGTGCGATCACCGCGACGGCGGCCCAACGTCCGGGCGACACATCTTTCCGCCGGCCCCAGAACGCCGCGCCGAAGATCAGCGCCGCGAACGCGATGCCGCCCGCCGCCTGTTGCCGCCAGACTGGATGGTTGGAGACCGGCTTGCCCCAGTCGAATTTCACCTGACGGGTCGCGTCGTCGAACAGCCCCCAATAGCCGCCGACGGTGCCTTCGAGTCTTCGCTTCCATGGCTGGTCGAAAGCTTCGATGACATTGACGCGGTAGCCTTTACGTTTGGCGACGGCGAGCACCTCCTGCAGCACCAGGGCTTGGTTGACGAGAGATGGCAATGCGCCCTCGCGCATCCGCCCGGCACTCGGCCAACCGGTCTCGCCGATCAGAATGTCCTTGCCGGGAAAGGCGGCGGCCATCCGCTCACGGATCGACTCGACATGGGCCGCAGCGGCCGCCGCCGGGATCGGGAAGTCTTCCCAATACGGCAGGATATGGATCGTCACGAAATCGACCGCGGCCGCGAGATCGCGGTTACGCAGCCAGAACTCCCAGACATCGGCATAGGTGACCGGCATCGCCGTCCGGCTTTTCACCTCGCGCAAGAAGGCCGCGACATTGTCCGCGGACAACTCGCCCCGGAGCAGTACCTCGTTGCCAACCACCACTGCCTGGATCACGTCCGGAAATTGCTTGGTCAGCTTGACGATCGTTTCGACCTGTTCGCGGTTCTTCTCCGGATGGCTGGACAACCACAGCCCCTGAATGACCTTGAGCCCGACCCGCCGCGCGATTTCCGGCACCTGCTCAAGACCATGTTCGATCGAGTAGGTTCGGATGCAGTCGGTCAGTGCCTTGAGCCGGACGAGATCGTCCTCGATCTGGGCGGCCGCGATATAGGTGTCGGAGCGCAGCGGCGATTGCTGTCCCCGGAACGGGGCGTAGGACAGGCATTGCAGCTTCTCGTTGGCCGCGCTTGTGGCAGGCATCGCAACCGGCCGGCCGAGCCACCACCACAACGACGCGATCAGGATCGCAACGACAGTCAGAAATACTGCCGGGATCAGCGTCCCGGTTAACGGGCGTTCATGCATCGGGGGTCGTCATCCGAAATCGTCCGGCCTTGGCCATCGCACGAACACCGGCCGACGCCAAATCATGGTTGCGACCGTTACCTTGTTACGCGTGCAAGCTGGACAAAAGCGAGGAAAGGCGGAAATCTTGTGCCGTCGGGTCAAGGCCGTATTGCGGACGGATTCCGATGTAGACTGAACACATCAATCACCGTCACTGCGCTTAAGCGCCAGAGTCATTCGCCATCATGCCGGTTCGTCATCTCTGTACCCTGCCCGCCCTTTGCCTTGCCCTGCTTGTCGGCCTCACGCCCGCCATGGCCCAGAACGAACAGGCGGACAAGGCCAAGCAACAGGCTGCGGAGCAGGCCAAGAAAGACGCCCAGCGGATCAACGATCTCGCCGAGGTCTCCAAGCAGATGACGGGCCCTGCCGGTAATCCGGAATGCGTCTGGGTCGGCCGTCGCGTGGTGCATCGCCTCTTCCAGGACGATCTCGATACGGCCTTCCGGCACATGGACCTGTATGATCGCTTCGGTTGCCCCGGCGGACATATCCAGGCGGCTTTCCGTTGCGTGGTGAAACAGGGACCGAGCGTCGATACGAAAGCACCGGAGAACATCCTGGCCCGCGTCCATTCATGCTGGGTTAATCCGGCTACGCCCCCCGCGCCGTCTGCGGCCGCAACAACGCCGCAGCCAGGAACCAGCACGCAATAATTTCGTTGTCGGATCGCGAAACGGAGTCAGCGTCATTAATTAGCCATGCCGCAGTGCGATTGAAAATTTAGCTTATGTGAGCTATCTGACTGTCGTAGCAGGCGCTTTCCCAGGGGACGGGGCAGCGTCCTTCACCTAGCCCCGTTTGGTTTCGCGTTCGATGCGCCTGGTCGCGGTGGTTGTCGCGCTTGTAGCCTGCGTGCATGCAGGGCTGTGGGCGTTGTCCGAAAAGAAACTCCCAGCACCTGACATCCAGGGCCCGCTCGCCAGCGTGTCCTATGGCAAGCATCCCGACAAGCAGGTCGGGCTGGAGGAAATCCGCTCGGACTTGCGCATGCTCGCGCCGCACACCCGCGCGGTCCGCACTTACTCGTCCACCAAGGGCCTCGACATGGTCCCGCGGGTCGCGGCCGAGACCGGTCTGCGCGTGACGGCGGGCGCTTGGCTTGGCGGCAGCCTCGATGACGCGGAATGGCAGGGCAAGGGCCCGGATGCGACCAACGGCCGTCGGTATCGGGAACGCCTTGCCGATCGTGCCCGCAACACCGCCGAGATGAACACGGTCATCGATCTCGCGCGCCGTAGCTCCAACATTGACGGACTGGTTCTCGCCAACGAAGCGATCTACCGCGGCGAGACCATCATGTTCGACAACGAGACGTTGTCGCCCGAAGAGGTCGAACTCGCCCGCGCCGCCGCGCAGATTTCGAAGGCGGAAGAAACCCGCGTCAAGGAGCGGATCAATGTCGGCCGCCTGATCAAGGCGATCCGCGATGTAAAGCGTCAGGTCTCCGTGCCGGTCACGACCGGCGAAATCTGGAGCGTGTGGCGCGACCATCCGGAGCTGGTCGCAGCCGTCGACTATATCGCCGTCCATATCCTGCCCTATTGGGAAGGTGCTCCCGACCAGTCCGCGGTCGATGCAGCGGTCGGCGGTTATCAGCAACTCCGTCAGATGTATCCGGGCAAACGCATCGTCATTGCCGAATTCGGCTGGCCGAGCGCGGGCTACAACTTCAAGCTCGCACAGCCGGGCTATTTCGAGCAGGCGCATGTGATCCGTGATTTCGTTTCGCGCGCCGACGCGATCGGCATCGACTACAACATCATCGAAGCACTCGATCAGCCCTGGAAGATTTCCGAAGGCAGCGTCGGCGCATATTGGGGCCTGTTCAACGACGCCGGTCAGCAGAAGTTTTCCTGGAGCGGTACTATCACCAATCCGGATTTCCGAAAGCTCGCCTTGCTCGCGATCCTGCTCGGCGTCCTGTTCTCGCTGCCGCTGCTCGCGATGAGCGTCACCTTGACCGAAGCCGCGGTGCTTGCCGTCGCAGCCCATGTCGTGGGCGCCTGGTTCGCCGCCGTGTTTGCGTTCTGGAAGGGGCATTACTTCGTCTGGGGTGAAGCTTTCGCACTCGGTATCGGTGTCACGCTGCTCGTCCCGCTGGTCCTGATCGCCATGACGCGGATCGAGGAGATCGCCGCCATCGCGTTCGGGCGCAAACCGCGCCGCCTGCTCCAGGTCGCATCGCCCCCGCTCGCGCCGGAAGCGCATGTCAGCGCGCCGAAGGTCTCGATCCATGTTCCGGCCTACAAGGAAGAGCCGGAGATGCTGAAGGCTACGCTCGATGCCGTAGCGGGGCTGAATTATCCGAACTTCGAATGCATCGTCATCATCAACAACACACCGGATCCCTTTTACTGGGAGCCGATCGAGGCGCATTGCAAAACGCTTGGCGATCGCTTCATTTTCCTGCGTGAGGACAAGGTCGAGGGCTTCAAGGCCGGTGCGCTGCGCATTGCGCTTGAGAAGACTGCGCCGGACGCGGAGATCATCGGCCTCATTGACGCCGACTATGTCGTTGCGCCGGGCTGGCTCTCGGACCTCGTCCCGGCCTTCAACGATCCGAAGGTCGGTCTCGTTCAGGCGCCGCAGGAGCATCGCGACGGCGACCGCACCGTCATGCACTACGCCATGGCTGGCGAATATTCCGGCTTCTTCGACATCGGCATGGT
>CAZIKZ010000181.1:0-8759 GCA_964539845.1 uncultured Hyphomicrobiales bacterium
CGCTTCCAGACTTGGCCGCTTTCAGAATTGGTCGCTTCTTGTGATCTGCGTGCGCAAGGTGGACAGTCGGCGTTTGCCGATCCGGCGCAGCAGATCCGCCTCGGTATCCGGCCGGTCGCCATAACCACCCAGCGCCCGAAAGAACGGCTTGCCGATCAAAAGGCCGCGACCGGGCGCAAGGCTGGTTCGGCGCGCCCGCCACAGCGCGATCATGGCGCTCAGCATCGAGTCCTGGCCGTGCGGACGCGCCGCGGCGCCAAACGTCGCTGCGATCTCCGACGGCGCCCGCTCGATAAATTGCTGCACATCCGCCACCCATCCCGGTTCGAGAACAGCCCCGGCCGGCACGAACATCAGCCACTCACTCCGGGCGGAATCGGCAGCAAAATCAAGCCGGGGACCGAGCGGCCCCGGCAGCGACAGGAACCGGCAGCCGGCGACGTCACCCACCTGCGCGGTCTCATCGGTCGAACCACCATCGGCGAGAATCACGTCCCGGATCAGACCGGCAGTCGCGCCCGGCACCAGACAGGCCAGCGTCCGTACCAGGATAGGTTCTGATTCGCGGGTGGGTACGATCACACTGAGCATGGAACTGAAATCGCAGCTTCTGGTTGCCTATGAATGTTTCAACTGACCCATATGGTGGGGCTGTGAATATCCGATGCCACGACATTCAGCCATGCTGATCAACTTCCATTATGTTCTTGTTTTGTTCGTTGCCTCAGCCTAGATATCCGATATGGCACGACCATCCGCAGCCCTGAGACACCCGCCGGCGCCTGTGCCCTCCGCGCCTGCGGGTGACTTCGCAAGAGAGACCCCAGACCGCTCGCAAGACCAGTCCGGCCTCCTTGGCGCAGGCGTTGAACGACAACGCCGGCGCGGCCGCGGCACGCTTTCCAACGCGTCCGGCCGCTACGAAACGATCGCCCGCATCGCCTTCGACGACGGCTGGCAGAGCCTCGACGAATTGCCGCCGTTCAAGACCAGTGTGCAGGTCGACGCGACGCGCAAAATCATCACCCGCAACGACTCGCCCGACATCTCGTTCGATCGCTCGATCAATCCGTATCGCGGTTGCGAGCATGGCTGCGTCTATTGCTTCGCGCGTCCGACACACGCCTATCTTGGATTGTCTCCCGGACTCGATTTCGAGTCGAAGCTGTTCATGAAGCCGGACGCACCGGCGCTACTCGAGCGCGAACTGGCCGCACCCGGCTATACGCCGCGGACGATCGCGATCGGCACCAACACCGATCCGTATCAGCCGATCGAGAAGCAATATGAAATCATGCGCCGCATCCTCGAAGTGCTGGAGCGCGCGGGTCACCCGGTCGGTATCGTAACGAAATCCGCGCTGGTCACGCGTGACATCGATATTCTGGCGCGCATGGCAAAGCGCAATCTCGCCAAGGTCGCAATCTCGGTAACGACGCTCGACGCCAAACTCGCCCGCACAATGGAGCCGCGGGCCTCGACGCCGGCGAAACGGCTCGAAGCTTTGCGGCAATTGTCGGAGGCCGGCATCCCGACATCTGCAATGATCGCGCCTGTGATCCCCGCCATCAATGACGCGGATATCGAGCGCATCCTCGATGCGGTCGCGATCGCCGGCGTGAAGAGCGCAGGCTACGTCATGCTGCGTCTGCCGCTCGAAGTGCGAGACCTGTTCAAGGAATGGCTGATGGCGAATTATCCGGATCGCTTCCGCCATGTCATGAAGCTTGTGCGCGAAACGCGCGGCGGCAAGGATTACGACTCCACCTGGGGCAAACGTCAGACCGGCGACGGTCCCTATGCCTGGCTGGTCGGACGGCGCTTCGAGGCGGCCTGCGAGCGGCTTGGACTGAACACGCAAAGGGCGAGGCTCACCACCGAGCATTTCCAGAAACCGGTGAAGGGTTCGGAGCAGCTGAATTTATTTTAGGTTCTGGTCGTTTCGCGATGGGGGCACCACATTGAGTTGACGCCATGCCGCACGCCCACATCAGCCTCGTGACCCTCGCCGTGACCGACGTGCCGCGCGCCGCCCGCTTCTATGAGGCGCTGGGCTTCATGCGAAAAATGCGAGCCGCCCCAGAGAACGAAGTCGCGTTCTTCGATGCCGGCACGCTGACGCTTGCGCTCTATGCCGTGACCGGACTTGCACGCGACGCGGGCTTTGCGGTGGATACGAAGCCGCCTGTGTTCCGGGGATTGTCGCTCGCCTGGAATTGCGCAAGCGAAGCCGAAGTCGATGCGGTGATGACGCTCGCGCTGAGCGCCGGAGCAACGGAACTCGTCCACGCGAAGAAGGCCGCCTGGGGTGGCTATCACGGTCATTTTGCTGATCCAGACAGCCATATCTGGGAAGTGGCGCATAATCCCCAGTTTCCACTGTCAGCCGACGGCCGTCCCACCGTACCCGATTAGCCGTTGCGCACGGGAGGCTCTCCCGCGCAATGTCCCGGCCATGAGTCGGAAAAATACGCCCGCGCGCCTGCCCCTGAAGGACGAGATCGTCCGCCCGACATTCCGACGTGAGCGGCGTGCCTACAAGAGCGGGATATGGCCGGTTGCCGGGTGCGACGAGGCCGGACGCGGGCCGCTTGCGGGCCCCGTGGTCGCCGCGGCGGTGGTGCTCGATCCGGATCGTATCCCGCGCGGACTCAATGATTCGAAGAAACTCACGCACCGCGAGCGCGAGAGGCTGTACGCGCGTATCTGCGCGACCGCCGAAGTCGGCGTCGCGTTCGCCTCTCCCGCACGCATCGATCGCGACAATATCCTGCAGGCCTCGCTGTGGGCGCTGGCGCAAGCTGTGGGCGCCCTGCCCTGCCGGCCGAGGCTCGTCTATGTCGACGGCCGCGACCGGATCAAGGTGCCGTGCGACTGCGAGGCGGTGATTTCGGGCGACGCCCTCGTGCTGTCGATCGCCGCCGCATCGATCGTGGCCAAGGTGACGCGCGACCGGCTGATGATGCAGATCGGCGCCGCGCATCCGGGTTACGGCTTCGAGCGCCATATGGGCTATTCGGTGCCGGAGCATTTCGCAGCCTTGCAGCGGCTCGGCCCGACCATCCATCACCGCCGGAGCTTTTCGCCGGTCGCCATCGCCGACGGCCTGAGGCCACCACCCGTGATGGACGACCCCGCTCTCGGGTTGCCTCTCTGACGCAGGCAGGCTTATCTCTGCCGCCCCACCCGGCTCTGTCGAGAGTCGGCCCCATGCCAGCGGCGTCCATGCTTACAGTCTCACTCCCCATCGAAATCCTGCGCACCAGGCCGCACCTGATTTTCTGGCTGGCGACGCTCGCGCAGGCCGTGCTGTGGGTTGCGGTACCGACGCTGTTCTATTCGGCGCCGCCGGGCGAACTGGCCGAGGTCATCGCGGTCGGACGCGAGATGAAATTCGGCTCGGAACGCGGACCGCCGCTCGCGTTCTGGCTGGCCGAGATCGCGTTGCGGGCCACCGGCGGACATATGATCGGCGTCTATATCCTGTCGCAGATCTGCATCGTCGCGACCTATTGGGCGGTGTTTCAGCTCGGCCGCGCGACCGTCGGTGATCGCCACGCGGTTCTGGCGGTGCTGCTCATGGTCGGCATTTCGGTCTTCACGATCGGCTCGCCGGATTTCGGCCCCGATATCCTGATGATGCCGCTCTGGGCGTTCGCGATCCTGCATCTGTGGCGCGCGACCGGAGAAGACAAATCGTTGTACTGGTTCGCGCTCGCCTTCGATTTCTGGCTGATGCTGCTGACTTCGCACCTTGCTCTGCTGTTGTTCGCAGTCGTGGTCGTATTCGTTCTGGTCAACCCGCACGCGCGCAAGGCCGCCGCCAATCCCGCCACCGGCATGGCCGCGATCACGGTCCTCTGCATGATGCTTCCGAGTGCCGTCCTTATTCAGCAATACGGCTTTGGGCTGACGCCGAATCTCGCACGGCTCCGCAACGTCGAGGCGATCGACCAGAACATCATCGCGTGGTTGCGTCTGGTGCTGCTGATTGCGATTGCGCATGCCGGTGCCGGCATCATGGTGGTGCTCGCAAGCAATCTGGCGCGCACGAAGCGGATCGAAGCGGCCGCGGTGGTCGGGCAGCCCGTGAACCTCTACGCGCGCAGCTTCATCCTGACATTCGCGCTCGCGCCGCTGATCGTGGTCACCGCCTTTGCGGTGATTTCCGGAAAGCCGGACCTGTCCGGCATCCCGCCGCTGCTGGTGCTGTCCGGGCTTGCGATCGTCGCAGCGGTCGGCGAGACCATCATGCTGCATCATCAGCGTGTTCTGAGCATCGCGTGGATCAGCCTGCTGCTGGTACCCGCGGCGCTGATGGCAGCGGGCGTGCTGCTGCTGCCGTCGCTGTTCGCGGTCGATCTGCGGACCGCACAGCCGGCCGACGAGATCGCGAAATTCTTCACCGACAATTTCGAGCGGCGCACGCAGCGCAAGCTCGAGGTCGTAGCCGGCGACTCGCGACTTGCCACGCTCGTCTCGCTGGCCTCAACCAGCCGCCCGCGTGTCTATCACGATCTCAATTCCGGGAAGCCGTTGCTTGCGCCGCGGCAGGACGTGACGGAGAAAGGCGCGATCGTTCTCTGGCGCGCGACCGACAGCGCCGGAACGCCGCCGGCGGAGATCAAGGCGCAATTCCCGGACATCGTGCCGGAAGTGCCGCGCGCATTCGACCGCGCCCTTCCGGGCCGCGCGCCGGTGCTGCGCATCGGCTGGGGTGTGGTGCGGCCGCAGACGGCGGCTCAGTGATACGCCTCGCCTTCCTTCACTTTGCCGCGGAACACCCAGTAGATGAAGATGACGTAACCCAGGATGATCGGCAACAGAAACACAGTGCCGATCAGCATGAAGATCTGGCTCTCGGGCGCGGCCGCCGTATCCCACACCGTCAGGGATGGCGGCACCAGATACGGGTAGCTCGAAATCACGAGCCCGAGATAGCCTAGCAGGAACAGCATGATGGTTGCGATGAACGGAAGCGAGTCGTGCTCCTTTCCGATCCAGCGCCAGAGCAGATAAGCGACGATCGCCGTCACCAACGGAACCGGCCACAGATAATAGAAGTTGGGCAGCGAGAACCATCGGTTGGCAATGCGCTCGAAGGCGTACGGCGTATAGAGCGACACCACCGCCATGAAGCCGAGCACAACGAGCAGCAGGATCCTGGCCTGACCGCGGGCGCGGTCAGCCACCTCACCCTCGGTCTTCATGATCAGCCAGGTCGCGCCAAGCAGTGCATAGCCTGCGACCAGCGCCAGCCCGCACAGCATAGTGAACGGCGTCGCCCAATCGAAATGCCCGCCGGCGAATTGCGCGTTCTCGACCTTGATACCCTGGATCAGTCCGCCCAGGATCACGCCCTGTGAGAAGGCCGCGAGCAGCGACCCTGCGGTGAAGGCGAAGCTCCACCCTGTCTTGCTGTGCGAGACGATGCGGAATTCGAACGCGACCCCGCGGAACACAAGCGCCAGCAGCATCACGATGACCGGCAGATACATTGCGGGCATGATGACAGCGTAAGCGACCGGGAACGCGACAAACAATCCACCGCCGCCGAGCACCAGCCATGTCTCGTTGCCGTCCCAGAACGGCGCGATCGAGCGCATCATCTGGTCACGCTGCGTTTCGTTGCGTGCGAACGGAAACAGGATGCCGAGGCCGAGATCGAATCCGTCGAGGATAACATACATCGCAACCGCGGTGCCGATCAGCCCGGCCCAGATAACGGGGAGATACCATTCCATGGCTCAGCTCCTCTGCGCGGCGCGCGATGCGCCTTCGGCAGCCGACAACGGACGGCTCGGCACTCCATCCTCAGGATCGATCACGCGATCTTCCGGTCCCTTGTTGATAAGCCGATTGATGTAATAGATGCCCATCGAGAACACGATGCCGTAGCAGACCACGAACAGCGCGAGTGTCCCGAGCAGACTCGCGGCAGGCACCGGCGAGATCGCGTCGGCCGTGCGGAGAATTCCGTGGATCAGCCAGGGCTGCCGCCCGCTCTCTGTGACGACCCATCCCGCGATGACTGCGACGAAGCCACTCCACCACGTCCATGAGACGATTCGCAGGTACCAGCGCGTCTCCCACAATGTCCCGCGCCACCACAGGAAGACGCCGAACAAGGCCGCTGCAATCATGTAAAATCCGATACCGGCCATGATGCGGAAGCCGAAAAAGACGTTCAGCACCGGCGGACGATCCTGCGGCGGCACACTCTTCAGACCGGGAAACAACCCATACGGATCGTGCCGCAGAATGAGCGACGCGCCGAACGGGATCGCGATCTCGTAGAGATTTTTCTCCGCCTTTTCGTCCGGCCAGGCAAACAGCACGAGTGCGCCGGGCTTGCTGCCATCCCAATGCGCTTCAATCGCTGCGATCTTGATCGGTTGATACTTGAGCGTGTTCAGGCCGTGCTGGTCGCCGATGAACAATTGCAGCGGCGCGAGGATGGCCATGAGCCACAGGCCCATCCGCATCATGGTGCGTGCATCCTCGATATGTTTGCCCTGCAACAGATAGCGCGCACCGACCGCGAGCACGACGAAGCCGGTCGTCAGATAGGCCGCGTTCAGCATGTGCGCGAAGCGATACGGGAAGCTGGGATTGAAGATAATGGTCAGCCAATCCACCGGAATCGCAACGCCATTGCGCATCTCGTGGCCGACCGGCGTCTGCATCCAGCTATTCGCCGCCAGAATCCAGAAAGCCGACATCGCCGTTCCGGCGGCGACGACCGCAGCCGAGAACACATAAAGGCTGCGCGGCACACGATTGAAGCCGAACAGCAGAATGCCGAGGAAGGTTGCCTCCAGGAAAAAGGCGGTGAGCACCTCGTATCCGATCAACGGGCCGACCACGTTGCCCGCCACAACCGAGAAGCGGCTCCAGTTGGTGCCGAACTGGTAGCTCAGCACGATCCCGGACACGACGCCCATGGCGAAGGAGACTGCGAAGATCTTGGTCCAGAACCGCATCAGGCGGTGGTAGCGCTCCTTATCCGTCCGCAACCACATGACGCCGAGCGTGGCGATATAGGCCGACAGCCCGATCGTGAAACTCGGGAAAATAATGTGGAAGGTGACCGTGAAGGCAAACTGGATGCGGGCGAGAAGGACGGGATCGAGATCCATTGGCAGCTCCTTGGTCCGCTTCCGAGACGCGCTTCACACCAAGCACAACTCACACCAAACGAACTTGCACAATACGCTTGCCGGACCGCTCCTCCCAGCCGCTTCAAGGGCGGCCGGCATGCCGTTTTGCAGGGCAGTCAGCGGGCCATTCATGCGCTTCCTCAGGTGATTCCAAGTTTAACACCCTGCGACAACGCGGCTAGTCCGTGTTGGCATGAGTTTGGCTTTTCTTGCGGTGGACAACGTCACAATCGGACGGGAATAGCGCCTTCAACGCGCTAATCTTGCCGATTGCTACGGGGCATGCAGGGGGTGACCATGGCCACGGACAACAAGCCTGCCGGGACAGTGCGCCCGGACGGCTTTCTTGACAGCTATTTCGGCCTGACGGCCAACGGCACGAACGTGAAGACCGAGGCTCTGGCCGGTCTGACCACGTTCCTCACGATGGCCTATATCATTTTCGTCAATCCCAGCATTCTCGCGAAAGCGGGAATGGATCAGGGCGCGGTGTTCGTCGCGACCTGCATCGCGGCCGCGGTGTGCAGCGTCGTGATGGGACTATACGCGAACTACCCGATCGCACTCGCGCCGGGCATGGGGCTGAACGCATTCTTCGCCTTCACGGTGGTGCTGACCTACAAGTATACGTGGCAGCAGGCACTGGGTGCCGTGTTCCTGTCTGGCGTGCTGTTCTTCATCCTGTCGGTGACAGGATTGCGCGAATACATCATTAACCAGATCCCGCGGAACCTGAAATACGCGATCGGCGCAGGCGTCGGTCTGTTCCTCGGCATCATCGCGCTCGAAAATGCGGGCATCATCGTCGACCATCCGGCGACGCTTGTGACGCTCGGCCATCTCAACGTGCCGGCGCCGCTTCTGTGTCTGCTCGGCTTCATCCTGATCGTGGCCCTGCATGCACGGAAGATTCACGGCGCAACGCTGATCGGCATCCTGGTGGTCGGTATCATCGGGCTGCCGCTCGGCCTGTCGAAATTTACCGGCATCGTCTCGATGCCGCCGTCGCTCGCCCCGACATTCCTGGCGCTCGATTTCTCCCGCACCTTCGAACTGTCCTTCCTGATCGTCGTGTTCTCGATCCTGATGATCGACGTGTTCGATAACGCGGGCACGCTGATCGCGGTGACGGAGAAGGCCGGCTTCGTCGACAAGGACGGCAACGTGCCGCGCATGAAACAGGCGCTGATCTCCGACAGCTTCGCGGCGATGTTCGGCGCCTCGATCGGCACCTCGACCACGACGAGCTATATCGAGAGCGCGGCTGGCGTCGAGGCTGGCGGACGAACCGGCCTGACGGCGGTATTCGTCGGCATCCTGTTCCTGTTCGCGCTGTTCTTCTCACCGCTTGCCGGACTGATCCCGGCCTACGCATCGGCCGCGGCGCTCCTGTTCGTCGCCTGCGTCATGGCGAGCCTCTTGGCGAACATGGACTGGGAGGACATCACCGAGTCCGCGCCCGCGGTGATTGCGGCCATCACCATGCCGCTGACCTACTCGATCGCGACCGGTATCGGGCTTGGCTTCATCACCTACGCGCTGATCAAGCTGATCGCCGGCCGCTACAAGGACGTCTCCATCGCGGTCGCCGCGCTCGCG
>CAZIKZ010000182.1:0-5640 GCA_964539845.1 uncultured Hyphomicrobiales bacterium
TCCGCCAAGACCATCTCGTCGTCCTGCCGGGTCGCAAAGAGCGGGGCCTAGGCGGTGAGCGCACAAGGGGCGCGGATGATGCGGCTGATCCTCGGGCTTTCTCTCGTGCTCGCGATGTTTGCACCCGCGTGGTCGCAGATCGCATCGAAGCCGATCGTATTCGAGGAACTGAACGGCAGAACCATCGAGGCGAAGGTCACGCTGGCGCAGAAAGTTCGTAACCCAAGAGACAATAAAGTCAGAAGCAGCAACTCAACGCGCACGATAACCCTCATTATTTCCGGCAAAACCATCAAACAAAGCAATACAAACGTCGTCACGAATCCGGACGGCAGAACCATTGGATCCAATTCCCGCAGCGGCCAATCCGTCGTGAACAGGCCCCGCAAATCCGCTTCTGGCGACGGCATTTGGTTGTTCGACGAGGGGCGTCTGGTATGGCTCCAAGCCTATGTTTCGGGCGCCCGCAGGACCACGATCGATTTCAAGCGCGACGCGGCGCGCTTTGCCTGCTCTATCGATGTCGGGCTTGCGCCTGAAGAAGGCGCCGGGGTGGTGCGGGCAAAGTCCGGTATTGGCACGGATATCATTGAGGTTCTCGAAGCGAAAATGGTCGAATCGAGCTGCCAGGTTCGCAAAACCGGCGAGTAACCGGACGCTGGCCGGTCGTTTGACAGTCCGGCCGTTTGCCTCTAGATACCCGACGCGGTTCGGCCCCCTCCGGGGCCGTTCCTCGTTTCGCGACCCGTGGTTCCCGCCATCGCTTGGCGTCGGACCTGTCGGTTCCGGGGGAATCCCCGGCACAGAGGAGGGCGCGTTTCCTCACCTTCGTTCAATTTGAAGAGGACGCGATGACAAAGCGTGCAGAAGCAAAATACAAGCTCGACCGCCGTATGGGCCAGAACGTGTGGGGCCGGCCGAAAAGCCCGGTCAACCGCCGCGAATATGGCCCGGGCCAGCACGGCCAGCGCCGCAAGGGCAAGCTTTCGGATTACGGCGTGCAGTTGCGCGCCAAGCAGAAGCTCAAGGGCTATTACGGCGACATTTCCGAGAAGCAATTCCGCGCCGTCTACACCGAGGCCATCCGTCTGCGCGGCGATTCCGGCGCGAATCTGATCGGCCTTCTGGAGCGCCGCCTCGATGCGGTGGTGTATCGCGCCAAGTTCGTGCCGACCGTTTTCGCGGCCCGCCAGTTCGTGAACCACGGCCACGTCAAGGTGAATGGCCGCCGGGTCAACATCCCGAGCTATCAGGTCAAGGTCGGCGACGTGATCGAGGTCAAGGACAAGTCGAAGGACATGGCGCTCGTGATCGAGGCCCTGTCGCTCAGCGAACGCGACCAGCCCGACTATATCGAAGTCGACGAGACCAAGAGGACGGCCAAGTTCCTGCGCATTCCGACGCTCAGCGAAGTGCCCTACCCGGTTCAGATGGAACCGAGCCTTGTGGTCGAATTCTATTCGCGCTGATCCTTTCAGTACGACGATTTTCAAAGGGCCACCCATCGGGTGGCCCTTTTCATTTGGCACACGCATGCGTGATGCGTGCAGCCGTGACAGCGGCCGCCGCTCTCGCCTAGCATCCGCAAAAATGGAATCTGGAGCGACGGAATGGTCCGCCAGCACATCCTCGCAGCATCGGTGATCGTGACCTGCGCATTTGCGCTGCCGTCATCGTCGTTCGCCGGCGGCGTTTTTCTCGACGTGCCGATGACGCGAATCTTCGCGTGTCAGGGAACCGACGCGAAGATGGAGGTCTACATCCCGCAATCGCTGGTGCTGAAACGCAATATCGAGAAGCTCGGTCTCGGCGGCACGGTGAACGGACTCTACGCCCTCGATCTGACCGAAGCCCAGAAGGGGAAGGTCGTCGAGCCCGTGCGGCTGCGCTCAACGAAGGACAACAAGTCGATCGTGCTCGAGCAATTCACCCGCAAGGGACTGAAGCCCGCCACCATTCCGATGGCGGGCGGCACGCTCGATTTCGATCAGCGCTTCGGGACCAAGGCGGCCTGCGAACCGTTCCGGCCGTCCTGAAGACGGCGCGCCGGGTCGTAGTCTAGGCGATCGCCTTGCCCTGAACCGCGAGGCCTTTTTCCTGCATCAGGCTCTGCAGTTCGCCGGCCTGGAACATCTCGCGCACGATATCGCAGCCGCCGACGAACTCGCCCTTCACGTAGAGCTGCGGAATCGTCGGCCATTGCGAATATTGCTTGATGCCGTCGCGCAATTCGCCCGATTCCAGCACGTTGACGCCCTTATAGGGCACCTGCAGAAAATCGAGGATCTGCACGACCTGACCGGAGAACCCGCATTGCGGGAATTGCGGCGTGCCTTTCATGAAAAGCACGACGTCGTTGGCCTTCACCTGGCCTTCGATGAACTCGTTGATGCTCATTAGAGATATCCCATCCTTCGGGGTATGTCCGGCGATCCGGGTGGCGAGCCCCCAATATAGGCAGGCCGGCTGTGCCGCAACAGCTGGACCGGTCGTTTGCGGGTCAATTCTCCGGGACGCCGGTCTGCAGGGCGAGAGCGTGCAACGCGCCGCCCATCTGACCTTTCAGCGCCAGATAGACCAGCTGGTGCTGCTGCACACGCGATTTGCCACGGAAACTCTCTGCGAGAACCGTCGCGGCGTAGTGATCTCCATCGCCGGCAAGGTCCCGAATCGATACCTCCGCATCCGGAATACCGACCTTGATCAGCCGCTCGATTTCGGCGGCGTCCATAGGCATAGGCAAAACTCCTCGATTCACAGGCGGCGGAAACTTAGGACACACCGCCGGGTCCGGTTACAGTAGAAATATGGTGATTTGCCCGCTCTGACAAACGTGCCTCTTGGACGCACGGAGATGGCTGACGCGGGGCATCGGGCCGACTATTCTGCGGCACCGAGGACGAGGCCTGAAGCAAGAAGGATGCGGACGTGACTTTCAAAACCGGATCGCTGGGATGCGCCATCGGCGCGGTCGCGTTGCTGCTGGCCACGCAGGCTGCGCAGGCGCAATTCTTCCCGTTCTTCCAGCAGCCGCAGCAGCGAGAGGCTCCCCCGCCGCCGCCTCAGCAGTCACGCCCGACCCAGCCTTCGCAGGCGCCGGCCAGAAAGGCCCAACCGCCCGCGCAGCAAAAGGCCAGCGCCCCCGCACAGAAACAGGGCCCAGCAGCCGCGCCGAAGGGAGCGCCCGCCACGGGTGCTATTCCCTATCCCGAGGTCCGCACCGCATGCCATGCCGAGATCAGGAGCACCTGCGCGGGTGTGGTGCCCGGCAGTACGGAATCGGTGCAATGCCTCCGCCCGAACTTTTCGGTGCATACGCCTCCCTGTCAGGCTGCCCTGAGCAAAGCCATGAATGCGGCAGCGCCCGCGTCGGTGGCGCCCGCAACGAAATCGACCGAGCCTGCGGGGACATCCGCAGCGCCGCGTGTGGTGTCGACCGACCGGATCACGCAGCCCGAGGGAGCGAAGGAATCGAGCGCACCGGATCTCAAGCTTCCAGCCATGCGTCCGACCCAGGAGGCGCGCTGGGTGAACCGCCATTGCAAGGAAGATCATTCGCTGCTGTGCCAGGGCGTGACCTTCGGACAAAGTCGCGTGCTGCGATGTTTGCTGTTGCATCATTCGTCATTGACGAACGTCTGCAGGCAGGCGCTGGCCAAGCGTTAAGCGGGATTTGCTAACGCAACGGATTGCGGCGGCCGGCGTGGCCGCGCGCGCTATTTGAATGGAGACGGGCGACAATGAGAAACTGGTGCGCGCACGCGCTGGCCGGCATGGCTTTGCTATCGGCGTCAGTGGCGATCGCTGAGGCGCAGACGCCGAGCAAGGCGCAGCAGGATGCCCTCCGCAGCAATTGCCGGTCCGACTTCATGCGCAATTGTTCAAGCGTGACGCCGGGAGGCCGCGAAGCGCTGGAATGCCTGATGCAGAACAAAACGAAGGTCTCGTCCGGTTGTCAGGGCGCGCTGAACGCGATCACCCCCGCTCCGGCGGCTGCGAAGCCCGAGCCGAAACCCGAACCAAAGGCAGCGGCACCGGCGGCAGCACCCGCTGCGCCAGCCCCCGCACCCGCTGCGTCGGCTCCGGTTGCCCCCGCCAAGCAACCGGCCGCTCCCAGAACCGCAACACCGAAAACAGCACCCGCGCCGAAGGCCGCCGCTATTCCCGCACGCCCGGCTGCCCCGGCCGTTGCGCCTGCAACAGCGCCTGTAGCAGTAGCGCCCGCACTCGCACCGCCGTCGCAAGCCACACAGCCACGGCTCGGCGAGGCGATCCTGATCCGCCGCTTCTGCACCACCGACTTCCGGGTGTTGTGTAAAGGCGTACCGCTCGGACAAGGACGGGCGGTGCAATGTCTCACCAGCAACGCGCCGGCGCTCTCGCCTGGTTGTCGCGAAGCGATGGTGCGGACGGGAGAGATGCGGCCGTAACACGCTCCGCTCGTTTCCGCGCAAGCGAGAATACGGCCGGGATGCTAGCTCTCGGTCGCGCCAGCCATGTAGTCCGGCAGCCACGACTCGAAGCGGCTTGAGAGGTCGGCGACGGGGATGCTCGTCTCGTCGCCGAGCCTGAGGGCCTTGCCGCCAACCCTTCCGACGGTCCGCGCCGCGACACCTGCCGCTCTTGCTGCTTCGAGGACAGCGGCTGCGTGATCCGCTTTCGCGGTCACGACATAACGCGCCTGATCTTCGCCAAACCAGAAGGCGTGAGCCGCGATGCCATCCGGCGCATCGAGGGTCGCACCAATGCCCGACGCCATTGCCATCTCGGCCAACGCGACGGCCAGGCCGCCGTCGGCGACATCGTGTGACGCCGTCACGCGCCCTTCGCCGATCAGCTTGCGCACGAATTCACCATGACGCTTCTCGAGCGCGAGATCGACCGGCGGCGGAGCCCCCTCCTCTCGCCCGCAGACGTCGCGCAGATAGACCGATTGGCCAAGCCAACCCTTGGTGTCTCCGATCAGCACAATGACGTCGCCGTCAGTCTTGAAAGCGATGCTCGCCGATTTGGTGAAATCGTCCAGCACACCGACGCCGCCGATGGTCGGTGTCGGCAGGATCGCGCGGCCGTTGGTCTCGTTGTAGAGCGACACATTGCCGGAAACGACCGGGAATTCGAGCGCCGTGCAGGCGGCGGAAATGCCGCGCACGCAGCCGACCAACTGCCCCATGATCTCGGGCCGTTCCGGATTGCCGAAATTCAGATTGTCGGTGATCGCAAGCGGCAAGGCGCCGACAGCGGAGAGATTGCGATAGGCTTCCGCCACTGCCTGCTTGCCGCCTTCGAACGGATCGGCCTCGCAATAGCGCGGCGTCACGTCTGCGGTCATCGCAAGGCCTTTCGGACCGTCCTCGATGCGAACGACACCGCAATCCCCGCCCGGGCGTTGCACCGTATTGCCGCCGATGATGTGGTCGTATTGCTCCCACACCCAGCGCTTCGAACAGAGATCGGGCGAGCCGATCAGCTTCAGCAGCGCGTTCGCATCTGACAGAGGCGGCTTCACATCGGCCGCGGCGATCTCGGGCTTTTTCGGCGTCTCGACGAACGGCCGATTATAGACCGGCGCTTCGTCGCCGAGTTCCTTGATCGGCAGATCGGCTTCGACCTTGCCCTTGTGCACGACGCGGAAACGCA
>CAZIKZ010000182.1:5650-8755 GCA_964539845.1 uncultured Hyphomicrobiales bacterium
CGGCAGATCGGCCAGCACATCGCCGTGGTGACGTATGAGGAAGCGCTTGGTCGGCGTGGTCTCGCCAACGATGGCAAAGTCCAGTCCCCACTTGCGGAAGATGTCTTCGGCTTCCTTTTCCTTCTCGGGCTTGAGCACCATGAGCATGCGCTCCTGGCTTTCCGAGAGCATCATTTCGTAGCCGCTCATGCCGGCTTCGCGGGTCGGCACTTTCTCCAGATCGAGCGTGACGCCGAGGTCGCCCTTCGCGCCCATCTCGACCGCCGAGCATGTGAGCCCCGCCGCGCCCATGTCCTGGATCGCGATTACGCAATCCTTCTGCATGATCTCGAGACAGGCTTCGAGAAGGAGCTTCTCCGCGAACGGATCGCCGACCTGCACGGTCGGGCGCTTCTCTTCGGAATCCTCGCCGAACTCCGCCGACGCCATCGACGCGCCGTGGATGCCGTCGCGGCCGGTCTTTGAGCCGAGATAGACAATCGGCATACCGACGCCGGAGGCGGCCGCATAAAAGATGCTGTCGGTGCGCGCGAGGCCGACCGCCATCGCGTTGACGAGGTTGTTGCCGTCATAGCGCGTGTGGAAGCGCGTCTGCCCGCCGACCGTCGGCACGCCGAAAGAATTGCCATAGCCGCCGATGCCGGCGACCACGCCCGACACCAGATGCCGCGTCTTCGGATGCTTCGGATCGCCGAACGAGATTGCGTTCAGGCAGGCGATCGGCCGCGCGCCCATGGTGAACACGTCGCGCAGGATGCCGCCGACGCCGGTGGTCGCGCCCTGATACGGCTCGATATAGCTCGGGTGATTGTGGCTCTCCATCTTGAAGACCACCGCAAGGCCGTCACCGATATCGATGACGCCGGCATTCTCGCCCGGCCCCTGGATCACCCACGGCGCGTCCGTCGGCAGGCCGCGCAGATGCACCTTCGAGGATTTGTACGAGCAATGCTCGTTCCACATCGCCGAGAAGATGCCGAGTTCGGTGATCGTCGGCTCGCGCCCGATCAGGTCGAGGATGCGCTGGTACTCGTCCGGCTTGAGGCCGTGTTCGGAGACAAGTTCGGGTGTGATCTTGGGTTCGTTACGCAAGGTCTTGCCGCTCTCAGCAACCGACATCGTCACGCCGCCTTGCCGACTTGCGCCGCAAGACCCGCGAACAGGCCGCGCCCATCGGTCGAACCGATGATGCTTTCGACGTGGTTTTCCGGATGCGGCATCATGCCGGCGACATTGCCGCGATCATTGACTATGCCGGCGATGGCGTTGATCGCACCGTTGATGTTGCCTGCGTCATTGAGCCGGCCATCTTCGGCGCAATAACGGAAGATCACCCGCCCCTCGCTTTCGATGGCTTTGATTGTCTCGTCGTCGGCGATGTAGTTGCCCTCGCCATGTGCCACCGGCACGCGGATCACCTGCCCCGCATTGTAACCGCGCGTGAACGGTGTATCCGACCGCTCGACCCGCAGATGCACGTCGCGGCAGATGAACTTCAGCTGCGAATTGCGCATCAGCACGCCCGGCAGAAGCCCGGACTCGCACAGGATCTGGAAGCCGTTGCAGACCCCGAGCACGAGGCCGCCCTTGGCCGCGAAGGCCCGCACCGCATCCATGACCGGTGCACGCGCGGCGATGGCGCCGCAGCGCAGATAATCGCCGTAGGAAAATCCGCCCGGCACCACCACCAGATCGGTGCCTGCGGGCAGTTCGGTTTCCGCGTGCCAGACCATGGCCGGTTCGACGCCGGAGACAAGCATCAGCGTGCGCGCCATGTCGCGCTCGCGATTGATACCGGGGAAGACGAGGACGGCGGATTTCATGATGCTGATATGGGGCTCAGAGAACCTCGATGCGATAATTCTCGATCACGGTATTCGCGAGAAGCTTGTCCGCCGCGCTTTTCAGGGCGGCCTCGGCCTTCGCGCGGTCGGTCCCTTCAAGCTCGATATCGAATACCTTGCCCTGGCGGACGCTTGTCACACCGGACACGCCGAGCGATTTCAGCGCCCCTTCGATCGCCTTGCCCTGGGGATCGAGAATTCCCGATTTCAAGGTGACGGTGACGCGCGCTTTCATGAGGAGGAACCGCAGATTCGGAGCTGGATTGAGGTCCGACCTAGCACCCTTCGCGGGCCCCCTCAATGCGCCGTCCGGCCGAATTCAGAGGCACAGACCGACCGGCAAGCGCAGCCGGAACGGTTCCGGCGCGGGCCTGAAGCCCTCGGTCAGCGCGTCGATTCGAGGCCGCAGAGGGAAAGGCGAACGCTCCGGGACATGGCAGCGCTGGCGATCGGATAGCTTCGCGCTCCTGTGGAAAAACGCAGGACGCGGTTCAGCGGCCCGCCGAGCCGCCAAGCACAGGAACCGCACCAGCAACGCAGGCGCCGGTGACCGCGTGCCCAAACTAAAAACGGGAGCCAGTGGCTCCCGTTTGAGATCGGCATCAGGCAGGAGGCGTCAGCTCTTTACAAGAACGGGCCCCGTGCCGCGCGGCGGCTCGCCTTCGTTCATGATGCCGAGCCGCTTGGCAACTTCGGTATAAGCTTCCAGCAGCCCACCGAGGTCGCGGCGGAAGCGGTCCTTGTCGAGCTTCTCGTTCGACTTGATGTCCCACAACCGGCAGGAGTCCGGCGAGATCTCGTCGGCGACGACGATCCGCATCATGTCGTTTTCCCAGAGGCGCCCGCATTCCATCTTGAAATCGACCAGACGGATGCCGACCCCGAGGAACAGCCCCGACAGGAAGTCGTTGACGCGGATGGCCAGCGCCATGATGTCGTCGATCTCCTGAGGATTGGCCCAGGCGAACGCCGTGATGTGCTCTTCCGACACCATCGGATCGCCGAGCTGATCGTTCTTGTAATAGAACTCGATGATCGATCGCGGCAGTTGGGTGCCTTCCTCGATGCCAAGGCGGGTCGACAGCGATCCGGCCGCGACATTGCGCACCACGACCTCAAGCGGAATGATCTCGACCTCGCGGATCAGTTGCTCGCGCATGTTGAGCCGGCGGATAAAGTGCGTCGGCACCCCAATGTCGTTCAGATTCTGGAAAACATATTCCGAGATTCGGTTGTTCAGCACGCCCTTGCCTTCGATCAC
>CAZIKZ010000183.1:0-7181 GCA_964539845.1 uncultured Hyphomicrobiales bacterium
GCCCGAAACACCTGCCGGGTCCACTTCCGCGCCTGTGCAAGCTCCGGCGGATACGGCGCAGACAATCGCTGCAAGCAATGCGGCACCGGCGCAGCCCGGCGGCGTCGCGCCATCGGTCAAGACGCCAGCTACGAATGTGTCCGGTGAATCCGCCGAGGCCAAAGCGCAATCCGCAACCACCGACGCAAGTGCCGAGATCGCTACGCCGGAGGAAGAGCCGAAACAATCCAGGTCCGCACAGGTCACGCCTCAGGCGACGCCAGAGCGCCAGGACGCGGCAGCAAATAAACCCGCCCTGCAGCCGGATGTCGCAGTGAAGCCCGATGATGCGGTTCTCGCCGCAAAGCCCGGCATCGACCCATCGGCGCCCGTCACGCAGATTGCGACCCCAGCTCACGCCGCAACACCGGCCACGACGGCACACGCCGTCCCGGTCAGCGCCGCTCAGCCGGTGCCGGTGAATGCGGTTGCCGTCGAGATCGCCGCACAGATGCGAGCCGGCAATTCACGCTTTGAGATCCGGCTCGATCCGGCAGAGCTTGGCCGCATCGATGTGCGGCTCGACATCGACCGCGAAGGCAACGTGACCTCGCGGCTCGTGATCGAGCGTGCCGACACATATGACCTGTTGCGCCGCGACCAGTCCACGCTTGAGCGCGCGCTGCAGCAGGCGGGATTGAAGACCTCCGACAACGCACTGGAATTCTCGCTGCGCGATCAGGGCGCGCAGCGGCAAGACGCCGAGGACAAGCCGCGCGGTACCGGCGCGATGATCACCGAAACTGAAGTAGCACCGAACGAAGCCGCCAATGGTTATGCGCGCCTGCTTGGCGCACGTGGCGGCCTCGACATTCGCGTCTGATCGAAAGGACGAGCATCATGTCGACGATCTCCGGAACCAGCAGCGTCACCGCTGCCGTCACTGCCAACGCGACGGCGGAGGTGGCGAATAACTCGCTTGCGAGCAACTTCACGCAGTTCCTGCAATTGCTGACAACGCAATTGAAGAACCAGAACCCGCTCGATCCGCTGGACACCAATCAGTTCACACAACAGCTCGTGCAATTCGCGCAGGTCGAGCAGCAACTCAAGTCGAACACTCAGCTTGAGACGCTGGTCTCGCTGCAGAAGACGGCGCAGGCGACGCAGGCGCTCGGCTATGTCGGTCAAACCGTCGCTCTCGACGGCCAGACAACAAAGCTGTCGAACAACGTCGCAGGCTGGAGCTTCAACTCGCCGAAGCCCGCAAGCGCGACCGTGAACATTCTCAATTCGGCAGGCGCCACCGTATTCACCGGCAACTATTCGCTGAATACCGGCATTCAAAATTTCGTCTGGGATGGCCGCAACAATTCCGGCGTCAAGCTGCCGGACGGCGACTACAAACTATCGATCACTGCGAAGGACGCGAGCGGCCAGTCGGTTGCCGTGTCGACCGAAGTGCAGGGTGTCGTTGACTCCGTCGACATGTCGAAGAGCCCGCCAATGTTGTCCGTCAACAATACCGAATACGCGCTCGACAAGATCAAGCGCGTCGTGCGCTCGATATCGTCGCTGTAGCAGCACGATCCTCGCTCCATCTCTTAACGGGCGATTAAAGCGATGTGCGCAGTCGCAGCACCGACATGCATCTCTCAATTGAATGTTGCGCTTAGGCAAATCTTAAGCGGGGCAAGCTACATTCCTCTGAGTTTGTCGGTTGAGTGTGTGAGTGCAAACATGACTGAACCTCATCGCCCGAGGGTCAAGTATGTGATCGGGCCGGACGGTTCTCCGCTTACGATCGCGGACCTGCCGCCGCCCTCGACCAAACGCTGGGTTATCCGCCGTAAAGCGGAGGTAGTCGCCGCTGTGCGCGGTGGCCTGCTCTCTCTCGAAGAGGCATGCCAACGTTACACGCTGACCACCGAGGAATTCCTCTCCTGGCAGTTCTCGATTGAACAGCATGGCCTCGCCGGCCTGCGCACGACGCGCATTCAGCAATACCGGCAGTAAGCTTCGCTTAAGGTCCATTATCGACCGCTTAACGAGCGCGCAGATCCCGGTCTCGCGCTCGAAATCGTTCTGTGCGCCGATAAGGTCCGCAGAGCGGCGGTCGGCGCTTTAGTCACAGCCCCGGACGATTGCAGGCCGTAGCGGCGTGATCCGGCTTCCGGTCCGTTGCCGCGCCCGCTAGACTGGCGGTGCTGTTCCGGAGCCCCTCATGCCGATTCGACTGATCCTTCTTGCCGTCGTGGCGCTGGTCGCAGCCGCCCACCCCGCGTCCGCGCGCCAGCTCGCGGTCGGCGCCGCCTCCGGCTATACCGAGCCGCCGGGATACCGGGCGGTTCCGGTTTACACATGGCCGCGCGGCCCGGCCTGGACGCCGGTCGATACCTCGCTCGGCTATCCGTTCCGCGAGCCGATCTATTCGACCCCCCGCGGCTACAAGTACGTCTACGTCCGGGGCTATTACTGGAAGCGCCTGCCCAACCCCTACGTGACCCGGGTTTACCGGCGGCCGGTCAAGGTCTCGACGGTCAGGAAGGTCCGGCGTGCTCCCTGCGTGACCGACGCCGGCTTCGGCCGCTACGAAATGTGCCGCAGCTGGCACTGACCCCGGATAAAAGCCGGAAGGCGATCAGGGCGGGTTCACCCCGCCCTTTTTCATTTTTGACACCGCCCGGCCGTAATCGTTAACGGCGTTAACCGATTGGAAACCATACGCACGGCAATTATTGCCGGGTTGCGCGTGGGGGGACTCTTCGGTGCAAGGTCTGGTCGAGTTCGTAAAGACGCTGGGTGCGACGCGCGTGATGGCTATGGCCGCTGTCGCGGTCACCTTGATCGGCTTTTTCGCGTTCCTGATCCTGCGCGTGACGGCGGTGCCGATGACCCCGCTGTTCACCGACCTGACTTTCGAGGATTCCTCGGCGATCGTCCGCGATCTGGAGCGCCAGGCGATTCCCTATCAGACCCGCAACGAGGGGGCCGTCATCCTCGTCCCGAAGGACACGGTAACCCGGCTTCGCATGAAGCTTGCGGAATCCGGCCTGCCCAAGGGCGGCGGCGTCGGCTACGAGATTTTCGACAAGTCGGACGCGCTCGGGGCCACGAGCTTCGTCCAGAACATCAATCACTTGCGCGCGCTGGAAGGCGAACTGGCCCGCACCATCCGCTCGATCGACCGGGTCGCGGCCGCGCGCGTGCATCTCGTGCTGCCGGAACGCCCGCTATTCTCGCGCGAACGGCAGGAGCCGTCCGCCTCCATCGTGCTGAAACTGCGCGGATCGCTGGAAGCGCAGCATGTGCGCGCGATTCGTCATCTCGCGGCCTCGGCTGTGAACGGCCTGAAGCCCGGCCGGGTCGCGATCGTCGACGAAAGCGGCAGGCTGCTCGCCGATGGCGCGGAGGACAATCTTTCGGGTGCCGGATCCGGCGCCGACGAGCGCAAGCTCGTGTTCGAACGCCGCATGCGGGAAAATGTCGAGAACATCGTAACCTCCATCGTGGGACCCGGCCGCGCCCGCGTGCAGCTCACCGCGGATTTCGACTTCAACCGCATCACCCAGACCACCGACAAATACGATCCCGAAGGCCGCGTGGTGCGGTCGAGCCAGACCCGCGAGGAGACGCAGGCTTCACACGAGCGCGAAGGTCAGGTCACGGTCGGCAACGAATTACCCGGTGGGGCGTCGAAGCAGCCGCAACAGCAGGGCGAAGGCGGCCACAAGACCGACAACCGCAAGAGCGAGGAAATCGTCAATTACGAAATCTCTCGCACCACCAAGACCGAAGTCATCGAAGGCGGCCGCGTCAACCGCGTCTCCGTCGCGGTGCTGGTTGACGGTACTTACGCAAGAAATAGCGCCGGAGAATCCACCTATACGCCGCGCGACAAGGACGAACTGGACCGGATCGCCGCACTCGTGCGCTCGGCCATCGGCTTTGACCAACGGCGCGGGGACCAGGTGGAAATCGTCAACCTGCGCTTTGCAGAGCTGCCGCACGCGCTCTCGGCCACGCCCAAGGGATGGCTCGAGATCCCCGAATTCACCAAGGACGACATTCTGCGCGCGATCGAAATGTTCGTGATGGGCCTGCTCGGCACGATCGTCCTGTTCTTCGTCATCCGTCCGCTGGTGCGCCGCATCGTCACACCCGATGTCCCTGAGGGCCGGCTGGCCGATGGCACCATGATTGGCCTTCCGGACGGCGCGACGGGTACGGCCATCACAGCAACAAGCGGGCCGAATGTCGCGATCGTCGGCACCGACCACAATGTCGCGATCTCGAACCATACCTCGGCGATGATCGACATCGCCAAAGTGCAAGGCCAGGTCCACGCGGAGTCCGTGCGGAAGGTTGGCGAACTCGCGGAACGCAATCCGCACGAGACAGTCGCCATCATCCGCCAGTGGCTGCACGAGCCCGCTTAAGGACACGCCATGGCAACCGCAGCCAATAAAGCAGACAGCGCCCGCGATCAGATCAGCAGCGTCATGGCCGGGCTCGCCAGCCGTCAGGCCGAGACGGCAAAGCCGAACCGCGATCTGACCGGACCCGAGCGCGCCGCCGTGCTGATGCTCTCCCTCGGCGATCAATATGGCGGCAAGATCTGGGAATTGCTCGACGACGACGAACTGCGGCAATTGTCGATCACGATGTCGACGCTCGGCACGATCGAATCCGAACTGGTCGAGGGTCTGCTTCTGGAATTCGTGAGCCGCCTGTCCGCCTCCGGCTCGCTGATGGGCAATTACGAGGCGACCGAACGCCTGCTCAATCAATTCCTGCCCCCCGACCGCGTCGGCGGCATCATGGATGAGATTCGCGGGCCGGCCGGCCGCAATATGTGGGAAAAGCTCTCCAACGTTCAGGAGGACGTGCTCGCCAACTACCTGAAGAACGAATATCCGCAGACCATCGCGGTGGTGCTGTCCAAGCTGCGCCCCGAACATGCCGCGCGCGTGCTCTCGATCCTGCCGGAAGATATCGCGCTCGACGTCGTGAACCGGATGCTCCGGCTGGAGGCGATCCAGAAGGAGGTCATCGACCGCGTCGAGCAGACGCTGCGCACCGAATTCATGTCCAACATCTCGAAGACACGCCGGCGCGACTCGCACGAGGTGATGGCCGAAATTTTCAACAATTTCGACCGCCAGACTGAAACGCGGTTTCTGACCTCGCTGGAAGAGGAAAACCGCGACAGCGCCGAACGCATCAAGGCGCTGATGTTCACGTTCGACGACCTCATCAAGCTCGATGCCGGCTCGGCACAGACCCTGATGCGTCATGTCGACAAGGAAAAGCTTGCGATCGCGCTCAAGGGCGCGAACGAGGCGGTCCGGCAATTCTTCTTCTCCAACATGTCCTCGCGCGCAGCGAAGATGCTCACAGACGATATGGCCAATCTCGGCCCGGTGCGCCTGAAGGACGTCGACGACGCCCAGGTCCTGCTCGTCAATCTCGCCAAGGATCTCGCAGGCAAAGGCGAACTGCTCATTTCCAAGCAGCGCGGTGACGAGGAGCTTGTCTATTGAGCGCGCCCGCAAAATTCATGTTCGACATCGACTTCGGGGCGCCAAAGCCCGCGAATACGATGCCGCTCGCCGACCACGAGACGAAGGTTGGCGAGGCAGAGACGCGCGGATATCGCAACGGCTTTGCTGCGGGCCAGCAGGAAGCCGCGGGCGAAAGCGCCCGCCGGCTTGCCATCGCGATGGAAAGCGTCGCGCATTCGCTGTCGATTCTCACGCATGGATTGTCCGGGGTCGAGCTTCGCGTCGAGGCGGAAGCGGTGGGGGTAGCCGTCGCAACCGGGCGCAAACTCGCTGAAGCGCTGATTGCGCGCGAGCCATTTGCCGAGATCGAAGCCCTGGCAAAGGACTGCTTCCGCGAACTCGTCAACACGCCGCATGTCGTGGTCCGCGTCAACGATGCGCTTTACAGCGAAACCCAGGACAAACTGGCCGGCATCGCCCGCGAAACCGGATTCGACGGACGGCTTCTGGTCCTGGCAGAGCCGGACATTGCGGTCGGCGATTGCAGGATCGAATGGGCGGATGGCGGCATGATGCGCGACAGGGCGGCTGCCGACGCATTGATCGGCGAAACAGTGCAGCGATTTGTGGAAGGGCGGTCTACGCCCGGGCATGCGGAGTTGAAAGGCAGCGACCATGAGTGACAACGAGCCCAATGTGCCGTTTCCGAATCTGGAAAACGGTGCCCTGCCTCCGGGCGATCTCGCCATCGCCGGTTCCGAACCCGATGCCAGCGGCAAGACCGCGGCCGACCTCGAAGCGATTTTCGATGTGCCGGTGCGGGTTTCGGCAGTGCTCGGCCGCTCGCGGATGGACGTTTCGGATTTGCTGCGCCTTGGACCCGGCGCCGTGCTCGAACTCGACCGCAAGGTCGGCGAGGCCATCGATATCTACGTGAACAACCGTCTGGTGGCGCGTGGCGAAGTCGTGCTGGTCGAGGACAAACTCGGCGTAACCATGACGGAAATCATCAAGGCAGACAAAGTCTAGTAGCCAGTCGCTCGTTTTAATCGGTAGTCAGTAAGGATCACGCATATGCGCCTCCTCATCGTCGGAACCCTCAAGGGTCAGCTCACGCTCGCCACCAAATACGCCATGGACAAGGGCGCATCGGTGACGCACGCCGACAATTCCGACCAGGCGCTTGCGGTCCTGCGCTCCGGACGCGGCGCCGATCTCCTGATGGTCGATGTCGCGGTCGACATCGCGTCGCTGGTGACGCGGCTTGCGGCCGAGCACATCCACGCGCCGATCGTCGCCTGCGGCATCGACACCGATGCCAAGGCCGCCGTCGCCGCCATCCACGCCGGCGCAAAGGAATACATCCCGCTGCCGCCCGATCCCGAGATGATCGCGGCCGTGCTGGCTGCCGTCGCCAATGACGATCGCGAGATGGTCTGGCGCGACGAGTCGATGGGCCATGTGGTGCGGCTCGGCCAGCAGATCGCGGGCTCCGACGCCTCGGTGCTGATCACAGGCGAAAGCGGCACCGGCAAAGAGGTGCTGGCGCGCTATGTGCACACCCGCTCGAAGCGCGCGAAGAAGCATTTCATCAGCGTCAATTGCGCTGCCATTCCCGAAGCACTGCTCGAATCCGAATTGTTCGGTCACGAGAAAGGTGCATTCACGGGTGCACACCAACGTCATCTCGGTAAATTT
>CAZIKZ010000183.1:7191-8724 GCA_964539845.1 uncultured Hyphomicrobiales bacterium
CGCAGGATTGGAAAGTTCGAAGAAGCCAATGGCGGCACGCTGCTGCTCGACGAAATCTCCGAAATGGATGTGCGGTTGCAGGCGAAGCTCCTGCGCGCGATCCAGGAGCGGGTGATCGACCGCGTCGGCGGGACCAAACCCGTGCCCGTCGATATCCGCATCATCGCGACCTCGAACCGTAATCTCGCCGAAGCCGCGCGCAACGGCAGCTTCCGCGAGGACCTGCTATTCCGGCTCAATGTCGTAAACCTGCGCATTCCGCCGCTGCGCGAGCGGCCGCAGGACGTGATCGCGCTCGCAGCGCATTTCGTTGACAAATATTCAAAAGCCAATGGCCTGCCTCCGCGTCCGCTCTCGGCCGGAGCACACAAGGCGCTCTCACTCAACCGCTGGCCGGGCAATGTCCGCGAACTGGAGAACACGCTGCATCGCGCGGTGCTGCTCACGAGCGGCGTCGAGATCGGTGCCGACGCGCTGATGACACCGGACGGCACACGCCTCGACTCCCCACAGGCCTCCGCGCAGGTCACCCATGCCGCCGTCGCCGCCGAACAGGTGACGCGCGCGCTGGTCGGCCGCACCGTCGCCGATGTGGAGCGCGACCTGATCCTGGAGACGCTCAAGCATTGCCTTGGCAACCGCACGCATGCCGCCAATATTCTCGGCATCTCGATCCGCACACTACGCAACAAGCTCAACGAATATGCCGGCGACGGCGTTTCGGTGCCGCCGCCCCATGGCGGTGAAATGAGATTTGCGGGATAAGCCACGGCTATCCCTCCCCCGCTTGCGGGGGAGGGATAGAAAGAACTGAAATGCCCACCATCTACAAAATTCTCCCGGCCTCGCTTTGGCAAGACGCCCGGCGCGCCGGCGTTTTCCGCGGGGCCGCAATCGATCTCACCGACGGCTACATCCATTTCTCGACCGCCGGACAGGCCGCCGAAACCGCGGCCAGGCATTTCGCCGGACAGACCGATCTCGTACTCCTTCAGGTCGATGCGGATGCACTCGGGGCAGCGCTGAAATGGGAGCCGTCACGCGGCGGCGCGCTGTTTCCTCATCTTTATGCCGAACTCGACGTGAACCATGTCACGCGCGCCGATCCGTTGCCGCTGGGTACGGACGGCCGCCATGTGTTTCCGCCTATGCCGCCGTCAGAGGGTGAATGACAATGTCGTTGCGACTTTGCACCGCCAGTCTCGCCGCACTCCTGCTCACTGCGGGCGCAGCCACCGCGCAGGACATGAAGGATTTCAAGACCTGGTTCGTCGCCTGCGACAATCTCCGCGACTGCTCGGCCTACGGATTCGACGTGACGCTCGAAGGCGACGCTCGCTCCTATCTGCGCATCGAGCGCAAAGGCGCCGCGACCGCGCCGGTGACGATCACAATCTCGGTCGATTACGGCGAGGCCGCGGGCTACACACTTGCATTCGACGATGCAGCGCTGCCGGGCCTTCCGAAAGAAGCCCTGACCGGCGAGGAAGGCGAAGGCAACGAGTATCGCCGCACTGTCCTGACCGCGCACGC
>CAZIKZ010000184.1:0-8719 GCA_964539845.1 uncultured Hyphomicrobiales bacterium
CGACGAGACCTGGATCAAGACCAATATGGCCCCGCTGCGCGAATGGGGACCGAAAGGCGAGCGCGGCTACATCTCACTCAATTTCGTAACCAACGCCGACAAGATGCGCGTGGAAATGGATGGCGCCTATAATGGATCTGTTGCGCGCAGACCTATCGCCGCAGCAGGCAGATAAGTCTCGACTTTCAGTGGATAAGGGCGCAGCGTCGATCCAACCGAAGCGTAGACACGCAACGCTTTCCAGCAAAAAATTCCGATGTTCGGACCCATCCCGGGTCACCGTCATTCGTCCCCGAGCCCATCTCGGACGAAAGGAAAAACTATGGTCCAATTACCGGCTATTCTCCAAGGAGAGTCGCTGACCCGCTTGATCCAAGGCGCCTGCTTAGGCGCAGCCGCCACCATGTTGGTTGGCTTCTATTGGGGCGGCTGGTCGCTCCAGAGCACCGCGGAGAAAATGGCCAAGGACCAAGCGAACGTTGCCATGATCGCGGTACTGGCGCCGATTTGCGCGGAAAGATTCCGCGCACTGCCCGATACCGATGCGAAGCAGGCTGCGTTGATCAAAGTCGATTCCTGGAAGCGTCGCGATGAATTTCCGAAGGAGTTCGTGACGCTTCCGGGCGAATCATATCCCAGCTCGGCGCTGGTGGACGCCTGCTATACGCTGTTGCAGGCACCCAAATCACCTGCCGCCAAGTAGTGCGCTGTGAGCAGCCGGCCGCCGACTAGTTTTCGTGCGCATAATCGCGGTCTTTACGTCGGCTCGGTCGACACCGGTGACTGAGTATGTTCTGAGCAGTGGAGCGAGCCGTGCAGGTGCACGCCATGGCCCGCCATCAACCGCTGGAACTGCTCGTTGGTGCAAGCGGCCGATCCCGTTGGTTGTCAGCAATCAGTCGGGAAGTGCCGCTGTCTGCTTCGCACTTCGAACCGTTTCCTTGGAAGAACGGAAAGACTTTCGCAGTCTGTGCCCCGCTCGTTGAGTTACGCTGGCCAGCGTGACCACGATGGCGGTGTGCCGCATGTTGGTAGGTCCGAGTTACCACAACCACTCGGTTACCCGTAGTCTATTAGATCTCGACCGGCGGCAGACCAAGTTATTCCGGGCGCAAACCGGAATCATCATTGCGAACCCGCTCAGGCCGCCGCGGAATCCGCATGCTTCGAATCCGGCCGCACCAACGTCGCAGCCGGCCGCGACACCGTCGTTCGTCCGCGCTTGAATACCATCAGCGGCTGCGCGATTTCGGCGATGGCCGACGGGCCATCCGCGCAATCCATCACGACGATGTCGGCCGGGTTGCCGACCGCAATCCCGTAATCGCGTAGATTTAACAGCCGTGCCGACCGGTTGGTCACGAGCGACAGGCACAATTCCATGTCGGCTGGACGGCCGACCTGTGCGACGTTGGCGTAGAGATTGGCCATACGCACCAGCGAGCAGTCCCCGAACGGGGTGAACGGATTGAGAACGTTGTTGGTCGAGATCGAGCAGTTCACCCCATGAGCGACCATCCGGTGCACAGGTGTCACGCCACGCGGTACGTTGCCATCGTAATCGCGCCCGATCAGGAACAGGTCGGTCGATGGCAGTGTGGTCACCGCGACGCCGGAGGTAGCGAGCTGCTTTGACAACGCGTCCAGCGCTGCCGCCGGCATGGCGGAGAACTTGGTGACATGCCCGATCGCGACGCGTCCGCCCCATCCAGTCTGGTCAGCGAGCCGGCAGACTTCCAGCGCGTCGAGGCTAGACGTGTCGAGCCCAAAATCGAGATGGAAATCGATGTCGATGTTGAAACGCTGCGCCAGCGCGAAAATGCGCGCGATCTGGCCGTGCGCATCCTTGTCCATATAGGGCGCGCCGCCGACCACGTCCGCGCCGGCTTCAAGCGCCGCGACTATCACATCCTCGCAGCCGGGATCATCGAGCAAGCCTTCCTGCGGGAACACGCAGAGCTGTAGATCGATTGCCCAAGCATAATCCTTCTTCAACTGCAGGAGGGCCTGCACGCTGGTCAGCCCGACACGCGGGTCCACCTCGACGTGGGTCCGCATGCGCGTCGTACCCTGCTTGATCGCCTTTTCCAGCGTCCTGCTGGCCCGTTCATAAACATCGTCATGGGTGAAGCCACGCTTCGCCGCCGCGACCGCGACCACCGCCTCTTCGAGCGTACCTTTTTCGCATTGGCAGCGGCCGAGCAGGCAGGATTTATCGAGATGGATGTGGGTCTCGACGAAGCCCGGCACCACCAGCCGTCCGTTGAGCCGCCTTTCCAGCCCACCTTTCGGTAGGTCCGCCGTGACGGCCGCAATCCGGCCGTTGCTGATGCCGATATCGGTGATGTGCTCCGCGCGTCCGGCGATGCGCGCTTCGCGCAGGATCAGATCAAAATTCACGATGTACTCCGATCTCTTGCACGAGCGTGATCTTTCCGAAAACCAATACCCATTTGTCGGGGTCACGCTCTAAGCGACAGATTTCTTCTTGGCCCCGAGATAGGCCGCTTCCAGCGCGGGGTCGGCCGCCAACTCCGCTGCCTTTCCCTCGCGAGCGAACTTGCCCTGCTCCAGCACATAGCCGCGGTCGACCACCGTGAGCGCCAGCGCGGCCATTTGGTCGACAAGCAAAATCGTGACGCCTTCGTCGCGCAACTCGGCGAGGATGTCGAAAAGCTCGTTGATCATCGCTGGCGCGAGACCGAGCGACGGTTCGTCCAGCATCAGAAGCTGCGGATTGGCCATCAGGCCGCGTGCAATGGCGAGCATCTGCTGCTCGCCGCCGGACAGGAGGCCGGCACGGCTGGTCAGCCGTTCACGCAGCCGCGGGAATCGATCGAGTAGCGCCTCGATCTCGCGGTCGATATCCGCGTCCTTCCGCGAGAACGCGCCGAGCACGAGATTGTCGCGCACGTCGAGCTCGCCGAAAACCTGGCGGCCTTCCGGCACAAGCGCCAGCCCGGAGCGCGCGATGCGGTACGCCTCCAGCGCCTGGATCTGCTTGTTCTCAAGCACGACATTGCCGCTCACCGGCCGCAGCAAGCCAGACAATGCGCGCATGATAGTCGATTTGCCGGCGCCGTTTGCACCAAGGAGCGCCACCATCTCGCCCGTGCGAACATCAAATGACAGGTCCTGCAGCACCGGCGCGGCGCCATAGCCTGCGGTCAGTTTGACGACCGACAAGATCGGATCGGCTGACAACTCGAACGCCTCCTTGCGCGGCCGTTCGCGCATGTCTCCACCGCCAAGATAAGCCTTCAACACGGCCGGGCTGTGCCGGACTTCGATCGCCGATCCCTTGGCAATAACCGTGCCGGCATCGAGGACGACGACATGGTCGGAGATGCCCATGACGAGCGTCATGTCGTGCTCAACCAGGATCACCGCGAGGCCTAGATCGGCGATCTGGCGCAAGAGCGTGCTGAGATTGTCCTTGTCCGCGCGCATCAGGCCGGCGGCGGGCTCGTCAAGCAGCAACACGTCCGGACGGCTGGCGAGCGCTCGCGCAATCTCGACAAGCCGACGATCGACATGTGGCAGATCGGCCGCGAGTGTTGCGAGCGGCCCGGCATAGCCGACAAAGGCCAGCAGCGCCTCGGCTGCGGCCCGGTCTTGCGCTTTGTCGGCTGCTGTCAGCGGCGCGCCGAGGTGTCCGCGCCGGGCCGCGATCAGAACGTTGTCGAGCACGCTGAGCGTTCCGAACAGTTTCGTGGTCTGGTAGGTGCGGGAAATGCCGGCACGCGCCACTTTCCATGCGGTCGCGCCTGTGAGATCGGTGGTACCAAGTTTCACAGACCCAGTATCGGCGCGATAGAATCCGCCGATGATGTTGAGCACCGTGGTCTTGCCGGCGCCGTTCGGGCCGATCACGCTGGTTACTTTGCCCAGCACAGCGTCGAAGCTGACGCCGGTGGCGGCGCGGATGCCGCCGAAGGAAATACCGAGATCGCGTACCGTGAGATTCCGCGGTGATTCAGGTTTAAGAAATGATGCGAGATCGAAGCCGCCAGCCGAGGCCGTCCGCGGATCGATCCACCGCCACAGCCTCGCAAGCGCACCGATGACGCCGTCCGGCGCCAGCCACAGCACGACAAGCAGCAGGCCACCGAAGAACAGCAATCGATACTCAGCAAGCCACGACAGCGTCTCCGGAAGGACCACGGCCACAATCGCGCCGATCACCGGACCAAAGGTCCAGCCCGCGCCGCCGACAATCACCGCAAGCAGAAACAGGATCGATTGCGAGAACGGAAAGTTGGATGGCGCGACGAACATCAGAAGCGGCGCGAACATCGCGCCAGCAAGCCCGGTCAGCACCGCGGATAGAGCGAACGCCGCGGTCTTGATGACCGTCGGATTGAGACCGATCGAGCGGGCGGCAACCTCGGCGTCCCGCACGGCCACCATGCTCTTCCCCCAGGCGCTGTTAGCCAGCCGGTAGAAGAAATAGAGCGAGAGACCTGCGCAGCCGACGGCCATCAGCGCGACGTCGCGCTCGGAGAAGGTGAACGAGCCGATGGACGGCGGTGGAATGCCCATCAGACCGTTCTGGCCTCCGGTTACATCGCGCCACTCGATGGTGCCGTGCTCGACGATAAAGGCGAAAGCGATGGTGACCATCGCAAGATAAGGCCCGGTCACGCGCAGCGCCGGGAGCGCAAGCAGCCCCCCGACGGCACCGGCAACAACGCCCGCAACCGGGAACGCGATCCAGAAGCTTACGCCCTTCAGCGTGAGAATCGCGGCCGTGTAGGCGCCGATTGAATAGAAGCCGACATGGCCAAGAGAAACCTGTCCCGTCAGTCCAAGCAGGATATTCAGTCCGACGCCGACAATCGTGGTCAGCGCGACCAGCGCCAGCACGAAATGCCAATAGCCTTCGGTCAGAACACCGGCGCCAAGCCCGGCGACAGTGATGGCAAGGATCGCGAGCGGTGTTGCGATGGTGCGCAATGTCTCGCTCATCGGCTCAGACCTTGTTCACGGCAGCACGACCGAGCAGACCGTTCGGCATCAGCGTGAGCGCCAGAATGATGACCGAGAACACCACGATCTGCGTATAGGTCGAGCCGAGATAAGCGGTGACCAGCGCCTCGATCAGACCGTAGGCGAGACCAGCGAGCACCACACCCCAGGCGGACGTAATGCCACCGAGGATCGCCACAGCGAAGGCTTTGATCCCGAACAGCATACCCATCTCGGAATGCACGCTGAACAGCGGCGCGATCAGCAGACCAGCAGCGCCTGCAAGCATGGTGGACACCGCGAATGACGCCGCCACGATTAGCCGGACGTTGATGCCCATCAGCCGCGCCGCATCGGGATTTTGCACTACGCCGAGCAGCGCTTTTCCGTAACGCGTCCGATGCGTTACGAGATGAAAGAGCAGCGCTGCTGCGATCCCGACCACGGGAATGACGAGTTGCAGTGGATAGACACCGGCGCCGAAAATCTCGACCGGCTTCTGCGCAAGGAACGATGGAAAGCTGCGCGGCTCCTTGCCGAAAGTGAACAGCACGACGTTGTCCAGTACGATGCCGCCGGCGACCGTCGCCATCAGCCAAGCATTGGACCCGCGCTCAGCGAAGGGCCGCACGAGCGTGCGCTCCACCAGTAGCCCAAATAGCCCGCAGAGAATAAGCGCCGCCGCGACGGCAAATGGTACCGGCCAGCCGAGCGTAATCGCGAAGGCATACCCCAGCACAGCGCCCAGCATTACCGCCGAGCCTTGCGCGAAGTTCACCGTGCTGGAGACGATATATGTGACGTGAAAGCCGAGTGCGATCAGCCCGTACATGGAGCCGAGCCCGATGCCGGAGATGATAGCGGAGGTGATCAGCATGCGGCGGCTTCTCAAAATTGTGAAGAGCGCGGCGGCCATTCCCACCGCGCTCTTGCGCCTAAGGTGCTCAGTTCGTCAGCGGAAGGATTTCGCCTTCCTTGAAATAGGTGAAGAGGTAGTCGTCCGGTCCGAGTGCATCGTGCTCGGAGGTCGTGAAGGGTTTTTTGTAGTTCTTGATCAGCCCGTCATAGGAATCGATGTCGTAGAAACCTTGACGAACCTTCGGACCTTCGGTCGAGCCGGCCTTGGCGATCGCAAGCGCCGTGAGATGCATTGCGTCATAGGCGTTGGCGATGCCGACAGCCGGGGTCACATCGGCGAGCGACTTGATCTCCGGATATTTCTTCTTCAACGCCGACAGCACGGCCTCACCCTTCGGCGAGAGCTTGCCAGAGAAGCTGTAGGTCTGGATGAAATGCACCTTCGATGCGCTGGCGCCGGCAAGTTCGGAGAAGCGGCCGCCGGCCGGTCCCCAATGCGAGACGATCGGCACATTCCAGCCCATGCGATCGAGAGATTTCACGACCTGAGCCGACGGAGCGACGTTGGCGACGAGATAGAGAACATCGGCGCCAGCCTGCTTCAGGCGCGTGAGTTGCGGCACCACGTCGACGTCGTTGGTCTCGAACTTCTCCACCCCTGCATATTCTATCTTCTTGTCGGCGAGTGCGGCCTTCAGGCCCTTCTCGTTCGACTCACCCCAGGGATTGTTGATCAGGATCATGCCGGGCTTCTTGGCGGCATATTTCTTGACCGAGTAATCGACCAGCGCCACGTCCACGATCTCGTCTACCGCCGAGACCCGGAAGACGTAGTTCTCCGCAGCGCCGTTCCTGGTGATCGGAGTGCCCGCGGCCCACACACCCATGAAGGGGATCTTGGCCTGGTTCGCGAATGGCACTATCGCGAGCGACACTGGCGTGTCGACACCGCCGAACATAGCCACCACCTTTTCGCGCTGCGCCAGTTCGCGTGCAGCGACCACGCCCTTGGCCGGATTGCTCTCATCGTCTCGAACGACAAGTTCGACCTTCTTTCCAAGCAAACCGCCCTTGGCATTGATTTCGTCGATCGCGAGCGACAGCCCGCGCTGGATCGCTTCGCCGGATTTTGCCGACTGGCCGGACATGGCCGCGACCAGACCGACCTTCACAGTTTCCTGCGCGGCGGCGGGTGAGAGCATCGCAAGGGCTACGGTGCCGGCGAGTACAAACCTTCGGTTGAGGGGAAGCGGCAGGCGAGACATCATGACGAACCTCTCCGGTCGGGTGACAACTGGGGTCCTCTAACGCAAGCCGCATGCCAAACAGCATGCACTGAAATTGCTTATGAATCCTGATATTCTAGGCTTGACCGCACATCTTCTGGGCAGTGCAGATCAGATTGAAGCACAAATTGTATGCGATATTGTATACGATTATTATATAATATTGCATCCGATCCATGGCAGGAATTATGCATGAGGCAATCTGGAGCCATCCAAACGCCACTCGACAGAGGGAAGCGACATGTCACCTGCCACCGCTCAAATCATTGCAGCAACGGACGAAACCGCGGAAGCCGCGGCGATCGTCGAGCGCTTTCTGGTCGCGTCGATGGTGCCGGATCCGGAGACCGCGGCGCGCTACATTGGCGACAATCTTGCCATCACTTTCACAGGCGGGCGCAAGTACAAGCATCCGCGCGAGACCACGGCATTTAATGCCGGACGCTACAAATGGGTGAAGAAGAAGATGGAACGCACCGACGTTGTGCCCGGCAGCGGCGAGACCGTCGTGTACAATCTCGGCACTCTGCACGGCGAATGGCCGGACGGCACGCCGTTTGAAGGCAACCGTTACGTCGACCGCTTCGTGGTGCGCGACGGCAAGATCGTGCAGATGGATGTCTGGAACGACAGCGCGGAACGGATTTTGACCGCGCGAGGAATCGTGGCCTGACGATCATACGGGCCGCGCGAAGTGCGGCTCGACCGTCACCGCCTCGCGCTGTTCTTTCCTCTCTCGTCCTCGCCTTCCGCATAGCCTGCAAGAATATCCTTGATGTCGCGTCCCTTGTTTGGGCGCGCCACGATCAAAGCGCGGCCCGCCACCGCTTCAAGATGCTGATCCATCACCGCAATGGCACGCGGGGCATCTCCCTTGACCAGCGCGTCGATGATCGCACGATGCTCGCTCACAGCGCATTCCGACGAATGCGGCCGGCTGTATAGCGCAAGTATCAGACCGCATCGCGAGGACACCTCGCTGACATAGCGCTCTAGCACCACACTGCCCGTCATTTCCGCGAGCAGGATATGGAATTCGGTCGCGAGGCGGATCGACAGCGGCTCGTCGCGGCCGCGCGCCTGCTCCTCCTCCGCGACATGCCGTTTGAGCTGATCGATCTGCACGCGCGTGAGATTCCTCGCGAGCCGCTGCATGACCAGCCGCTCCATCGCGATGCGGACGTCGAAGATGTCACGGGCCTGATCCCAACTCGGGGTCGCAACCGCAGCGCCCCGGTTGCGGCGAAGCTCGACCAGTCCCTCCGCCGCGAGTTGCCCGAGCGCATGGCGCACGATGGTGCGGCTCGCGCCGAACCGCTCGCCGATCGCGTCTTCCGGCAGCTTCGCCCCCGGCTCCAGCGCCTGCTCGATGATCGCACGGCGCAGCGCGCGGTAGATGGTGCCAACGCGGTCGGCGTTGGCGGGCTTTTTTGGCTTCGTCTGCTTGGGCACTGTGCGTCGCCAGCGGGTGTTCGACATCGTCCTGTAGCGCGCCGCGCCGGGCCGTTGCGGCTAGTGCGCGATTTCCTATCGGCTAAACTATTCGTTGGTATCTCCGTTGTGAAGTCCTTGTTGCGGCTAGCGCGCGATCTCCTATCGGCTAAACT
>CAZIKZ010000185.1:0-8647 GCA_964539845.1 uncultured Hyphomicrobiales bacterium
TTGTCGCCGATCACCGCAAGCGGCGTCAGCTTGCCCGCCTTGATGTGCGGCACCACGAGGCCGAGCGCGACATAGGACACCGGGATGCGCCCGGCGATCACCTCGTTCACCGCATCCATCGAACCGCGGAACGGCACATGCAGCATGTCGATGCCTTGCGTCTTCTTGAGCCATTCGAAGAAGACCTGCGGCGACGATGCCGGCCCCCATGACGAATAAGACAGATCGCCGGGCTTGGCCTTGGCCGCAACAACCACATCGCGAAGGTCCTTCGCCGCGAAGCCACTGCTCGCATAGACCACGCCAGGGGCGGTCAGATATTCGGTCACCGGCACGAGCGATTTGTAGCGCTCATACAGCGCGGGATCGAAGTGCGGCAGGATGGTGAAGGCTTCGGCCGTCACCGAGCAGAGCGTGTAGCCGTCAGGTTCGGCTTGCGCACATTGCTGCATGCCGAGCGAACCGTTCGCACCCGGCTTGTTCTCGATGATCCAGGGCTGGCCGAGCGTGACCCGCGCCTTCTCGCCGATGGCACGCGTCAGCGTGTCGAGCACGCCGCCGGCAGGGAACGGCACGATCACGCGGATCGGCCGCTCGGGAAAACCCTGCGCGGACGCAGGCACAATCGCCCAGACGATGACCGCGACGATTGCCGCGCCGAAGGCCGCAAGTTTTCCAGTTCTCATGGCATCCTCCCTTTTTGATTTCTGCCGTTGTCATCCGCTGAGCCGTACCTGGCCGCCTGAAAAGAATGTTCCGATCCGGTTGCCACGCGTGATCGGCAGCAGAAGATGTGACGGATATTCAAGCGAATGATGGATGGTGACCGTGGATGCGACCGGCCGGTTCAGATGGCCCTGTGCGATCCATTGCAGATCGTGCTGCGGTGCTTCGTCGTCCGCGGATTTGAGACGCAGCGCGAGCCGATAGCCCGGCTTCAGCAAAATGCCGTAGGGCCGGATCTCGACGTCAAATTGCGTCACCTCTTCCGGCACCAGCGGCTCGCGCCCGTTGTGGGTATGCCAAGGTTGCCACGGCCTGCTCCTTGCCGGATCGGTGCGGCGCTGCGAGCCGCGGAGCCAACCACGGGTCAGCAATCGCTCCGCACCATCCGGCGCGATTTCGATCAGGCTCGCGAAGATCAACAGCTCCTGGTCGGTCGTCGATGCATAGAGCCTGAGTGCGATCGGTCCGCAGATTTCGGTCGTCTCCACCATCGGCGGCGTGACGAAACGTGCTTCCCCGCGCGCGCCCGGAGCATCCTCGAAGCGGGTGACATCCGACCCGCGGAACGGCTCACGCTCGGACAGAAGCCCACCATCGTGCAGATGGAACGGTGTGAACCGCGTTTGCTCCAGCGGCCAGCTGTCGGAATCCGTCCATTCGCCGGAATTGTCGATGAAGGTCTGGACGGACGGCTCGTCGAGGATGCCGGTGTCGTTATCCTTCAGCCAGTGATCGAACCAGCGCAGCTGATCGTACTGATACTGATAGACAGGCCGATCGAGATAGACCGGCGGACCGATCAGCATACGCTTCGGCCCGCGCCAGTTTTCGAATCCGCGAAACGCGCCCGGCAGATGGAGACCGTAGATTCCCCAGCAACCGCCCAGCGTCGCCGGCACGTCGACGCCGCCTGAAAAATCGGTCGACCGCTCGCGCCAGAACGGACCCTCGAATTGATGCGCCAGGATTTCCACCATCAGCGGATTGGTACCGGTCTCGGGGGCGGCGAGGCACTCGCTGAGAAACGGCACGCTCGCGATCTCCGGGTCGGCGCGCAATTCGTCGATAACACCGCGCATATCCGGCGACCGCATGGCCGCGAGCCGCGCCTCACCCATCTGCATCCCGGCGACATTGCGCAGCCAGCCGCGCATGAATCCGTAGGAGAGAATGCCGCCATGGTAATAGCGATCGCGATACGCGTCGTTCCAGCCATACGGCGCCCAGATACACCGCAGCGACGGCGGCGCGAGCGCAGCAACCCGCTGCGATACAATCGAGAAATACGACACGCCTGTCATGCCGACGCGCCCGCTCGACCAGGGCTGTGACGCAAGCCACTCGACCACTTCGGCGATATCTGCAATCGAACGCTGATCGAGATTGCCGAACACCCCCTCCGACTTGCCCGTGCCGCGGATATTCACCACTGCATGCGCATAACCGCGGCGCGCAAAGAAGACGCTGTCGCCCGCTTCCATATGGCCGCGCTTGTGGCTCATGCCTTCCGGCATCAGGTCGGTGAACTGGTCCGCCATGGAATAGGCGTGCACGCCGAGCAGCACCGGATAGCGGCCGGGTGCGGATGGCCGCGTGATTGCGCAATGCAGCGAAATCCCGTCCGACAACGGAATCCGCAATTCGCGCTCATACGTCACACCATATTGCGGCTGCGACAATGACCAGTTCCGTGACAGCAAGCCTGTCCTCCCGGGCTATCTGCACTATTTATATGACCATTTAAATACTGGTCAAGCAAAGCCCGATGGCCCGCGATGCGGGTCAGTCAGCGTGTCTTTGTGACTTTCTTCGGCTTGGCGGCGATGCCGTGGATCAGCATCTCAATCATGGCCTCGACGAATGCCTCGAAACGCGCATCGTCGTCCTCGGCCTTGCCGCCGAGCCGCTCCATCATCGGCCGCAAATTCGCGTAGAGATCGCCCATCGCGATGTAATGCGCGAAATAGAACAGCGGATCGACCGCCCGGAACGCCCCGGCCTCGATCCCTTTCTGCATAATGCCACGATGTTCCTCGAAGTTGATCCGCGCAAAATTCTCGATGAAGAACCGCGCCTCCTTCGACTTCACCGTCATCATCTGATGGATGATCAGCCGCGTCAGATAGGGATAACGCCGCAGGAAATGCATCGTCGCCCGCGCGCGCAGCCGCAACGTTTCTTCCGGTCCCGCACCCTCAGGCACGACGGCGAGAATCTCGGCGCGCCACTCGCCGATCACCTGCTCGACCACCGCCTGAAAGAGATTGTCCTTGCTGCCGAAGTAATAGGTGACGAGCGCAGGATTCAGTTTCGCTTCGCGCGCAACGTCGTTCAGCGACACATTGCCCATACCGCGCTCGTTGAGCAGGCGGATCGCCGATTGCAGCAATGACTGGCGCGCAACGCCTGGCGGCAGATGATAATCGCGCGATGTCTTCGCCCGGCCCGTCCGCTTGTCGCCTGCAGGTTTGACTGCAGGCTTGGCCGCGCGCCGCGACGCGATCTTCGCTTTCTTCCCCATGCGGGGAGATTGCCGCGTGTCGTCACGAAGTCAATCTTGCGCCGCTCAATAAGTTGCGAGGGCTACGCCGCTCTCGCCTTCGCAGCCGCCGACGGATTGTAATTCAGGATCGGCGCCAGCCAGCGCTCGCATTCCCCAACGCTCCAGCCCTTGCGCCGCGCATAATCCTCAACCTGATCGCGCTCGATCTTGCCGACGCCGAAATAATGGCTCTGCGGGTGGCTGAAATAGAGCCCGCAAACCGAAGCGCCCGGCCACATGGCGAAGCTTTCGGTCAGGTTCACGCCGATCCGGCTACCGCCGGTCAAGCGGAACAGCGTCTCCTTCTCGGTGTGATCCGGCTGTGCCGGATAGCCTGGCGCCGGGCGGATGCCTTGGTAGCTTTCGGCGATCAGTTCGGCCGGGGTGAATGTCTCCCCCGGTGCAAAGCCCCAGAATTCCTTGCGCACACGCTCATGCAGATGCTCCGCGAAAGCCTCTGCCAGACGATCGGCCAGCGCCGACATCATGATCGCCGAATAATCGTCGTTGGCATGCTTGAAGCGCCTCGCAATGACATCTTCGCCGATGCCGGCTGTGACCACGAAGGCGCCGACATGGTCGCCGACCTGCGGAGACACAAAGTCGGAGATCGACACATTCGGCCGCCCGTCGCGTCGCGCAATCTGCTGGCGCAGACCGTGCAGCGTCGCGATCTGCGAACCGTTGGTCTCGTCGAATACGCGGATGTCATCACCGTCACGTTCCGCTGGCCAGAACCCGACCACCGCGGATGCCTGCACCCAATTCTCGGCGACGATCTGCTTCAGCATCGCCTGCGCGTCGGCGAACAGCGACCGCGCAGCCTCGCCATATTTCTCGTCATGCAGGATCTGCGGGTAGCGTCCGGTCAGTTCCCAGGTCGAGAAGAACGGTGTCCAGTCGATGTAGTCGGCAAGCTTCGCCAGCGAATAATTCTCGAACACGCGCGTGCCGAGGAATTCGGGCTTGCGCGCAAGCGGCACCGCAGGATCGAGCACAAGCCCCTTCGCGCGCGCATCGGTCAGCTTGAGACGCTTCTTGTCGTCCTGACCGCGCGCATGGGCGGCGGCGATCTGCGCATATTCCGCTCGCGTCTTCTCGACATAACCCGCCCGCCCGTCCTTTGACATGAGCGATTGCGCGACGCCGACTGCGCGACTCGCGTCGGTCACGTAGACGGCCTGGCCGTTATTGTAATTGGGATGGATCTTCACCGCCGTATGAACGCGGCTCGTGGTCGCGCCGCCGATCAGAAGCGGTAGGTCGAAATTCTGCCGCTCCATTTCGGCTGCGACATGGCACATCTCGTCGAGCGACGGCGTGATCAGGCCGGACAGACCGATGATGTCGACCTGAAGTTCGCGCGCGGTCTCCAAAATTTTCGACGCCGGCACCATGACGCCGAGATCGATCACCTCGTAATTGTTGCACTGGAGCACGACGCCAACGATATTCTTGCCGATATCGTGCACGTCGCCCTTCACGGTCGCGAGCAGGATCTTGCCGTTGGAATTGCTCTGGCCCTTGTCGTTCGCGGACTTTTCGTCTTCCATAAATGGCATCAGATAGGCGACGGCCTGCTTCATCACGCGGGCGGATTTCACGACCTGCGGCAGGAACATCTTGCCGGAGCCGAACAGGTCACCGACCACATTCATGCCATCCATCAGCGGACCTTCGATCACGTCGAGCGGACGCTTGGCGCCCTGACGCGCTTCTTCGGTATCCTGCGTGATGAAATCGGTAATGCCGTGCACCATCGCATGCGTCAGCCGCTTGCCCACCGGCCATCCGCGCCAGGCGAGGTCGGCTTCCGCCTTTTCACGGGTCTGCCCGAAGAACCGCTTGGCAATCTCGAGAAGACGCTCGGCCGCATCCTCGCGGCAATTGAGCACGACGTCCTCGCAGGCCTCGCGCAATTCCGCGTCGAGATCGTCATAGACCGCCATCTGCGCAGCATTGACGATGCCCATATCCATGCCCGCCTTGATGGCGTGATACAGGAACACCGAGTGCATCGCCTCGCGCACCGGCTCGTTACCGCGGAACGAAAACGAGAGGTTCGAAACACCGCCCGAGACATGGGCGTGCTGCAGCTTCTCGCGAATGAAGCGCGCCGCCTCGATGAAGGCGACGCCGTAATTGCTATGCTCCTCGATACCGGTCGCGACCGCGAAGATATTCGGGTCGAAGATGATATCTTCCGGCGGAAAGCCCACCTTGTTGACGAGGATGTCGTAGGCGCGTTCGCAAATCGCGGTCTTGCGCTCGATGGTGTCGGCCTGACCCTGCTCGTCGAACGCCATGACCACCACGGCCGCGCCATAGCGGCGCACGATCTTGGCGTGATGGATGAAGGCCTCTTCGCCTTCCTTCATCGAGATCGAATTGACGATGCACTTGCCTTGCACGCATTTCAGGCCGGCTTCCATGACCTGAAACTTGGACGAGTCGATCATGATCGGCACGCGCGCGATATCCGGCTCGGCCGCGATCAGGTGCAGGAACGTAACCATCGCCTTCTCTGAATCGAGAAGGCCTTCGTCCATGTTGACATCAATGATCTGCGCACCGTTCTCGACCTGGTCGCGCGCGATCGCGAGTCCGGCGGTGTAGTCCCCCGCCGTGATCAGCTTGCGAAACTTGGCCGAGCCAGTGACATTGGTGCGCTCGCCGATATTCACGAACGGGATCGCGTCCGTCAGCGTGAAAGGCTCGAGCCCGGACAGGCGCAGCCGGCGCTCGATGACGGGGATGGCGCGCGGCTTCTTGTCGGCCACAGCCTGCGCAATCGCGCGCATATGCTCCGGCGTCGTACCGCAGCAGCCCCCGACGATGTTGACGAGGCCGGCAGCCGAGAATTCTGCGAGCAGGCTCGCCATGTGTTCCGGGCTTTCGTCATACAGGCCGAATTCGTTCGGCAGCCCCGCATTCGGATAGGCGCAGATCAGCGTATCGGCGACGCGGGACAGTTCGGCGATATGCGCGCGCATCTCCTTCGCGCCAAGCGCGCAATTGAGGCCGACCGAGAGCGGCGACGCATGACGGATCGAGTTCCAGAACGCTTCCGGCGTCTGTCCGGCGAGCATCCGGCCGGACAGGTCGGTGATGGTGCCAGAGATCATCACCGGGATCTTCTCGCCGCGCACATCCTCCAGCTCGGCGATCGCGTAGAGCGCGGCCTTGGCATTCAGCGTATCGAAAATGGTCTCGAGCAACAGAATGTCGACGCCGCCGTCGAGCAACGCAGCCGCCTGCTCGGTATAGGCCGCCTTCAGTTCGTCGAACGAGACAGCGCGAAAGCCGGGGTTGTTCACGTCGGGCGAGATCGAGGCGGTGCGGTTGGTCGGCCCGATGGCGCCCGCAACGAAACGCGGCCGGCCGTCACGCTTCTGCGCGACCAAAGCGGCATCGCGCACGAGTTGCGCCGAGGCCCGGTTCAATTCGGGGACGATGCCTTCCATGCCGTAATCGGCCTGCGCGATCACAGTGGACGAGAAGGTGTTGGTCGAGACGATATCGGCGCCCGCCTGGAAATAGGCGAGATGTATCTCACGCACGGCGTCAGGTTGCGTCAGCGTAAGCAGATCGTTGTTGCCACGCACGTCGCGCTGCCAGTCCTTGAAGCGCGTATTCCGAAACGCCGCCTCGTCGAACCGGAATTGCTGAAGCATCGTTCCCATGCCGCCGTCGAGCAGCAGGATGCGCTCGGCTGCGAGTGCGCGGAGGGTCGCTTCGGTGGTCGATGGCTTCATGACTCTCAACTCATCATTTCTTGCCGCGAGCGAAACTTACGCCGCAACCTTTTCTGCCGAACGCAAGCCCAGCATGTGACAGATCGCGTAAACGAGGTCCGCGCGGTTCATCGTGTAGAAGTGAAAGTCGGTGACCCCACGGTCGGCAAGATTGAACACCTGCTCCGCCGCAATTGCGCCGGCGACCAGCTTGCGCGTCGCCACGTCGTCATCCAGACCGTCGAAACGCTCGGCCAGCCAGTTCGGGATGAAGGTGCCGCAGCGTTCGGCGAAATTCTTCACCTGCTTGAAATTCTGCACCGGCACGATACCAGGAACGATCGGAATATCGATACCGCGCGAACGCACGCGATCGACATACTGAAAATACAGATCGTTCTCGAAGAAGAACTGAGTAATCGCGCGCGTCGCACCGGCATCGACCTTGGCCTGCAGCATGTCGAGATCGACATTGGCGTGGCGCGAATCCGGATGCTTCTCCGGATACGCCGAGACCGACACCTCGAAATCGCCGATCCGCTTGATACCGGCCACGAGATCAGCCGCATTTTGATATCCGCCCGGATGCGGCACATAGGGGGCGCCAGCACCACCGGCCGGGTCGCCGCGCAGCGCGACAATATGCCGGACACCGATGTCGCGATAATTGCGCACCACCGTGTCAACTTCCTCACGCGAGGCATCGACACAGGTCAGATGCGCGGCAGGCACAAGCGACGTCTCGTCGAGGATGCGCTTGACGGTCGTGTGCGTCCGCTCGCGGGTCGACCCGCCGGCGCCATAGGTCACCGACACGAAATTCGGGTGCAGAGGAGCGAGCCGCTCGATCGCCTCCCAGAGCGAGTGCTCCATCTCGTCGGTCTTGGGCGGGAAGAATTCGAACGAGACCCGCAGCTTGTTGCCGCGTCCGTTCACGATCCGGCTGACCCGGTGTGTCAGATCGATGGTCATGCAACCTCCTGACGCTCGGCGGTGCGCACGCGCCGGTCCTGTGCAAGCCAGAGCGACACGGCGATCTTTCCGTCGGTGCCGCGTTCCGGCGCGATGCTCTTTTGCAGGGTGACGTCGAGGTCGGCCGCGGCGAGCCATTGCGACATGGTATCCGGCGCAAAGCCGAGCCTGCGATGCGCGTGCTCCTCGCGCAGGAATTCGAGTTCGTGCGGCGCGAAATCCACAATCAGGAGCCGCCCGGACGGCGCCAGCACGCGCGCGGCCTCGCGGATCGCACGCGCGCCGTCGTCGAGATAATGCAGCACCTGATGGATGATGATGACGTCGAATGAATCGCGCGGCAGGGACAGGTCGTAGATGTCGCCTTGCCGGACGCTGCAATGACGCAGACCCGCGCGCTCGAGCCGCGCGCGCGCCAGCAGCAGCATGTCGAGCGAGAGATCGATACCAAGTCCGCGATCGATCTGCGGCCCGAACAATTCCAGCATCCGGCCGGTGCCAGTGCCGAGATCGAGCAGCGAGCGGAACGGCTTGTCACCGAGCGCCTTCACGATCGCCCGCTCCACCGCGTCGTCGGCGGCATGCAGCTTGCGGATGCGATCCCATTCGGCCGCGTGCTCGCGGAAATAGCTCTGCGCCGCGACAGCGCGAGCCTCGCGCACCGCGGCCAGCC
>CAZIKZ010000186.1:0-8584 GCA_964539845.1 uncultured Hyphomicrobiales bacterium
CGCGAGAGCAACGTGAACTTCAATATCTCCGTTGGCACGGTGGTTCCGCGCACGATGACGCTGCATGCACTGCCGGCAACCGTGATCGAGGTTTATCCGCAATGGCGCGGCTATCGCTTCGTTCTGGTCGGGGATGAAATCATCATCATCGAGCCGGGCAGCTATCGGATCGTCGCGGTCATCGACGCCTGACGACAATTTCTCCACCGGGATGGAAAACACCCGTCCCGGTGGCCTTTTCCCGACTCGAACGTCAGCCGGGCCGATGTCACAGTTCGTTAATACTTGTTTGCCATAGTCGCTAAAGTTTCGATGCGCTGCGGGACGGATGTACTCTCGGTGTGCGCGTCGGATGGGAAGCCCGGCCAGAGGCCGGGTTTTCTGTCTCAGAATACCCTGCGGTCAGCGGGACACGCACCCAAGGCACCGGAAGAATCCGACCACCGGCCTTCAGCCCAGTTCGTTGCCCGGCATGATCCAGGGTTCAGCGATGCCGGCCGCATGCCATTCCCGCCAGGCAGGAAGCGCCATCATTGCCGCCATGTAGGCCTCGCAAGCTGCGCCGACACCGATCGCATAGCTCGCGAACCGCGAGACCACCGGTGCGTACATCGCGTCGGCGGCGCTAAAGCGGCCGAACAGGAAGGGGCCACCCTCCCCAAACCGTGCGCGGCAATCCGTCCAGATTGACTCGATGCGCTGCACATTGGCATCGACCTCAACGGTGAGTTCGAGCCGTTTGTTCACACGGCGCATGTTCATCGGGCAGTGCCGGCGCAACGCCCCGAACCCAGCATGCATCTCTGCCGAGACAGCCCGCGCATGCGCGCGCGCTTTCGGATCCGACGGCCATAGCTGCGCCTTCGGGAAGCGCTCGGCAATATGATCGAGAATCGCAAGCGACTCCCAGATCGTCATGTCGCCGTCGATCAGGATCGGCACCTTGCCGGCCGGCGAATAAGCCAGGATCCGTTCCGTGCTGCCCGGCTCGTAAAGCGGGATCACCTCTTCCTCGAAGGCGATCCCCGCATGGCGCATGGCGATCCACGGCCGGAGCGACCATGACGAATAGTTTTTGTTACCTAGAATGAGCTTGAGCGACATCGGAGTCTCTCGATGCGAACCAATGCTTTTTTCAATGCGGTCCGTTCAACCGGCGCGCAAGCGAAAAGAAATGATGACAAGGATCAGGCGCACGAATGCCGCGCCAGCTTCACGCCTTCGGCGCAGCCTCCTCGACCGGGCCACCGGCCTTCTTCCAGGCGCCAAAGCCGCCGCGGACATGAGCCACCGGCTTCAGTCCCATCTTGTGCGCGGTATGTGCGGCAAGTGCCGATCGAAGGCCGCCCGCACAGAAGAACACGTATTTCTTGTCCTGCGCAAAAAGCGGCTTGTGATATGGGCTCTCCGGATCGATCCAGAACTCCAGCATACCGCGCGGACAATGAAACGCGCCCGGCACCTTGCCGTCGCGCTGCAATTCGCGAATGTCGCGGATGTCAATCAGGAGGACGTCATCCTTGCCATGCAGCGCGATCGCCTGATCGGTCGCGAGAGTCTCGATCTCTCGTTCAGCGGCATCGACGAGCGACTTCACGCTCGTGGTGATGGTCTGGGCCATGGTGTCGCATTCCCCGGCTGGCGATTGTTCGTTGAGCGTTATCGTTTCCGGAAACCGGTAGCCGCTTTTCGGATTCACGCTCTAACTTTCAGAACGCAAGCCGGCCTTCAAGCCAAAACAGAAGCGGCGCGGGAGAACCGCGCCGCTCATTCCAACCGCGCATCGCGGCTTACATTGCCGCGTAGATCGCAATCAGCACGACGACAAGGAGCGCCCCGCCCGTCCACAGCGCCGTGGACAGCGTGGATTCCCGAGGTTGCTGGGTGTGATCTTGAGCCATAGGCCGTCTCCTCGGTTTTGCTGCGGAGGGCCACTGCATCGCGCGCCGAGACGCCGCCGCAGTCCATTCACATTCCCAGATTGCGACTTTAGTCTAATACAATCACACTGTCCGCAACACAACCAAAGATTGTATTTGTATCGGACCGCCAATTGGTGTGGATGAGGGAGCCCGCGTCCCTCGAGTCCGCCATGTCGCTTTTCACACTGCCTGATCTGTTAGCCCTCAGCTTCTTCATCGTCTGCTGGCTCGGCTATGCCATCCTGTTGGAATGGTCGTCGCACGGCCAAACCGGGCTCAATGCCCGCATGCACGACCATCGCAACGGCTGGATGCAGCAAATGCTGCGGCGTGACATGCGCATGGTCGATGCCCAGATCATGGCGTCGCTGCAGAACGGCACCGCTTTCTTCGCCTCGACCTCACTGATCGCTGTCGGCGGTACGCTGACCATCCTTCGCTCGACCGACGATCTCATCACCATAGTGTCGACCCTGCCCTTTGGCGTTCAGACGACACGCATGCTGTGGGAGATCAAGGCGATCGGACTGGCTGTGATCTTTGTCTATGCCTTCTTCAAATTTTCCTGGTCGTACCGGCTCTACAATTACGTGGCGATCATGATCGGCGCGATGCCGCCGTCCTCGGAAAAAGACGATCCGGACGCAAAGCGCCACGCATTGAGAACCGCCAAGCTCTGCGAGTCCGCCGGGCGGCATTTCAACCGCGGCCAGCGCGCTTTCTTCTTCGCGCTCGGCTATCTGGGATGGTTCGTATCGCCCTGGCTGCTGTTTGCAACCACGGCCGCGACGGTCGTGGTGATGTGGAGCCGGCAATTCATCTCGGATGCGAACGCCGCCATGACCGCGGAATGATCAATCCAGAGCGATCGCAATCCAGGCGCAGGACACAAGCATGACCGTGAGCGCGGTCGCGGTATTGAGAAGAAAAAGCTCGCGCTTCTGCCGCCGGGTTTCAGCCTTCTGAACATCAAAATCGAAGGGTTCGGCGACGCCGGGAACCCTCGACAAGCCTTCGACCGGGATAACCTGCGCTTCGATCTGCATCCTGAGCCCTCCGCCCCGACGCAGCGAGTGTCGATCAAAATGTTTTCGAATTGGTAACCGTAACGCCGGGTTAAGGCCGGCAATTGTCGCTGGAATTATCGCAACCGCCTCCGGCGGGCGGTCCCGGGAACAGTTCGCTGGTATGGCCGGTCAGCCAGTACATGACGATCCCGGCCCATTCATGCACAGCCGCGTCGGTGCGGGCGAGCCCGCCCGCAAGCGACCGGAACGATCCCGCGAGATCTTCACTACCACGGGTCCGGAAATCCACCGGATGGGCTTCGACCGGAAATCCGGCCTTGCGGAAGATGCCGACCGAACGCGGCATGTGATGGGCCGATGTCACGAGCAGCCAGCGCTCCGACGGCTTCGGTTGCACCATATCCCTGGTGAGCACAGCGTTTTCGATGGTGTTGCGCGCACGGCGTTCCAGTTCAATCCGGTCGCGCGGAATGCCAAAGCTTTCGAACAGACCGGTTACGAAATCGGCCTCGGATGCGCCACCCATCAGCCGGCCGTTCCCGCCCGTGAATACGATGCGCGCCTTCGGATGGTCGCGCGCGAGTTTCGCAATCGCGGTCATGCGCTCGGCCGCCTCGTTGAGCGCGACGTCCTTGCGCGCGGCGGAGACGTCCGGAGAGATCGCGCCGCCCAGCACCACAATGCCGTGCGGCGAGCCGCCCTTTGCATCCCACTTCGGAAAGCGCTCCTCGAGCGGCAGCATCAGCGCGTTGCCGACCGGCGCAATACCAATCACCGCCAGCAAGAGAACCGCGCCGATGACGAGGCCTTGTCCGAACCCGCGAAACCGCGTGCGCATGAGCAGGATGCCGGTGAGCGCCAGCACGATCAGCAGATTTGACGGCAACGCGAAAAAGCCGAGGACCTTTGACAGGCCGAACATGCCGATATCGCCCTCTGATGTGCCGGCTTGACGCGGCTATTTCTTCTGCCGCTCGGCTTCGTAGCGTTTGCGCGTCTCGTCGTTCATCGGATAGAGGCCGGGCAGCTTGACGCCCTTCTCCACCTCCCGAACCACCCATTCCTCATAGGCCTCGTGCTCGAGGCCTTCCTTCGCGATGGCTTCGACCAGGGCCTGCGGGATCACGACCGCGCCGTCTTCGTCGGCGACGATGATGTCGTTCGGAAAGATCGCGCAGCCGCCGCATGCGATCGGCTCGTTCCATCCGACGAAGGTCAGCCCGTTCACCGACGCAGGCGCGGCAATGCCGGAACACCAAACGGGCAGTCCGGTCTTGAGGATGCCGACCTTGTCGCGCATCACCCCGTCCGTCACCAGCGCCTGGACGCCGCGCTTGACCATGCGCATGACGAGGATGTCACCGAAAATACCTGAATTTTGTACGCCCATCGCGTCGGCGATGGCGATGCAGCCTTCCGGCATGTCCTCGATCGCGGCACGCGTTGAGATCGGTTTGCCCCAGCTTTCGGGTGTGGCGAGATCCTCTCGCACCGGTACGAAGCGCAGGGTGAAGGCCGGACCGACCACGCGTTTGCCGCCGGGCACGAGCGGCATCGGTCCAGACATCCAGCTGTGACGGATGCCGCGCTTCAGCAGCATCGTCGTGATCGTGCCAGTCGTGACGTTGCGCAGATCGTCGAGCGCGCTCATTGTCTTCTCCAATAGGTCAGGCTGAGCCGAGGCCGATCTGCTCGTCGCGCCGGCGCAGATACATGATGAACGGCAGCGACAGGAGCACCATCCAGGCTTTGCCCACGACCTGTCCGGCGAGGAAGTCGAGAGACCCGAAAGCCAGCCACAAGAACACGATCGAATCCACGACGAGGCCGACGATGCTCGACGCCACCACCGCGGTCACGAAGCGTCGTTCCTGCAGCGGCGTATAGACCGCGAGATCGGCGAATTCGGACATCAGATAGGCCGCCGCAGAGGCCGTCACGAGCGACAGCGGCGCGATCAACCCGGACAGGCCTGCGCCGATCAGGATCGCAGCGATGGCAGCCACAACGCCAAGACGCCGCTGCACCAGATCGCGCAACACCAGCGCGATCCCGACCATCAGAACGCCCGACGGCGCCATCAGGCCCGGCGCAACCGGGATGAGGCAAGGCCCGTCCCGTGTGCAGACAGTGCCGACATTGTAGATCATCCAGTTCGCCATCGGGATGGTCAGGCAAAACAGCGCGAAGAACAGCGCGCCTTCCAGCCAGCGGCGGGTCTCGTTGGTCATTTGCTGCCGCATTCCAGTTGCCATTTCGCGTAACCGGCTGCGCGAAGCTGGCAGGCCGGGCATTCGCCGCAGCCATAGCCCCAGTCATGGCGATGCGAACGGTCGCCGAGATAGCAGCTATGGGTCAGTTCGACCACCGCTTGCACGAACCGGTCTCCGCCGATGTCCTGCGCCAGCGCGAACGTGGCCGCCTTGTCGATCCACATGAGCGGCGTATGCAGCACAAACCGGCGGTCCATGCCAAGCGTCAGCGCCACCTGCATCGCCTTGATGGTGTCGTCGCGGCAATCCGGATAGCCGGAATAGTCGGTTTCACACATGCCGGCGATCAGATGCCGGGCGCCGCGCCGGTAGGCGAGCGCAGCCGCAAAGGTCAAAAAGACGAGGTTGCGGCCGGGTACGAAGGTGGTGGGCAGGCCGTTATCTGCCATCTCGATTGCCGCATCGCGGGTCAGCGCGGTCTCTGAAATCTGACCCAGTGAGGCAAGATCGATGACATGATCTTCCCCGAGACGATCGGCCCAGTGCGGATCAAGGGCTCGCATCGCGTCACGAATAGCGGGCCGCACGTCCATTTCCACGGCGTGCCGCTGGCCGTAGGTGAAGCCGACCGTTTCCACGGTTCCGAAGCGCTGCAGCGCCCAGGCCAGGCAAACGGTCGAATCCTGGCCGCCTGAAAACAGGACCAGCGCGGTATCGGCTTCTAGTCCCATTTGGGCGACCAGGCCCAATCGACAATCCGCCCGCCGGAATGAGCAAGCTCCGCGATGTCCTGCATCTCCGCATCGGTCAGACTGAAGTCAAAGATCGCGATATTCTCGGCGAGCCGTTCGACCTTGCTGGTGCGCGGAATCGCTCCCACACCCTGCTGGATCAGCCAGCGCAGCGATACCTGAGCGCCAGTCTTGCCATAGGCCTTGCCGATACGCGTCAGCACGGAGTCGCTCTTGGTGGCGCCCTTTGCGATCGGCGAGTAGGCCACCGCCGCCATGCCATGTGCACGGCACGCTGCAAGCACCTTCGATTGATCGAGGTAAGGGTGATACTCGAACTGATTGCAGACAAGCCGATCGCCTGACAGCCGGCTCGCCTCCGCAATCAGCGCTACGTTGTAGTTCGATACGCCGATGTGACGCACGAGGCCATCGCGCTTCACGCCGACCAGTGCGTCCATCGTCTCGGCAAGCGGCACGCCCTTGTTCGGCCAATGCAGCAGAAGCAGATCGATCTCGCCGAGCCGCAGCGCACCGACCGACTCTTTGACCGATCGTATCAGTTGCATCGGCGCGAGATTATCCGGCGCCACCTTTGTCGTGACGAAGACGTTCTCACGCTTGATGCCGGACGCGCGAATGCCGTCGCCAACGTCGCGCTCGTTGCCATACATCTGGGCCGTATCGAAATGCCGGTAGCCAAGGCGCACGGCCTGCTCGACGATGCGCGCGCATTCACGGCCGCGCAGTTCCCAGGTTCCAAGACCCAGCGCCGGAAAGCGGGCGTCCTTGGCTTCGAGATACAGCATAAGGCTTCAGCTATCCCATTTCGGCGATTGCGGAGGCGTGATGATGCGCCCGTCCGGCTCGGCTAGGTTGCGGATCTCGGTCATCTCTGAATCGGCCAGTAGGAAATCGAAGATATCGACATTGGCTTTCAGCTTCTCCGGCGTCGCGGTGCGCGGGATCGGGATCACACCTTGCTGCACCAGAAAACGCAACGCGATCTGCGCCTCGCTCTTGTTGTGAGTCCTGGCGATGCGTTCCAGCACGGCGTTGCCGGGAATCCGCCCGCGACCGAGCGGGCAATAGCCGGTGACTGAAATCCCGCGCCCCTTGCAGTAAGCCAGGATGGTGCGGTGATCGAGAAACGGATGCGTCTCGATCTGATTGTTGACGATCGGCTCGTCGGCAAGCTTCTCGGCTTCTTCGAGGAGCGCGATGGTGAAGTTCGCGACGCCGATATGGCGCGTCTGGCCATTGCGCTTGGCCTTGCATAGGGCCGGAATATAGACCGCCGGCGGAATGTCGGGATTCGGCCAATGGATCAGCAGAAGGTCCACATGCGGTAGACCCAGCCGCTTCAGACTGCCTTCGACCGACGCTTCGAAATCGCCGGGCGCGAGATCGCTGTGGCGGACCTTGGTGGTAAGAAAAATATCGTCACGCGCCACGCCGGACTTGCGGATGCCCTCCCCGACTTCCGCTTCATTGCCATAGAAGACGGCCGTGTCGATATGCCGATAGCCTATCTTCAGAGCCGCGCTGACAGCCTCGACGCACATGTCACCCTTCAGCGTCATTGTTCCCAGCCCAATGGCCGGGATCCGCGCACCTTTGACTTCGACTACTGGAACCATCCACACGCCCCCATTAACGATGGCGCGGAGAATGCCGTGCCGGGCGGCCCGTGCCAAGCACGGCGCGCGCCGCCCGGGATAACTCGCTCAACCGGCCAGCGCGGCAGCCACCGATTGCGACATGGTCGTGGTCGGACGGCCGATCAAATCGCTCAATTGACGACCTGGCTCATAGAGCGAATCGCTTGCGGCTTTCGCATCGCTTTCGGCGATAATTCCGGCAAATGCTTCCGGCAGACCGACGCTCTGCAAAGCCGTCTTGTAGTCGGCTTCCGGCAGATCGTTGTAGACAACGGGCTTGCCAGATTGTCGCGCGATCTCGGCAGCGTAATCCGCAAGCGTAAAGCTTGCATCGCCGGCGAGTTCGTAAATCTTGCCAGCTTGACTTTCCCGGCTTGCAAGAACCGCGGCCGTGGCCGCCGCGTAATCGGCCCGCGCAGCCGATGAGATGCGCCCTTTGCGCGCAGAGCCAAGCACCGCACCGTGCTGGAGTGCAGCAGGGACGTTGCCGGTATAATTCTCCGTGTACCAGCCGTTGCGCAGTAGCACGAACGGGATGCCGGACGCGCGGATCAGCGATTCGGTTTCGCGATGCTCTTTCGCCAGTTCCATCGGACTCGTGTCGGCGTGAAGGATGCTCGTATAGGCGATGAGTTTCACGCCGGCGGTTTTTGCCGCTTCGATGACATTGCGGTGCTGCGCGACACGCCGGCCGATCTCGCTCGATGAGATCAGCAGCAGCTTATCGACTCCCTTGAGTGCCGCCGTCACGCTTGCAGGATCGTCGTAATTGGCCGCGCGCAGGTCGACGCCGTTATCCGCGAGGTCTTTCGCCGCAGCTTTGTTGCGGACGAGGCCGACAAGATGAGCGGACGGCAACTGGGCAAGCAGATCGGCAAGCACCAGACGCCCCAATTGGCCGGTTGCACCGGTGACGGCGATGGTTTCGGAGGTTGTCATGATTCGGCTCCAGGTCTATATTTGAGACCACGTCTACTTATGAGACCTGAATTGAACTTGGAAGGAGGCAGTTTTTCGTGACCGGGTTAC
>CAZIKZ010000187.1:0-8559 GCA_964539845.1 uncultured Hyphomicrobiales bacterium
CTTCCACTACATCCGCTTCCCCGATCCCGACACGATGCGCGCGATCGTCGACGTGCACTTCCCCGGCGTCAAGCAACGCCTCGTGGCGGAGGCGCTCAAGCTGTTCTACGAAATACGCGATGTGCCGGGCCTGAAAAAGAAGCCGTCCACGTCGGAATTGCTGGACTGGCTGAAGCTTCTGATGGTCGAGGATATCGGGCCCGAGACTCTGCGCGAGCGCGATCCGAAGAAACTGATCCCGCCGCTGCACGGCGCGCTGCTGAAGAACGAGCAGGACGTGCACCTGTTCGAACGCCTGGCGTTTATGGCGAGGCGGGAGGGCCGCTGACGCGGCCATCCGCCGGCAGGTGATCGACAGCGAGCCGCGGCGCCAGAAACCGCGGCTGCCGCCAGCGATCTCGGCTGCTCAGCCCGCCTTGTCGCCGGTTGGCTTGGACTCGCTGGCAGCGGGCGTATCAGCCACGTCGGCCTGTTCGCCAGGCTTGGCGCCGGTACCGGCCATCCCGGCAACAATACGCGCGGCGTTCTCGGCCACCCGTTCGGCGTTTCGATGCGCCGCCTCGAGCCGTTCGGCATCCGCCTTCTCGGAGGCACGTCGCTCTGCCGCAATCCGTTCGGCTTCGGCGCGCTCCGCAGCCCGCCGTTCCGCCGCGATCCGCTGCGCTTCCGCCTTCTCAGCCGCGATCCGTTCCTTCTCTGCGCGCGCGGCCGCCCGCTGCTCGTCCTTCAGCCGCGCAGCTTCAGCATTGGCCGCGGCCTTTTCTTCGGCACGGATGCGCCTGGTCTCGGCTTTTTCCGCGGCAATCCGCTCGCGCTCGATCCGCCGAATCTCGGCCTGTTCCGCCTCGACCTTCTCGCGCTCGATCCGTGCGGCCTCCGCAACGACAGCCTCTTCGGCGCGAATCCGGGCGCGGACAGCGGCCTCCTCCGCTTCCTTCTTCAGTCGCGGCTCATTCTCGATCCACCAGATTTCCTTCTTTCGCGACCGGCGCGACGCCCATTGCTCATAGCGCCGATAGGCGGAGTGGAAGCGCTTGGCGACAAAGCGACCCATACGGCCACCCGACCAGACCAGTTCAAATGGCTCAAACAGCCGGAAGCGGTCGTCGCCGTCGATAATGGCGCTGGTGATAACATTCGCGGCCATCGCGGTCGTGTTGAGACCATGTCCGCCGAAACCGCTCGCGAGCCACACGCCGGGCCCGAGCTTTCCGATTTGCGGCATCCCGTGCACGGTGAGGCCGATGGCCCCACCCCACGCGTATTCGATTTCAGCATGTGCGAGTTGCGGGAAGCGCTTCCTAATGTCGGCACGCAGCTTGCGGCCATAGCGATGAGGGTTGGCATCGCGCGTCGCCACGCGTCCGGAGAACAGCAGCCGGTCACCATCGACGACGCGATAATGATGATCCGAAAAATCCGTATCGCTGACAGCGCCCGGATATTCGATTGCAGTGACGATCGCATCGCCGAGCGGCTTCGTCACGACCGCGTAGGTGTGAAGCCGAACAAGGGTATCGGCGATCTCGGGCATGATCGGTCCGAGATGCACATTGCCCGCAAACACGATATTCGCGGCGCGCACGCGGCCTTGCGCTGTTACGACGCGCTTGCGCACGCCCTCCGGATCGATGTCCGTAGCAACGGTATTTTCGAAGATACGAGCGCCCGCGTTTTCGGCAAGCTGCGCCAGGCCGAGCGCGTAATTGTAGGGGTGCAGACTGAAAGCGGTCGGGAAATGGATCGCCTGGAAATAATACGGCGATTTCACCTTGCTGCGAACGAGGTTCGCCGGCCAGAATTCGATATCGGCACCCAGCCCGCGCAGGAGTTCGGCTTTATCGGTCACCTCACGCGCGCGATCCGTCTTCGATACATGCAGCCAGCCGTCGCCCTGCGCGACATCGCGCGAGGTCGCAGCACGCAAGCCTGCATCGTTGGCGATCCGCCGCACATATTCGACGCCCTCCTGCGACAGCGTCCATAATTCGCGCGTATGATCGAGGCCGACCCGCGTGATCACCTGCTCCGTGCGCTGCGCGAAACCAGGGCGAACGAAGCCGGTATTGCGCGACGACGCATTCCAGGCCACCCGCTGCTGCTCCAGCACCGCCACCGACCATCCCCGGCGCGCGGCTTCGAGCGCGATTGTGAGCCCGGCAAGACCACCGCCGATGATGCAGATATCGACATCGACATCCTGCGTCAGCGGCGCACGCGGATCGGCGACACCACCGGTCGCGGTGAACCAGGTCGCACCGTAGGCCGCATCGACCGGCGCAGCCGCAAGGACTTCGGCCGTGGCCGGTGCGGCTTCGGTTTGCGCCTCGCCAGGCGCTAGGCTCGTGTTAGGCTCGTCCACCGATCCTCCCCTGCCCTCCGGACCGCAATCCATGCGCCGCCTGATGCTTCTCCGTCACGCCAAATCCGATTGGTCGCGGCCCGGACAGACGGACCATGAACGCGAATTGGCGCCGCGCGGCCGCAAGGCCGCTCCGCTGATGGGCCGCTACATGGCCGAACACGCTATGACGCCCGATCATGCGATCGTCTCCACGGCGGCGCGTACGCGCGAAACCTGGCGGCTCGTGGCCGACACGCTCCCCCATCCCCCATCGGTCGAGTTTGAAGACCGCATCTATGAAGCCTCGCCGCGTCACATCCTGGCTGCGATCGCAGGCGCGCCAGCCGCCGCCCGCTCGCTGCTGGTCGTAGGACATAATCCGGGATTCCACGACACCGCAAATCTCCTGGTTCAGTCGGGGGACAAGCAGATGCGCAAAAAGCTCGCGGAAAAATTTCCGACCGCCGCCCTGGCAGTCATCGACCTCGATATCGACGACTGGGCCGCCATCGGGCCCGGCTGCGGCCGGCTCGAGACCTTCGTCACGCCGCGTGCGATCGGCGGAGGAAGCGACTAGACTGGCCGACAAAACGGGGAGGAACGGATCATGTTCAAACGGATCCTGGTGCCGGTGGACCTCGCAGAGCCGGAATTGGCACGCCCGGCGATCGACAGGGCTTGCACCATGGCACGCAGCGCGGATGGTACGATCCGGATCGTGCATGTGCTGCCGATGACACCCGTCATGCTGGCGGAATATGTGCCGCCGGATTTCGATATTCAGCAGCGCAAATCCGCGGAAGACTCCATGAAGGAACTGACCGGCACATGCGGGCTTGGAGCGGACCGGGTCTCCGGCGTCGTGCGCCAGGGCGGCATCTATCATGAGGTCATCGAAGAAGCCAAAGCGATGAACGCCGATCTCATCGTGATGACATCGCACCGGCCTGACATGCGCAGCTACTTTCTGGGTTCGAATGCGGGGCATGTCGTGCGCTACGCAAACTGTTCGGTGCTGGTGTTGCGGGGCTAGTGTCCTGAATCCGAAGTTCGCATGATTATGCCGCACTCATTTTGCGAACTTCCGATCCACCACACTAGCGGACTGCACTCACGTCGATTGGCTCGACCGCTTTGCCGGCTTCGGGAGAATGTCCGACGGAATGGTATCGAGCGTATAACGACGCGGCAGGTTGCGCTTGAAGAAGCTGCCCATCTGCCAGATCAGCCAGAAGAACATCGCAACCAGCGCGAGGATCGCGGCCTTTTGCGTCCAGTCCGTCGGCTGGCCGAGCGCGCTTTCGCCCAGATCCATGGAACGGACTGCAAGCGACGCGCCCATGAAGCACAGCCCGCCGAAGACCGCAGTGCCCGGCCAATAAAGCAAAGGCAGCGCGCCTGCCTTGAGCTCCGGGCGTCCGCCCGCTGCGGCAATTCGTTCGTGCAGCGCCCGGATGAAGCGTGAATAGGCCTCGTCCTGCCGCTCCTGCTCCATCAGCGACTTCCATGAGGCTGAGGCGATCGGAATTTTCGGACTTTTTTCGGCCCAGATTTCCGCGAGGAACCGGTACGACTGCATCGTCACGGGACGGTAGCTGAGCCTGATCCGGCGGATGCTGGCGTATGGAACCACCCCGGACATGGCGCCGACCGACCAATGCAGCGCATCGGGCGCCAGCCGCAGGATCCATGCGCCCCCCATCAGTGAAGCCTTGTAGGCGTATTCGATATCAGCGGCCTCACCGCCCTGCTGGTTCATGCTCACCCCCGTCAGTGAGCGACGTCCTAGCACGAAGCAGTGCGCGGATGGACATTGCCGCAGTTTGGGGAACAGCGGCCGCCCGGCCCCGTTGGGAAGAGAGCGAAACACACCGGGAGAAGAAGAGACCATGGCACCTCTGTCCAAGTTCGTTCTGGCGGCCGGATTTGCCGCGCTGCTGGCCGGCTCCGCCCACGCGCAGGTCGGTGGCTCACCGAGCGGTATCGGCACCGCCCCAACCCAGCCAGGCGGCGCGCCGGCACCCGGCATTGCGCCGGCAAACCCCGGTCCGTCCGGCACCACCGGCTTCGGCTCCGGCCTTCCGAACAGCGGGACCGCTCCGTCGGTAACCCAACCGGGCATTCCGGGCGCGGTCAGCCCCGGCAACCCGAATGCCGCATCCCGTCCAAGCGTCCCGAATATCAGCGGCTCTCCAATCGTCACCCAACCCGGCACCTCTCCATGCATCACATCGGGCACTGGCGCCTGTTAGGCGAGGCCCACGCGCATCCAGACAAAAAAAGAGCGCCGGACAGCCCGGCGCTCTTTCGTTATCGAAGGACGGTCAGCTCGCGGCTTTGCGATTGACCTTGCTCTCGGCAACCGCGGTCAGCTTTTTGTCGGCGGCCTTTTCTTCCTCGAGGGTTTTCAGAAGGATCGCGGCGGCATCGTCGCGACCGAGCTGGTGCGCCCAAGCGATCAAGGTGCCGTAGCGGGCGATCTCGTAATGTTCCACGGCCTGGGCGGACGCGATGATAGCGGCGTCCAGAACCTCCTTGTCCGCGACCTCGCCTGAGACTTCATGCGCCTCGTCAATGATCCCGTCGATCGCCGGGCAATCCACGGCTTTGGGCTTCAAATTATGCAGCTTGAACACCTGCTCCAGCCGGGCGACGTGATTTTCTGTCTCCTGCAGATGCTTTTGCAGGCCCGATTTCAGATCGCGATCGGTCGCCTTGCCAATCATGTCCGGCAGCGATTTCAGGATCTGCTTCTCGGCGTAATAAATGTCCTGAAGCTGGTGTACGTAGAGATCGTCCATTGTCTTGATGTCAGCGGAAAACAGGCCCATCTGCGGCTCCCTTTTTTCTTGAAGTGTGATTGGCGGACGCGTCGGCGTCACGCCGGGGCAACGTGACAGAACGGGCGATGTTCCTGACGGACTCGTTATCGCATCGGCTGGAACCGAGCGTTCATTCAGGCATTGGGTCGCAGCGAACCAGTCTTCGAAAGCTTTTGCAGGGAGACTCTAGGGTTGCGCGAGTGCCGGACACCAAAAGATTTTCGCCGTGAGAGAGCCAGAAAGACCAGAACAGCCGCAGGAGCGGCGCAACCGGAATGAGCACAGCGAATCTCGCGCGCCATTCGATACAGCGGACCTGAGCAATATCCCGGGGACGCGCGATGACGATCCCCCGTACCAGCATTGGTGGGTCGTCACCGAGCCTGACAATCGCTAGCTGCCGCGCGGGAACCCGGATCGTCTCCCGGACTTGAGACACGAGTGTTCCCCGCACAGGAGATTGTCATGGCCCGCACCGCAAAATCAGCCGGTTCACAAGACTTGATCAGCCGCATCAGCGACACGATCGCGGACCATCCGCGCGTGAGTGCGGCGGCCGCGTTCCAGATGGGCGTATTGCTCGGTCAGGCGATGCAGCATTCCAGCGCATTGAAGGATATCGGCCGCAAGATGGCGGCGGCACCGGGCGCGATCGCCGCCAGCCTTCCGACGTTCGGATTGTTCGACTCCGGCACGACGGCAAAGGCCGCTGTGTCCAAGACCAGCTCCCGCAAAACCAGCGCGAGGAAGACCGGCGCACGCAAGGCCAGCGCGCGGACTTCGCAAGGCATCGGCGCCCGCGCCCGCCGCAAGCGCGCCTGACAACGGCAGAGTACGCACACGCATATGAATGCGGCGACGAGCTGTTTCACCATTCGCATGGTATGGATGGCAACAGAGTCGCCGGACATCATTGCCTCGCGTTCGGGAGGACCAGCCGATGAAAGCCTTCTGTCTTGTTACCGCCGGCGTGCTGGCGTTGATGCTGGTCGCGCTTCCCGAACCGGCGCGGACCGCGCAAACGGGTGCCACCGCGTCACAGCCCAGCGAGAGTTCAGCCGCACGCAAGAAGGTCCGTCACAAGACGCACGCAACGGTGCGCCGCAAAGGCTATGTCACGGACTCGCGTTCGCCCTATTATCTGCGGCCGGGCGTCCGGCCATCCTTCGGTTACATCGGGCCGCCCGGCTATGCCGGTGAATATGCGTGGCGCAAATCGATCGGGCAATGTGTCGAAGATCTGGGGTATGGACGCTGGTCACCATGCGGGTCCCGATGATTGATTTGCGCAAGATCGCTGCGATGGCCCTGTCTGCGATATTGGTAGCGCCGCTCGTGGCCGCGTCCGTCGCCGAGGCATCGTCCACGACAAAGCGGCAGAAGGTTCGCGTCTACAAACAGGCGCCGGCGCCGACGGCTTATCGCTGGCGCCCAGCCGATCCCTCATTCGATCAATATGGCCGCCCCTACCAGCCGCCGCCCGGCACGCCCTGCCCGATCGATCTGGGCTATGGCCGCTGGAGTTCGTGCATGGAGCGTTGATCCTGCCACGCGCATCCTGCGTCAGCAGGAACCCAACGAAGTCTTGCGCGAGGCACCAAAAGAAAAAGCCGGCCACCAGGCCGGCTTTTTGCATCTTGATGTTCGGCGCGCGATCAGCGCCGCGCAACCTTCTTCGGCCTGTCCCAGCCGTAATAGTCAAACCAGTAGTTCATCGCCCAGCCACCGACGACGGGAACGACGCAATTGGCGGTGGAGACGAACACTTCGCGCTGGGTCAGCTCACGCTGCGTCACGATCGTGCCGATGATGGGCGAAGCAGCCGCGCAAGCCGCGCTGGTCACAGCATAGGCACCGAACCCGCCGTGAATGCCGTTGCTGACATGCTTATGGCCGGACCGCATCGCGAAATAGGCCCCAGTCGCGCCCGCGCCAACCACGAGATTCGAATTCGCAAGCCTTGGATCCCTGACAGTCCAGGGCATCGTCGCCCACACGCCACCCCACGGCGCGTACCATGGCGCCGGAGTTACCACGACCTTGGCGCGCTTCTGCGCTTGAGCCGTCCCACCAGTGAACAGAAGCGCCGCAGCGAATGCCGCCAGCACAAGTCCAATCCTTCGCATAAGACACCCCCATGACTGCCGGGCTTTTTCGGATGTCGCCGGTCAGCCGAACGGAAACCGGTGGGCGATTCCACCAGCAGATTCGCATCTTGATGGTATTCGAGAGCCGGAGTCGAGGCAGAGCCGCGGGTTTTTCCCAAGTGTTGCAGTGAAAACACGTGCTTCGGCGTTATCGATCGCAAGTCATCAACAGGCTGGTGCGATGCGGTCGCGTCACCCAAAGCCAGCGCGCTTGAGCCGCACGATCGCGAGGTCCAGGGCAGACAGAAAGGCGGACCGATCCTTCGGCGTAAACGGCGCCGGCCCGCGGGTCGTCCCGCCAGCCGAACGCAGATCGTCCATCAGATTGCGCGTGGCCAGCGCCATGCCGATGGCATCCTCGGTGAAGGCGCGGCCATTCGGGGCGATCGTCGTGGCGCCCGCCTTCACGCTGCGGCTCGCCAGCGGGATATCCGCAGTGACGACGATTGCGCCCGGCCGCGCGCGCGCCGCGATCCAGTGATCGGCTTCGTCCATCCCGCCAGGCACCACGACGCGTTCGATCCATGTCTCTCGTGGCACTGCGATCGGTGCGTTCGCGACGACGAATACGGCCAAGCCATGCCGCTCCGACACCCGGTAGATTTCCGGCTTGACGGGACAGGCGTCCGCGTCGACCAGAATGACGATCGGCTCACGCTCGCCGTGCGGTACCATTGGTCTGAAATCCTGTCCTGGGCTGCGCCATGCGAGGAATTGTTCTGACAGCCTTCATCGCGCTCCTACTGCACGGCGTAAAGCCCGCACAGGGCCAGGACCGGATTCCGGGCCTGTGCGCACTCGCGGAGAGCGCCGGTACCCCGCAGATCGCGGGTCTCAACATGATCTATCTGTCGCCGCTTGGCGCGCCCGCGCAGGCGCAGCACTGGAAGCACATCATCATCCATCAGATGGAGGGCCCGAGCGGCGCGGCCAGGAACGCGGCGCTCGCGCAGGCGAAGGACCCGACCCGGCGCGGTACGACCCTGTGGATCGAGACCGACGGTACGGTCTACTGGTCGGTGCCGGAGACCGCGATCCCGACCCACGGCGACGGCGGAAACCGCAAGGACAACAAGTTCATTCCGAACCTTGCGACCTACCGGCGTGTGGTGAAGGACAACAGCTTCGGCATCGAATTTTCCGGCAACTTCCCGGATGTGCGCAAGCCCGCGACACCGGCGCAGCACGATGCGCTGATGAAGCTCCTGCCGTTCCTGCAGCAGCGCTACAACATTCCGCCCGAGCA
>CAZIKZ010000188.1:0-8529 GCA_964539845.1 uncultured Hyphomicrobiales bacterium
GCGGACACCTTCAATATCGACGCGGCGAGCCTGAAGTCGGCGATCATGACCGCGAAGTCCAAGGGGCTTAAGCCAAAAGCGGTCATCCCCGTCGACCTGTTTGGTCTGCCCGCGGATCACGACGTGATCGCGGAGATCGCCGCGGCGGAGGGATTGTTTATCCTCGATGACGCCGCACAGGGCTTCGGTGGCACATACAAGGGCCGTGCCGTTGGCACCTTCGGTCATGCCACCGCGACCAGCTTTTTCCCGGCCAAGCCGCTCGGCTGCTACGGCGACGGCGGCGCAGTGCTCACGGATGACGACGAACTGCTGGCCGTCCTGAAGAGCGTTCGCGTGCATGGCAGCGGATCTGACAAATACGACAATGTGAGACTCGGTCTGACTGCGCGCCTCGACACCATCCAGGCGGCAATCCTGATCGAGAAGCTGAAGATTTTCCGCGATGAGATCGAGACGCGGAACCGTCTCGCGGTTCGATACAATCTGGCGCTCAAGGATGTGGCGACGGTGCCGGTGGTTCCGGAGGGGTATCGCTCGGTCTGGGCGCAATACACCATCCGCCTTGCGCCGGGCCGCCGCGACGCGTTGGCCCGCGCGCTGCAGGCCGAGGGAATTCCGACGGCGATCTATTACGCAAAGCCCTTGCACAAACAGACCGCCTATCGCGATTTTCCGATCGCGGAAGCCGGGCTTGCCGTGAGCGAGCGCCTCGCCGATGAAGTGATCAGCCTGCCCATGCACGCCTATCTCGATGAGGCGACACAGGACCGCATAGTGGATGCGGTGCGGCGCGCGCTGCGGTAAATTCTCCCCCATAGACTCCTTCACCCTGAAAGGGGGAGGATTGGCAGGGGGCTTGTTTTCGTTGGATGAGCCCGACCCGGCGCTTCGCGCCGACCTCCCCCTGTCAGGGGGAGGTAGAAGAGGCGTGTCGTGATCGGACGTATTTTCACTGTCGGCGGCTTCACGCTTCTCTCGCGCGTCACCGGATTCGCGCGCGACATCATGCTTGCGGCCATCCTCGGTGCAGGACCGATCGCAGACGCCTTCTTCGTCGCGCTGCGGCTGCCGAACCATTTCCGTGCGATCTTTGCCGAGGGAGCATTCAACGCCGCTTTCGTCCCGGCCTATGCGCGCATACGGACCCAGGATGGACCCGACCCCGCGAAGCTTTTTGCCGACCGGGTGTTCACCATGCTGGTCGCCGTTCAGCTTGTGCTGCTTGCGGTCGCGCTCGTCTTCACGTCCGGGGTCATCGACCTGCTGGCGCCGGGATTCAAGGACGACCCCACCCGCTTCACACTCGCGACCGAACTGACGCGCATCACCTTTCCCTATCTTCTGCTCGTCTCTCTGGTGACGCTGTATGGCGGGATTCTGAATTCGATCCATCACTTCGCGACCCCTGCTGCGGCACCAATCCTGCTCAACCTGTCGATGATGGCGACGCTGGCGCTCGCCGCCTTCTTTCCGACTGCAGGTCATGCCGCCGCGTGGGGCGTGTTCATTGCCGGTATTCTCGAATTGCTTCTGGTTATGGGGGATGCTGGCCGCGCGAAAGTCCTGGCGTCGTTCAGGTGGCCAAAGCTCGACGAGAATGTCCGCAAGTTTTTCCGCGCGCTCGGTCCGGCTACCGTCGGCTCCGCCGGCGTGCAGCTTGCGATGTTCGCCGACACGATCATCGCGAGCTTCCTCGCTGCCGGTGCTATCTCCGCGCTCTATTACGCAGATCGCATCAACCAGTTGCCGATCGGAGTGATCGGCATCGCGATTGGCACTGTGCTGTTGCCGGAGATGTCACGCAGGCTTGCGGCGGGAGACGACGCCGGGGCGCGCAACGCGCAGAACCGCGCGATCGAGCTGACATTGCTCCTCACCATTCCTTGTCTCGTGGCATTTCTCTTGATCCCGGACCTGATCATGCGCGCGTTGTTCGTGCGGGGAAAATTCACCGCGGACGATGCTCTCGCGGCGGGCGCGACACTGGCAGCCTATGCAATCGGGCTCATTCCGTATGTGCTGATCCGCAGCATGACGGCGCCGTTCTTCGCCCGCGGCGATACGGCGACTCCGGTGAAGGCGTCCCTGATCGCGGTCGCGGTTAACATCCTGATCAAGATCGCCCTGATGGGGCCGCTGGCACAGGTTGGCCTCGCGGTCGCCACCGCAATCGGGGCCTGGGTCAATCTCGGACTGGTCGCATTTTTCGCATCGCGCTCGGGTATTATTACAATGGATGGGCGACTGAAGCGCTCGATGCTGCTCCTGACAGCGATCGGGTGCGTATTCGGTATCGTCCTTTTCCTGTCGTCGCGCGCTGTGAGCGCGTTCTATCGCGATCTGCCGGCGTTTCGAGACGAAGCCACCCTGGTCACGCTCGCTGTGATTGGCGCTCTCGTTTATGGTGGGCTGGTGTTGGTGTTGCTCGGACGCAACTGGTTTGGCGCATTTCGAGGCGAGAAAAAAGCGCCCGCGGTGATTGCGAATTCGGACTAACCAATTGTAAGACATGGGCAATTGCCATGGGCACCGATAACAAGCGTCTGTCGGGCGGTGTTTGAAGTTTAAACCAACAGTCCCTATGTGACGCGCTGGGGACTGAGCCAATTGCTCGAGCTTTAAATGATTAGACCAAAGTATTGGCGGGCCACCGGCCTCGCCCTTGTTGCGCTTGCGATCGCAGGCCTTGGTGGCTGTGGTCAGAATCCGCAGCAGCAGCAGGCGGCCCCTCCGCCGCCGGCAGTGACCGTGACCGAGCCGATCCAGCGCACCGTCACCGACTTTGACGAATATGTCGGCCGTTTTATCGCGATCGATGAGGTGGATGTCCGCGCACGCGTGTCCGGCTATCTGGACAAGATCCATTTCAAGGACGGCCAACTGGTGAAGGAGGGTGACCTTCTTTTCACCATCGACAAGCGTCCATTCGCGACCGCGCTGGACCTTGCGAAGGCCAATGTGCAGCGTGCCAAGGCCGAACTTGCGTTCGCCGAAGGCGACCTCGAGCGCGCATCGCAACTGGTGCGGGACAAGACCATCACCCAGCAGACCTTCGACCAGCGTACCCAGGTCAAGCGGGTCGCGGAAGCCAATCTCGCCGCTCAGGAGGCGGCGATGCGTCAGTCGGAGCTCGATCTTCAGTTTACCGATTTGCGCGCACCGGTCAGCGGACGGATCGGAGATCGCCGCGTGTCGATCGGAAATCTCGTCGCCGGCGGCACCGCCGGCACTCCGACCCTTCTGGCCACCATCGTATCGACCGATCCGATCCGCTTCGAGTTCACTTTGGACGAGGCGTCTTATCTGCGTTACGAGCGCCTTGCCGCCAATGGCAATGTGAATGCCAAGAAGGACGACATCGCCGCGCGTGGCGGCTCCAGTATCGTGCGGTTGAAGCTGATCGATGAGAAGGACTTCATCCATGTCGGCCGCATGGACTTCATCGACAACGTGATCGACCGCTCGACCGGCACGATCCGCGGACGTGCGGTGTTCGCCAATGCGGCCGGGCTGTTCACGCCGGGAATGTTTGCCCGGCTTCAGGTGCCAGGTTCGGCGCCCCATGTCGCGCTGCTGATTCCGGATACGGCGATCGGCAGCGAGCAGGCGCGCAAGTTCGTCTACGTCGTGCGGCCTGATGATTCCGTGGCGCAGAAGTATGTGGAGCTCGGACAACTCTCCGACGGTGATCGCGTCATCAAGAGCGGTATCGAGCCGACCGACCGCGTCATCGTCGAGGGATTGATGCGCGTGAGACCCGGCGTAAAGGTCACACCGCAGGTTGCCCCCACGCCAGCCCCTGCAGCGGCTGCCGGATCGGCACGGAATTAGCCAGCATGAAGATCTCCCATTTCTTCATCGATCGGCCGATTTTCGCGGCCGTTCTCTCGACCGTCTTCATCATTCTGGGTGGCGTTGCGTTCCTGCGCCTGCCGATCGCGCAATACCCGGAGATCGCACCGCCGGTTATCAACATCACCGGCCAATATCCCGGCGCCAGCTCGGAGACGGTCGCGGATACGGTGGCAGCCCCGATCGAGCAGCAGGTCAACGGCGTCGAGGGGATGCTTTATATCTCCTCGAACTCGACCGCCGATGGTCGGTTCTCGATTTCCGTGACGTTTGATCTCGGGACCAATCTCGACATTGCGCAGGTCCAGGTCCAGAACCGGGTGTCGACGGCGACGCCGCGCTTGCCGCAGGCTGTTCAACAAATCGGTGTCACCGTCGCCAAGAGTTCGCCCGACATCCTGATGGTGGTGAACCTCTTTTCACCCGATCAGTCGCGCGACCCGGTATTTCTGACCAATTACGCGAACCTGCAGATCAAGGACGCGTTGACGCGTCTGGATGGCGTCGGCTCGATCACAGTGTTTGGCGCGCGCGATTTTGCGATGCAAATCTGGCTCGACCCGACCCGGTTGCAGTCTCTCAATCTGACGGCCCAGGACGTGACCCTGGCTCTGCAGGGCCAGAATATCCAGGTCGCGTCAGGCGTCTTGAACCAGCCGCCGGTGGAACAGCAGCTCGCGTTCCAGGTGGCCGTACGCACGCTCGGCCGATTGTCCGAGCCGGCAGAGTTCTCCAATATCGTTATCAAGCAGACTCCGACGGCTGTGGTGCGACTCAAGGATGTCGCGCGGGTGGAGCTGACGGGGCAGGACTACTCGTCATCCTCGTATCTCGGTCGCGATCCGTCGGTTGCGCTCGCCGTATTCCAGCGGCCGGGGTCGAATGCGCTCTCGACCGGAAACTCTATCCGGGCGATGACAACCGAGCTTGCGAAGAGCTTCCCGGACGGGATGCAATACACGATCATCTACGACCCGACGCAGTTCATTCAGCAGTCCGTCAACGCGGTGATCGAGACCATCTTCGAGGCCGTTGTCCTCGTTATTCTGGTCATCCTGCTCTTCCTGCAGACCTGGCGCGCGGCGGTGATCCCGATCGTGGCGATTCCAATTTCGCTCATCGGTACGTTTTTCATGATGAGCATTTTCGGCTTTTCGCTCAACAACCTGTCGCTGTTCGGGCTCGTCCTTGCGATTGGCATCGTGGTCGACGATGCCATCGTCGTGGTCGAGAATGTCGAACGCAATATTGAGCAGGGGCTTTCTCCGCGCGACGCAGCCATCAAGTCGATGGACGAGGTTGGCGGGGCGCTGGTCGCGATCTCGCTCGTCCTGTGCGCGGTGTTCATCCCGGCTGCCTTTATCACCGGTATTTCCGGCCAGTTCTTCCGGCAATTCGCGCTCACTATCGCGGGTGCGACCGCGATTTCTCTGGTCGTATCGCTGACATTGTCGCCTGCGATGTGCGCACTGCTATTAAAGCCGCACAAGCAGCAGCATGAGGCGCGATGGTGGGAGAAACCGTTCCGCGGCTTCTTCCGGATATTCAACAATAGCTTCGGCTGGCTGTCTTCACGCTATGGCCGACTGGCCGGGCGCACCGTCCGGATGACCGGGCTGATGATCGTGCTTTATGCCGCGATCATCGGATTCGGCCTGAACGAGTTCCGCAAGGCGCCGCAAGGCTTCATCCCGCAACAGGATCTCGGCTATCTCATCGTCGCTGCGCAATTGCCGCCGGGTGCTTCGCTGGAGCGCACCGACAAGGTGATGAGGCAGGCTACCGAAATGGCTCTCAACACGCCGGGCGTTCTCAACGCGATCAACATCGTTGGTTTTTCCGGTGCCACATTCACCAACGCGCCGAACGCGGGTGCGATCTTCGTAATCCTCGAACCCTTTGACAAGCGGGCCAAGGATCCCGCTCAATCGGCCGCGGGTATCCAGGGAGCGTTGTTCGGAAAATATGCCGCCCTCAAGGAGGCGCTGCTGATCGTCGTGCAACCGCCTCCGGTACAGGGAATCGGCAATGCCGGCGGTTACCGCATGATGGTTGAAGACCGAGGCGGACGCGGGCCGGAAGCGTTGCAGCAGGCGGTCGGCGCCATGATGGGACGTGCAGCGACCACACCCGGGCTTATGCAGGTGTATTCGCTGTTTGAGGTGTCAACGCCGCAACTCTATCTCGATATCGACCGCACCAAGGCGCAACTCCTCGGCATTAATCTGCCTGACGTGTTCAACGCGCTGCAGGTCAATATCGGCTCCCTTTACATCAACGACTTCAACCTGTTCGGCCGCACCTTCCGCGTTCAAGCCCAGGCTGATGCGCCGTTCCGGCTCGAGCCCAAGGACATCCTGAATCTCCGGGTGCGCAATTCGAGCGGTGATACCGTGCCGCTTGGTTCTTTCACCACGATCAGTGACATCACCGGCCCCTATCGTGTGCCGCGCTATAATCTCTATCCTGCCGCCGAACTCGATGGCTCGGCTGCGCCCGGATATTCGCAGGGGCAGGCGATTAAGATTATGGAGCAGCTCGCCGCGGAGACCTTGCCTGCGGGCTTTGCCTACGAATGGACGACGCTCGCCTACCAGCAGATCCGTGCCGGCAACACGGCGATGTTCGCCTTTCTGCTCGCGGTCGTGTTCGTGTTCCTCGTGCTCGCGGCTCAATATGAAAGCCTGACTCTCCCGCTCGCCGTGATCATGATCGTTCCGATGTGTCTGATCGCCTCGATCATCGGCGTTGTGTGGCGTGGGCAGGACAACAACATCCTCACGCAGGTCGGGTTCATCGTATTGATAGGCCTCGCGGCCAAGAACGCGATTCTGATCGTGGAGTTTGCAAAGCAACTCGAGGAACAGGGACGAGATCGCTGGCAGGCAGCAATGGAAGCTGCCGAATTGCGCCTGCGCCCGATCCTGATGACGTCATTGGCGTTCATCCTTGGTGTGCTGCCGCTTGCGATTGCGATCGGCGCCGGCTCGGAATTGCGGCGGGCGCTTGGCACCGCTGTCGTTTCTGGCATGATCGGAGTGACCGTGTTCGGCCTCCTGTTCACGCCGGTGTTCTACGTTGTGGTGCGTTGGCTCGAGGATCGGCTTGCGCGAAAGAAGGTGGATGACAAGCCCGGCGACCTCCAGACCGACGTCAAGACGTAAAAGCGCCGGGGATCCGGGATGAAATTCGGGGTCGGTCAGGCGCTCGTTCGCAAGGAGGACGATCCGCTGGTCCGCGGCGCTGGCCGCTATGTCGCGGATTTTGCGCCGGCCAAGAGTGGCCACGCCGTTGTGTTGCGCTCACCGCATGCCCATGCGCGGTTCCGAATTACCGACACGACTCTGGCCAAAGCAATGCCTGGCGTTCGTGCGATCCTGACGGGGACGGACACGAAGCATCTGGGTCTCATGCCCTGCGTGGTCGGCGTGCCGGGGCAAAAAATGATCGTGCCGCCCTGTCCGGTACTGGCTCTCGACGAGGTCCATCACGTCGGGGATGTGGTTGCTTTTGTGGTTGCCGATACGCTCGATCAGGCGCGGGACGCTGCGGAGGCGATAGCCGTCGATTGGGAGCCGCTGCCGCACGTCGTCGGATCTGAGGCGGCGCTGGCGAAAGGCGCGCCTCTGGTCTGGCAGGACCGGCCCGGCAATCTGGCCTTCGAGGTGACCTTCGGCGATCGCCGCAAAACCGAAGCCGCATTTGCGGAGGCCGCGCGGGTGGTCGGCGTCAAACTCGTCAACCAGCGGCTCGTGACGAACTATATCGATACCCGTGGCGTCATCGCTGAATACGATACCGCGCGCGATCATTACACGCTGACCCTTGGCAGCCAGGGCAGTCACGCCATTCGGGACATTATCGGCGTGCGGGTGATGGGTCTGGCACCTGAACAGATGCGTGTGATCACGCCGGATGTCGGCGGTGGCTTCGGCACCAAGTTGTTCGCCTACCGTGAATATGCGCTCGCCGCGATAGCAGCGAAAACCACCGGCAAGCCCGTGAAATGGGTCGCCGACCGCACCGAGCATTTTCTCGGCGACACCCATGGTCGCGACAATATCACGACGGCCAGGCTCGCTCTGGATGCGAACGGCCGTTTTATCGCGCTGGATGTCGACACGATCGCAGACATGGGTGCGTATCTGTCGACCTATGCGCCGTACATTCCCTATATCGGTGCTGCCATGCTGCCGGGCGTCTATGACATTCCGGTCTGCTTCGTGCGGGTGCGTGCGGCTTTGACCAATACTGTGCCGGTCGATGCCTATCGCGGCGCAGGGCGACCGGAAGCGTCCTATGTGATTGAGCGGGTGGTCGATGCAGCGGCGCGCGAAACCGGCATCGCTCCGGACGCGATCCGGCGGCTCAACTTCATCACGCCCGAGCAGATGCCGTATGCGACTGCGACCGGCAAGACTTACGATACTGGCGAGTTCGACGGTCAGATGTCGCGCGCTCTCAGACTCGCGAATTGGCGCGGCTTCGAGGAACGGGCGGCGGAGGCGAGGGCGCGTGGCGCTTTGCGCGGCATTGGCATCGGGACTTACATCGAGGCTTGTGGGGGCAACGGGCCGGACACGGCGACGATATCGCTCGAAAAGGACGGGGCAATTCGTCTGCATGTCGGAACGCAGACGACCGGGCAGGGGCACGACACCGCGTTTTCGCAGA
>CAZIKZ010000189.1:0-2467 GCA_964539845.1 uncultured Hyphomicrobiales bacterium
GCACCTCCGACATCATCGCGCGATCGATGTCCGAGCAGGTCAGCCAGCGTCTCGGTCAGCCGTTCACGATTGAAAATCGCGGCGGCGGCGCAACCCAGATCGGCACCAGCGCGGTCGCGAAGGCCGCACCGGACGGACACACGATCCTGCTGGTGGGAAACACCGTCTCGATCAATCCGAGCCTGTTCAAGACCCTGCCCTACGACACGCTGAAGGATCTTGCGCCGATCACCTATGCCGGGGTCACGCCGCACACCATCGTGGTCAGCAACGATGTCCCTGCGAAAAACCTGAAAGAGCTGCTCGACCTCGCGCGCGCCAAACCCGGCACCATCAATTACGGCTCGGTCGGCATCGGCACCTCGTTCCATCTCGGCACCGAGGAGCTGAAGAAGCTGTCCAACACCGACATGGTGCATGTGCCCTACAAGGGCATGGGCCAGGTGCTCACCGATCTGGTCTCCGGCAATATCCAGATGGCGTTCGCCAACACGCCGAACGCGGCGCCGCTGGTGCAGGCCGGCAAGCTGCGCGCGATCGGGGTCGCGCATCCGTCCCGCGTCAATCAATTGCCGGATGTACCGACCGCCGGCGAACAGGGCTTCCCCGGCTTCGAGTCGAATTCCGGCTTCATCTATTTCGCCCCCGGCGGCACTCCGCCGGCGGTGCTCGACCGGCTCAACGCCGTGTTCGTGGAGGTGCTCAACCTGCCGGCGGTGAAAGAGGCGCTGACCAAGCAGGGCGTCGAGGTGATGGCGACCACGCGCGCCGCCACCGCCGATTTCGTCGCGAAGGAAATGAAGCGCTACGGCGACGTGGTGGCCTTCTCCGGCGCCAAGGCGGAGTGAGGGATCACCCCGGTCAGTCCGGGGCCGCCACACACCGCGGTCATTCCGGGGCGCCGGCGACGTCGGCGCACCCGGAATCCAGAGCCACACGCCCGCCTGTTTGTCCGCACCGGCTGAGCCTCATACTCCGACCGGGGTCGGGGTAAGGCACACGCTTGCCAATGATGCCGCTCCGTGGCACCGGATCGAAGCCATGAGTTCCGAAGTCATCATCGGCGACAAGCGGCTCGAACCCCACCGCCTGCGGGCGGCTATTCTGGGCGAGGTTCATGCGCGTCCTTTCCGGGCACTGGCGACACCGGGACGTGTGCTGCATTTTGCCTTCGACACCGCAGGCGAAGGCGCACAGAACGATCGCAAGGCGCTGACCGACCTGTGCGTCCGGCGCGGCGTGGCGCCGCCGCTGGCCTCCGACAAGCATTTCCACGTGACGCTCGGAGACACCGGGCTGCGCTGGGAGCAGCATTCCGAGTTCACGACCTACACACTCGAACTGCCGGCCGAGCCGGATGCGGCCCCGTTCCACCCCTCGGCCGCATCGCTCGCAACACCGATGACGCTGGTGCCGCAGCCCGGCCCGCTGCTTGTGGCGATCGATCTGCATCTCATGACAGACCGCCCGGATCGCCTTGCGGTCGAGCGTCACTTCAACCGGCCCAGCCTGGCGGTGGCGGAGAATTCCGATGGTACCGCAGTCTATGCGACCGATTTTCACGACGACTCGGAAGGCTTCGTGCGCGTCCTGGTGCTCGACCGCGAGCTTGGCCCGGAACGCGCCGGCGCGCTGGTGCAGCGGCTGCTCGAACTCGAAACGTACCGCACGCTCGCTCTGCTCGGCCTGCCAAAGGCTCAGGAACTGGCGCCGTCCATCAACAGGATCGAACGGCGACTGGCCGAACTGACCAGCGAACTGCAAAAGGAATCCTCGCTCGCCGACAACAACCGCCTGCTGGACGAACTGACAGCGCTTGCGGCCGAGCTTGAAGCCGGTGCCGCGGGCAGCCTGTTCCGGTTCGGCGCGAGCCGCGCCTATGACGAGATTGTGCAGACGCGGCTGCGCATCATCGGCGAACGCAAGGTCGGCGGCTTGCCGACATGGTCGTCGTTCCTCGCGCGACGGATGGCGCCCGCGATCCGCACCTGCATTGCGACCGAAGATCGCCAGGCCAACCTGTCACGCAAGCTCGCGCGCGCCGCCAACCTGCTGCGCACGCGCGTCGATGTCGAGGTCGAGCAACAGAACCGCGATCTGCTTCGCTCGATGAATGCGCGCACGCGCATGCAATTGCGCCTGCAGGCGACCGTCGAAGGTCTCTCGGTTGCTGCGATCAGCTATTACGTGGTCGGGCTGTTCGGCTATCTGGTGAAGGGCGCGCACGATGCGGGTTGGCATGTCGAGCCGACGCTCGCCACCGCGGTCTTCGTCCCGATTGCGGTGCTTTCGATCTGGTGGACGGTGCGCCGCATCCGTAACCGGCATGTCGGACACGAGCACGAACACGAGGTGTGACCCTTCCCTCTCCCGCTTGCGGGAGAGGGTGCCGAGCGAATGCGAGGCGGGTGAGGGGCTTCGTTCAACTCGGAGAAAGGCCCCTCACCCGCCTCGGTCCTTTCGGACC
>CAZIKZ010000189.1:2477-8363 GCA_964539845.1 uncultured Hyphomicrobiales bacterium
GGGAAGAAAACACGCGTGGAGAGAGATCCCGGATCGCGCTCGCTCTGCATGCGCGTCCGGGATGACATTGCTGCGCAATGTCACATCGGCGGCGTGAGCCCGTCCTTGCCGACATTCAAGCGCGCGGCGGTGAACGTGCCGTCCGGCTGGCGGACTGCCGCAACAATGAAGATTTTCGCACCCGGCTTCAGGTCGGCCATGCTGCCCGGCACATAGGTCACGATCGGCGCACCCGGCGGCACGATGATCTTCTTCTCGCCGTCCTTGTATTTGACCGTGATGGTCTCGCCATCCACGCTCTTGACCATGTCGGCCACCGTCGCATTGGTCATCATGCTTTGCGGCTGATTATCCCACGGGAAATGCCCTTCAGCTGTGCCACGCAGAGCCTCCGGAAAAATGTGGACATGCATGGCGCGTTGCGTGCCGTCCGGCTGCGGCATCGACGAGACGCCGATGTAGGAATTCGGCTTGATGTCCGCGATCGCCACCGGAATGATTCCGGCGATGCCGACATTGTCGGCGAGCTTGATCTTCATCTCGGAGCCGTCGCGCGACTTCACCGTCATCATCGAGCCGTCGAGCGCAACGATTTCGCCGCGCACACGCGTTGGCTTGTCCTGCGCAAACGCGCTGCCGGCAACGCTCAGCGCAATGAATACGGTGGCGATGGATGACAGTCTGATGCAAGCGATCATGGCATCCTCCCTGGTACGCGGCTTATGACCCCGCGCATGTGGGGAGGAACACCTGCGAAGGCTCGCTATTCCTCTGCAATCTCGCCACGTACTCAGACTCTCCTGACCTCCCCCTTTCAGGGGGAGGGAGTCCACGTAGCGCTTTCAATAAAATCCCGGCGTCGCGCCACCATCGACCGGGATCGCCGCACCCTGGATGTGGCGTCCCTTGGGGCCACACAGGAACACCGTCAGTTCCGCGATATCGGCCGGCTCGCCCATCCGCTTGATGCCGTCACGCGCGACCGCCTCCACGCGAATTTCGTCCATGGTCTTGCCCGCGGCGCTGGCGCGCTGCGCGAACAGGTCCTGTACGCGGTCAGTATCGGTCAGACCGGGATGGATAATGTTGACGTTGACGCCGTCCTTCATCCCGAGCCGCGACAGCGCTTTCGAGAAATTCGCCATCGCCGCGTTGCAGGAGGCCCCGATGGTAAAGTCGGCACCGGGCGTGCGCGCCGCCCCGCCTCCGATATTGACCACCGAACCCTGCGCGTCCCTGAGCATCGGCCAGAACAGCCGCGACAACCGCACGCAGCCGAAGAATTTCAGCGAAAAGCCATCGAGCCAGGTGTCGTCGCTGAGTTCGAGGAAATTACCCGCGCGCGTTGCGCCGGCATTGTTGACCAGCACGTCGCAACGGCCGAGGCCTTTCTTCACCAGCGCATGCAGCTTCTGGCAATCCTCAAGCTTGCGCAGGTCGAGCGCGGCGGTGACGGCTTTCGGACCGCCAGTGGTGGCGATCGCTGCGGCGGCGTCAGCGAGATTGCGCTCCGAGGTCGCAGCGATCACGGTCTGCGCGCCCTCGCGTGCGAAAGCCTCCGCAATGCCCCGCCCGATCCCGCGGCTGCCGCCGGTGATGACCACGACCTTGTTGCTGAATTCACCCATGGCGACAATCCATCCTTTTGGTCATGCGGAAATGTCTTGCTTATCCCTCCCCCGCAAGCGGGGGAGGGATAAGTCACATCGCCTTGCCGCGCCGGACGGCCGTTCGCGATCGTGCGGCGACCGATTTCACCGGCGCGCGCGGCTTCTCCAGAATGCCGATCACCTCGTCGAGTAAACCATAGACCTGTTCGAGCCGCTGCGGTCCGATCTCCTGCGCAAGCTGCGCGTAGATGGCTTCGGATTGCGGAGCCACCGTCTCGAACAGACGGCGGCCCTTCGCGGTCAGCGAGGCGCTGACGCGGCGCTGGTCCTGCTTGTTGGCGCGGCGCGTGATAAGTCCGTCGGCCTCGAGATTTGGCAGGCTGCGCGAGAGCGAGGCCGTGTGCAAACAGCAGACGCGGCCAAGCGCGGCCATGTCCAGCGCGTCGACCTCGTTCAGCGCGCGAATGATGCGCCATTGCTGGTCGGTCAGACCATGCTCGTTCAGGTGCGGACGAAATCGCAGCATCACCGCTTCCCGCGCCAGCATGAGCTGCATCGGCAGCGAACGCTGGAAGGGGCGCATGCGCGATGTCATCGCCCGTCCTCAACCCCATTCCGCAACGTGCCAAGCTCCGGCACCGTCACCTCGATCACATCGCCGGGCTTGAGCCATTTCGGCGGATCGAATCTCGCACCCGCGCCGGTCGGCGTTCCGGAGACGATCATGTCACCCGGCTTCAACGTGGTGAAGGTCGTGATGTAGGAGAGCAAATAGCCGTAATCGAAGATCAGGTTCGCGGTGGTATCGTCCTGACGCACCTCGCCGTTCACTGTGGTCTTGAGGTGCATCGGCTTGCCATATTCGATCTCGTCCGCGGTCACCATCCAGGGGCCGAGCGAGCCGGAGCAGTCGAAATTCTTGCCCTGCGTCACGTTGAACTTGGCATGCCGCAGCCAGTCGCGGATCGTGCCCTCGTTGCAGAGCGTGTAACCGGCGATGTGATCCTTGGCCTGATCGGCGGAAATGCGATGGCATTCCTTGCCGATGATCAGGACGATCTCGCCCTCGTAATCGAGCTGCTCGGATTCCGGCGGACGGATCAGCGGCGCGCCATGGCCGACGAACGAGCCGGGCGTGCGGAAGAACATGCTCGGATATTTCGGCTGGTCCGAGCTATCCTTGTATTCCTCGTTCCGGTTCGCGTAATTCACGCCGATACAGAGGATCTTTTCCGGACCGACGACGGGCGGCAGCAACTCGACTTCGGCGAGCGCGAAATCCGGCCGCACGTCGACCGTGGCGGCGCGCACTTCATCGAGAGCATCGGCACGCAACACATCGAGCAGCGTATGAAACAGCCGCAGACGCGGCCGGACATCGATCACGCCGTCACCGGAGACCACGCCGAAGCTTGGCCTGCCATGGCGATTGAAGCTGACGAGTTTCATTGCGCTCTTTCTTCCTTATCCCTCCCCTGAAAGGGGAGGGTGGCTCTTCGCGAAAGCGAGGAGCCGGGTGGGGTCACACGAGCGCGGAAAGCCCCCACCCGCCTCGCATTCGCTCGGCACCCTCCCCCGCAAGCGGGGGAGGGATAAGACCGCAGCATGCTTCTCATTTCATTCCGCGGCTTCGCTCGTGAGCATGCCCGCGCGCGACAGCACGCCGTCGAGGCGCTTCTCCAGTTCGGGCGTCGCCGGCACCATCGGCAGGCGATGCTCATTGCGCTCGACGATGCCGAGCCGCTTCGCCATGTATTTGATCGGAATCGGATTGGTGTCGTAGAAGATCGCCTTGTTGAGATCGTGCAGCCGATGATGCAGATCCTGCGCAGTCTTGAGGTCGCCGCGCCACACCGCTTCGCACAGATCGGACAGAACGCGCGGACGAAGGTTGCCGACCGCATTCATCAGACCGCAGGCGCCGATCGCCATCATCGGGAACGACAGCTCCTCCAGCCCGACGAAAATCTTGAAGTCGTGCCCGGCAGCCGCCAGACATTCGGTGACGAAGTCGAGATCGAGCGACGCATGTTTCATGCCGACGAAATTCGGCGACTTCTCGCGCAGCTCCTTCACCGTATCGATCTTGATGTCGATCGCGGCGCGGCCGGGGATGTGATAGATCATCCAGGGCAGATCGATGCCCTTCATCACCTCGAGGTAATACGCGATCATGCCGCGCTGCGGCGGGCGCGTGTAATAGGGCGTGACGATGAGCAGCGCATCGGCGCCGGCCTTGGCGGCATGCTCGGTCAGGATGCGGGTCTCCCAGATCGCCTGCGAACCGGTGGCCGCGACGATCGGCACCCGCCCCTTCGCCACGTCGACGGACACCGTGACCAGGCGGTTGCGCTCTTCGGTCGTGAGAGACGCGGGCTCGGAGGTTGTTCCGTTCACGAGGATGCCGTGCGAACCCTCGCGGATCTGCATTTCCACGAGCTTCGCATAGGCGTCGTAATCGACCTCGCCGTTCCGGAACGGGGTGATCAGCGGCGGAATCGAGCCTTTGATACGCTCGAGCGGTAGCGGCATGGACGGCCTCCCGAATTCAGTGGGCGATGGACGCTCTTGTTTCCGGGCACAACCGGCTTGACGTCCCGCCCGGCGAAATGATTAACATGTTAAAGGTCTCCACGGGGGCACGTCAACGACCCCCATCAATGACAGGCGACGAGGAGGATCCATGCCGCATATCATCGTGGAATATTCGTCCAATCTCGATAAGTCGATGGACGTCCCGGCGCTGCTGGGTTCGCTGCATCAGGCCATGATCGATACCGGTTCGGCGCCGCTCGAAGGCATCCGCACCCGTGCCGTACGGCGTGAGCATTATTGCGTCGCGGACCGCAATCCGGACAATGCCTTCGTGCATATCATCGTGCGGATGCGCGAGGGCCGCCCGAAAGACGTCTACCAGAAGGTCGGCGAGATGCTGATGGCGGCGGCTGAGAAGTCGCTGGAGCAGACGCTTCAGAAGACCCCGATGCAACTCGCACTGGAGATGCACGAGATCACACAGCTCACCTTCCGGCGCGACACGCTGCGCAAGAAAGAGAAGGCGGCGTAGCGTTTCTCGATCTCCCCGCTTGCTCGGTCACCTCCCCCCTTGCGGGGGAGGTCGGTGAGCGAAGCGAGACGGGAGGGGAGTAGCCGCAAGCGCGGCACAATGCGTCTTACCCCCCTCCCCAGCCCTCCCCCGCAAGGGGGGAGGGAGTCACACCGTGCAAGCGGATGATCCACAACCGGATAGTCCAATGACCACCACAACCCTCGACGACACCATCGCCCTTGCCGAAAAGCATCTGGCGCGCTTCCGCAACGGCGTCGTGCCGCATCTGATCGACGGCAAGCCCGAAACGAGCGCGCAGACCTTCGACACCGCCTCTCCGGTCGATAACACCCCGATCGCAAAAGTCGCGCGCGGCGGCGCAGCCGAGATCGACCGCGCGGCGAAAGCCGCGATGAAGGCTTTCCGCACCAACTGGTCGCATACATCCGGCGAGAAGCGGCGCGCGATCCTGCACAAGATCGCAGATGCCATCGTCGCGCGCGCCGACGAGATCGCTTATGTCGAGTGCATGGATACGGGTCAGCCGATCCGTTACATGTCGAAGGCGGCACTTCGCGGCGCGGAGAATTTCCGCTTCTATGCCGACCGCGCACCTGAGGCGAATAACGGCCTCTCGCTGCCGACCGAAACCCATCTCAACTACACGATCCGTCAGCCGATCGGCCCCGTGGGTGTGATCACGCCCTGGAACACCCCGTTCATGCTCTCTACCTGGAAGATCGCGCCGGCGCTCGCGGCCGGCTGCACGGTCGTGCACAAGCCGGCGGAATGGTCTCCGCTCACGGCTCAGCTTCTCGCGGAGATTTGCCTTGAGGCCGGGTTGCCGGCGGGCGTGCTTAATGTGGTGCATGGCTTCGGCGAGGACGCCGGCAAGGCGCTGACCGAACATCCCGACATCAAGGCGATCGGCTTCGTCGGCGAGAGTTCAACCGGCTCCGCCATCATGCGGCAGGGTGCAGCCACCCTGAAGCGCGTGCATTTCGAACTCGGCGGCAAAAATCCGGTGATCGTGTTCGGCGACGCCGATATCGACCGCGCGCTCGATGCCTGCCTGTTCATGATCTACTCGCTGAACGGCGAGCGCTGCACCTCGTCCAGCCGCGCGCTGGTCGATGCCTCGATCTACGACGAATTTGCAAAACGGGCGGCAGAGCGCGTGAAGAAGATCAAGGTTGGCCATCCGCTCGACCCCGCGACCGAGATCGG
>CAZIKZ010000190.1:0-8322 GCA_964539845.1 uncultured Hyphomicrobiales bacterium
CCCCACCCGATTGCCCGCGCTTCGCGCCGGCAATCGACCTCCCCCTTTCAGGGGGAGGTGAAGAGAAAAGTCAACGCCCCGCAAGCCAACGCCCGGAGCGAGATACTCCGGGCGTCCGCCAGTTCCGGGAAATCAGTTACTTCTTGTTCTTCATCCGCTCCTTGACCGGGTCCTTCACGTTCTCGACCTTGTCGAACTCGACGTTCTGGAGCTTGCCGTCCACCTTCTCGACGCGGCGGATATAGACGTTCTGGATGATGTCGCGGGTTTCCGGATCGATCGAGATCGGACCACGCGGGCTCTCCCATTTCGCGCCCTTGGCGGCATCGATCATCGCCTGCGCGTCGGTCTTGCCGCCGGTCTTCTTCAGCGTGTCGTAGATCAGCTGCATGCCGTCCCAGCCGCCGACCGAGAAGTAATCGGGGTTGCGGCCGTAATCGGCGTTATAGGCCTTCACGAAGGCGGCGTTCTTGTCCGACTTGTGGGCCGGATCGTAATGGCCGGCGGTGATGATACCGAGTGCGGCGTCCCCGAGCGTCTTCAGCGCGTTGTCGTCGGTGACTTCGAGCTGGCCCATGACCTTGGTCTTGCGGGCGTCGATGCCGCGTTCGGCGAGCGCCTTGCCGAGCGCGCCCGGCTGTGCGCCACCCGGCACCCAGATGTAGATCGATTCCGGGTTCAGGTCCTTTGCGCGCTGCACGAAGGCCGCGAAGTCCGGATTGGCGACCGGCATCTTCACCTGGCCGATCACTTCACCGCCGGATTCCTTGAACCCGAGCGTGAATGCGCCTTCGGCGTCGAGGCCCGGACCGAAGTCCGACACCATGGTGTAGACCTTTTTCTGGCCGTCCTTCTTCACCGCCCATTCGCCGAGCGCCTGATTGAGCTGCGGCGTGGTGAGCGAGACGCGCGTCATGTAGGGCGACTTGGTGGTGATGATCGAGGTCGCGGCGTTCATCACAACCATGAACTTTTTGGCCTGATCCGATACGTCGCCGGCAGCGAGTGCGTTCGGGGTCAGCACGAAGCCGGCGAGAATGTCGACGCCGTCACGCACGACCAGTTCCTGCGCAAGACGCTTGGCGACATCCGGCGCGATGCCGCCGGTGTCCTTGCGGATGAATTCAACCTTGCGGCCGGCCACGGTGTCGCCGTTCTGCTTCACGAACAGCTTGATGGCGTTGTCCATCTGGGTCGCTGCGTCGGCGAACTGGCCGGAATACGGCATAATGAGCCCGATCTTCACCGGGCCTTGCTGTGCGTGTGCAGCGCTTGTGAACAGCGCCGCGGCCGCGACAGCAGACAATCCAAACATCCGTCGATTCATCGCATGTCCTCCTGAAAGCTTTTGATCTTGCACGCTTTATCTGGCGTTGGGCGGGACACTATCGGCCGCCGCTCAACCGGTCAATAAATCGCGCCATGGATGCGTCAATTGGGGTGCCCACGGAAGTGGCTTTGGTAAACGGTGGGATTTCCGGGCGGAGCGCCGTCCCGGATTGCGCCGATGGCTATCAATAAAATTCGATGTGCACGCGAACGGCGCCGCTCGCCGCGTCGTAAAAGCCGTACTTTCTGGCCTTCTCGACCATGCCGGCAATCGGGTCGGGTGATGTGACGCCGGTTTGAGCCAGGGCGCGCAAGTCGGTCTCCCTGATCCAGACGTATTCGGGCTCGCAGACAGCCTCGAACGGCAACCCGCGCGCGATGTCGGCGCAGTCCCATCCGGACGGCGCGCGAAGTTTCAGGCGTCCGTAGTCTTCCCTTTCGAAAATGTCATGTCGGCCGGGAGACAGTTCGATGATCATCGACGCCTCAGTTTGACGGTGTGAGTTCGAGGTTGCGCGCCGTCGACGCCGCGCCGGCGCTGTGCGTGCCTGAAACATGTTCGGCGAACAGCGACGCCGATCGCGCCGCTTCGTCCGGTGCCATGTCTCCGAAATACAGCTGGCAGGCGAGATAGTTCAGCCCGCCGCGCTCAACCTGTTCGCTCAGGATATCGCGCACGGTTTGCGGCGATCCGGCGACGCCATTGCCGCATTTCAGGAGTTCGTCGAAGGTCTGCGGATAAACGTGCGATATCGGAAACGGAGTGCCGGCCTCTGTCCAGAGCATCTCGATTGCCGCGCGCCACGGCTTGTAGGTGCGGCGTCCGATCGCCAACGCGTCGGCATCGGTGTCCGCGACCACCACATGGCGCGTGATGCCAATATTGGGAAGCGTACCGGTATCGCGGCCGAGCCGGCTCCATGCCTCGCGGTAACGGTCCGAGACTGCGCGCGCATTGTCGATCGAGCCGAGCGTCATGATATTGGCGCCGGTTTTGGCAGCCCAGTCCGCGCTGTCCGGCTTCGTCGTTGCGTACCAGAGCGGCGGGTGCGGGCGCTGGTAGGGATGAATGCGCACCGGAAACCGCTTGATGCTGATGTGCTGGCCCGTGAAGCTCACCTCGTCCTGCGTGAAGGCCTGACGGATGATCTCGAAATTCTCCAGATAGCGGGCCTGCGCGGTCGCAGGGTCGTCGCCATACATCGCCAACTCATAGGGCATGCTGCCGCGACCGAGGCCGAGCTCCAGCCGGCCGCAGCTCAGCTGATCGAGCATGCAGATCTCTTCGTAGGCGCGAACCGGATGGTAGATCGGCAGCACGAACAGGAGCGGGCCGAGCCGCATGCGCTTCGAGCGCTGAATAGCGGCTGCGAGAAACACGCCAGGCGAGGGCGCATAGCCGAGCGGCGTGCCGTGATGCTCGGCGAGGTGATAACAGAAGAAGCCGAGCCGGTCGCAGAGTTCGATGAAGCGCAGCCGGTCTTCGTATTGCTGGTGCAGCGGCGTGCCCGCGCCATCCATGTGGTCGAAGATGGCATATTTCATCGGCGTTACTCCTGCTCCACCCGAGTGCCTATCGTCCGGGCATATCGTTGTCAAGACAACGATGTTTCGGCAACGATTATGCAAGGCGGGCGCGGGCCGCGCATTTGCCTGTGCAGCCCGGTCATGCGATGAGGAGCGGCAATTCGGGAGACCTCAATGGCGCGCAAGAAAGCAGCCGCGCACCGGCGTGGAGCAGCCACGCCGCTGACGAGTCTCGTGGCTTTCAAGCTGATCCACCTTGCTGACACGATCAGCCGGGCCGCGACGCTGGTTTACGAGAAGCAGTTCGGTCTCAACAACTCCGAGCTGCGCGCGATGATCGCGCTTCGCGACATGCAGCCCTTGACCATCGCCGACCTCAGCCGGGCCGGCCGGATCGACAAGGCGTGGGTCAGCCGGTCGGTGGCGAGCCTGCTCGATCGCGGTCTGGTGAGCCGGGAGGCGCACCCGACCGATCAGCGTATGGCCCTGATCCGGCTGACGCACGCAGGGCTCGATCTCACGCGCGGCTTCGAGCCGGTCGCGCATGCGCGGCAGAAGCGGCTGCTGATCGGGCTGTCGCAACGCGAGGCATTTCGCGTCATCGACATGCTGCAAAAGAATGCAGATCAATTGCTGAAAGAGCCGTAGAATGGGCGGCCGGGCGGTTCCCGAATGCGGGACGTTGCCGGGCCGTGCGAATACGCTATCGATGTTTCGCACCATCGCGGTTTTGCAGGCAGGTTTGCAGGAATGCCGGAGCTTCGTTTCCAACTGAACGGCCGCTGGCGTACGGAGAATGGCATTTCTCCGACCACGACGCTTCTGGATTACCTGCGGCTGAATGCGCGCCTGACCGGGACCAAGGAAGGTTGCGCCGAGGGCGATTGCGGCGCCTGCACGGTGGTGGTCGGACTGCCGCAGGACGACGGGCGCATGGCCTGGCGCGCCGTCAATTCCTGTCTGGTGCTGGTGCCGCAGGTTGACGGCCTGCCGGTCATTACGGTGGAAGGTCTGGCGCAGCCCGACGGGGCCCTGCATTCCGTTCAACAAAGCCTGGTCGAAGCCGATGCGACACAATGCGGCTTCTGCACCCCCGGTTTTGCGATGGCGATGTTTGCCTTCGCGCATGGCGGCGAGACGCGTGACGATCACACGATCCACGAAGCGCTTGCCGGCAATCTCTGCCGCTGCACCGGCTATCGCCCGATCGTGGAAGCCTGCAAGGTCATGCGCGCCGATCCGCCGGGCTGCGGATTTGCTGATCGCGCCGGCGAAGCCGCATCTGAGTATCGGCAGCGCTCCCAGCTTTATCTTGCGCCGCGCAGTCTCGACGAACTTCTCGACGCAAAGATCAAATACCCGGACGCCATCATTCTCGGCGGCGGCACCGATCTCGGCATCCGTGTGTCCAAGGATCGTGAGGCCTTTCCCGTCGTGATTTCGACCCAGTGGGTCGAAGCACTGCGCGCAATCACCGACAACGGCGGCAAACTCACCATTGGCGGCGGCGTGACCTACACGAAGGCGCTTCCCTTTCTCGACAGGCACTTCCCATCTTTTGCCGAACTGGTGCGCCGCATCGGCTCGCGCCAGATCCGCAACATCGGAACGCTCGCCGCCAATATCGCCAACGCGTCTCCGATCGGAGACACCATTCCCTGCCTGATGGCGCTGGACGCGACGATCATGCTGCGGTCGAAGCGTGGCATGCGCGGTGTGAAGGCGGATGCCTTCATCGTGGGCTATCGCAAGACGGCAATGGAAAAAGACGAGATCATCGAGGCCATAGAGATCCCGTTGCTCGAAGAGGGAACAAGCTTCACCACCTACAAATTATCGAAGCGCTTCGATCAGGACATATCGACCGTGATCGGCGCCTATCGGTTGCGTATCGACGGCGGCACGGTCGCGGAGTTGCGCGCGGCCTATGGCGGCATGGCCGCGACCACGGTGCGCGCAAAATCTGTCGAATCCGCCATCACCGGCAAGCCGTGGACGGCCGAAACCTTGCGCGATGTCGATGCGTTGATCGCGCAGGATTTCCAGCCGATGACCGATCACCGCGGCACCGACGCCTATCGGTTGCGGGCTGCCGCCAACCTCATGCGCAGGCTGCAGATCGAGACCACGGCCGGAGAGCCAACCGGAGTGTGGCAGCTATGAACGCACCTCTGTCCCGCATCCGTGGTGGTGTGAATGACTCGGTCCGGCACGATAGCGCCGCCGGTCACGTCAATGGTCAGGCACTTTATCTCGACGACATTACCGTGGTGCCCGGGACGCTGGATGCCGCGCTTGTTCTGTCGCCGCATCCGCATGCGCGGATCGTATCGATCGATCTGTCGGCCGCGCTCGCGGCCGATGGCGTCGTGCTGGCGGTCACTGCGACGGATATTCCAGGCAAGAACGACATCGCCCCGATCCGCACCGACGAGCCGTTGCTCGCGGCCGGGCTTGTCGAGCATGAAGGGCAGGTCGTGGCGGCCATTGCCGCCGTGACGCTCGATCAGGCGCGGGCAGCAGCGAAGCTGGTGAAGGTCGAGTACGAGGTGTTGCCAGCCATTCTGTCGGTCGAGGACGCGATTACGAAGGAGTCTTATGTCGCGCCGGTGCAGAAGATGGATCGCGGCGATATCGATTCCGCGCTCACGTCCGCGCCGCATCGGCTGTCCGGCGAATTCCGCTGCGGCGGGCAGGATCACTTCTATCTCGAAGGACAGATCGCGCTCGCGACGCCGGGCGAAGGCCGCGATATTCACGTCTATTCATCAACCCAGCATCCGACCGAAGTTCAGCACGGCGTCGCGCACGTGCTGGGCATCCCGTTCAACGCCGTGACCGTGGAAGTGCGCCGGATGGGCGGCGGCTTCGGCGGCAAGGAAAGTCAGCCGACCATCATCGCCGGCATTGCCGCACTGCTGGCCTGGAAGACGCGCAAACCGGTCAAGCTGCGGTTGCCGCGCGACGACGACATGCGCGCAACCGGCAAGCGGCATCCGTTCTATGTCCGCTACGAGGTCGGCTTCGATGACGACGGTGCGATCCGTGGACTTGATCTTCTCCTGGCCGCCAATGGCGGGCACGTCGCCGACCATACGCCGGCCGTTCTGACGCGCGCGCTCTGTCATTCCGATAATTGCTACTGGCTGCCGGTGCTGCGCTTCCGGGGATTGCCCTGCAAGACCAATACCGTGTCGAACACCGCGTTCCGCGGCTATGGCGGGCCGCAGGGCATGTTCGCGATCGAGACCATTATCGACACGATCGCGCGGCATCTCGGCAAGCAGCTGGAAGAGGTTCGCAAGCGCAATTTCTATGGACACGGTCGCGACAACGTCACGCCCTACGGCATGACGGTCGAGGACAACATCATCGAGAAGGTGGTCGATGAGCTGGACCACAGCGTCGACCTGAAGGCCTGGCGCGAGAGCGTGACCGCTTTCAACCGCACGAACGCGGTGGTGAAGAAGGGTCTCGCCACCATGCCGGTGAAGTTTGGCATTTCGTTCAATCGGCCCGCGCTCAATCAGGCCGGCGCGCTTGTGCATGTTTACATGGACGGCAGCGTGACGCTGAACCATGGCGGCACCGAGATGGGGCAGGGTCTGTTCATCAAAGTCGCGCAGGTCGTCGCCGAGTCTTTCCAGATCGATGTCGACAACATCAAGATCACCGCGACCACGACCGGAAAAGTGCCGAACACGTCGCCGACCGCGGCGTCTTCTGGCTCCGATCTGAACGGAATGGCCGCGAAGAATGCGGCCGATCAGATCAAGGACCGCATGGCCGATGTCGCGGCCGAGCAGTTCAACGTGCCGAAGGGCGAGATCGTGTTCTCGTCGAACCGCATCTATGCCGGCAACCGCTCGATGTCGTTCAAGGAGCTTGCAGCCCTGTCGTGGGAAAAGCGGGTGTCGCTGTCGGCCACCGGCTTCTATCGTACCCCGAAAATCCACTGGGATTTCACCAGCAATAGCGGGCGGCCATTCTATTACTTTACCTATGGCGTCGCCGCCGCCGAGGTCGCGATCGATACGCTGACCGGCGAGATGCGCGTCCTTCGCGCCGAATTGCTGCAGGATTGCGGTGAATCGCTCAATCCGGCGATCGATCTCGGCCAGATCGAAGGCGCCTTCGTGCAGGGCATGGGCTGGCTCACGACCGAGGAACTCGTTTGGGATGGCAAGGGTCATCTGCGCACGCACGGACCGTCGACCTACAAGATTCCGGGCAGCCGCGACGTGCCGCCGGTGTTCAATGCGCGTATTTTGCAGAACGCCCCGAACACGGAAGAGACGATCTTCCACTCCAAGGCGGTCGGTGAGCCGCCGCTGATGCTGGCGCTGTCGGTCTGGCTCGCGGTGCGCGATGCGATCTCGTCGCTGTCGGATTACAGGCTCGCGCCGGTGATCGATGCGCCGACCACGCCGGATCGGGTGTTGGCCGCGGTGGATGAGATCAGGGCGCGGGTGACATCGTGATTGTCATTCCGGGTCCGCGCGTTTGACGCGCGTCCCGGAGTGACAAGCATCACAACGTCAACTGCCTGACCGCGTCCTGCGCCGCCTTCGTCTTTGCGTCGATCTCCTTCTCCAGCTTGGTATCGGCGTTGCCGATCTCCGTCAGCCGGTCTTCCTGCGTCTTCAACGTTGCGAGATAGCGCCGCCCGAGATCGGAACTCTGTCCGACCGATTGCAGATTGCTACGCACCCGATCCTGATCGCGCACGATCCGCTCGCGTTCGCCTTCGAGCTGGCCGCGCTGGACTTTTGCCCTGTTCATGTCTTCGACGAGGGCCGTAAGATTGGCGACCACAGCCTTCAGTGCCGCGCTTTCGTTCTGCAGCCCGGCGATCCTGACCAGCATGTCGTCGACATCGAGCTCGGTCAGCAGGACCCGTTCGCTGTCGAGATGTTCGGTGACGAAGCTGGCCTTCGTCGTCTTGCCTTTCGGGGCAGCGATGGTGTGCCGGTAACGGGTCGGCGTCTCTTCGATGCCGTTGGAGCCGGCCACGGGCGCCCAGTCTGCGACGCGTTCTTCCTCCACCACGATCTCGCGATCCTCATCCGGCGGCGTGGTGACTTCGTAATCGATCGTCCGTTTCGAGCGGGTCTGCACTGTCAGCGTGCCGTTGAGCGCCTTGCCGAGTGTCGTCTGCACGATGCCCTTGTCGTCGCGACGGATCGCGGTCTTGGTGTCGAGTGCGAAGGTCGCGAGTCTGTTCGCGTCCTTGGGCGTCAATGGCAACAGCGCGTCACCGACGAAGTTCGTGCTGCCGTCCGCTGCGATGTCGAACGCGGTGACGAGGCCGGCCGGCAATGCGCTGTCGCCGTCATTCTTGATGCGCACGGCCGCGAGCGGACGGCTAGGTGCGATGTCCGGCTGGTACAGCCAAATGCGCGTGATCGATATGTCACGATCGATGAACGGCACCATCATGGTGTGTCCGGTCGCGAGCGAAAGCTT
>CAZIKZ010000191.1:0-8263 GCA_964539845.1 uncultured Hyphomicrobiales bacterium
CCCCGCCGTGCCGGCTTCCCATATCCGGCGGGTACCCGTCGAAACGGGGGGATCAGAAAATGACCACACAAACACTACGAGAGGCGGTCGCATTTCCGGCCGCCGTTACCGGTGCCTTTTTTGTCCGCAACGCGGCGTTGATCATCACGCTGCTTGTGTTGCTGTACGTCGCCTACACCGACGTCTGAGCATACGAGTGGTGATCCTGCACGCGCGCACGATCACGGTTTGAACGGATCAGGCCCTGAAAACGAAAAGGCCCGGCGGAAAGCCGAGCCTATACGCCGGTGCATTGCGCGCGCCGATCGGGAGCCTGCTGTTGGCGATTGGTTTCGCAGGACCGGGAACCCGAGGCGTACGGTTCCTGCGAACTTGAGATCGCAGCCGGGTCTCGCAATCAGTCTTCGTAATCGTCTTCGAGCGGAGCCGGATTCCAGAGCCGCCCCTTGGCAAGCGTGATCTTGCGACGGCCGCCCTCCTGCACCGCGCCAGCCGGCGCTTCCGGCAGACGGGACAATTCATACAACGCAGCACCCGGACGGCCACCGGCCTCGATCAGATCCGCCTCGTCACAGGTCGATGCGATCGTGAGGCTCAGCGCATGCAGATGCGCGCGCCGATAACAGAACAGCGCGAGCATCGCGCGTGTGTAGGACGGGATCGTGGCCACCAGGTCTGGCAGGCCTTGTGGGTGTGACCGGAACAATTGCCCAAACAAGCTCTCCGGTATCGGGCACACGTCGTCGGTAGAATTCAGCCCATAGGACGCCATGGAAAAGCCCCCGCAAAAAGTCCTGATTCGGAAATTGCGGCCGAATTTCTTAAGGCGGAGTTAACCTCGTCCCGACGCCTCTGTGCCGGCCCGGATTTGAGCTAGCTCAAAGTCAGCGGAAGGCGCCGGAGTCATCGTGCGCGGGCAATCGGTAGGAGGCTCCCATGCCCGCGACCACTGCCCTTATTGTCAGCCTGATCGCCCTCGCCTTTGTCATCTTCGCGGCCACCCTGTTCTACGGTGAGCGCGTCTCGCGCAACGTGAGGCCCTGAGCCTCACCGCTTGACTCACCCCTTGGCGCGCCCCGCCGAGAGCGGCAGCTTCGCAATCTCGCGGATCGCATCGCGGTTCGGCTCAAAGCCCAGCCCGGGCTTGTCCGGCAGCACCAGCCAGCCATCGGCCGGCATCGTCAGTCCGTGATAGAGCAGCTTGTACATCTCGACCGCGAGATAATGGTGCTCGACCAGCGAGCCATTGGCGACGCCGGCCTGCAGATGCATGTTGTGGTACGACCAGGCGCCGCCGTTGGCGACCGATACGTTGTATGAGGCCGCGAGCGCCGCGATCTTCACACACTGGGTGAAGCCGCCGGTGATGCAGACATTGGGCTGCGCATAGTCAATCGCCTGCGCGGCCAGGAAATCGCGGAAACGATACAGCAAGCCCTCATTCTGGCCGCAAGCAAGCGGAATGCCGCTGTTGCGGCGGAGTTGCGCCATCCCCGGCACGTCGTTCTGGGTCAGCGGCTCCTCGAAGAAGGAGATGTTGAAGGGGCGGATCATCTCGACCAGCTTGGTCGCGTGGTAGAGATCGAGATTGCAGTTCGCATCGATGAAGATCTCGACATCGGGCCCGACCGCCTCACGCACCGCCTGCACGCGCTTCGCGTCCTCCCGGATCGCGTCCATGATCGGGCGCTCGTCCTTGTGCTTGAGCGCCTCGCTCGCAACCGTCATCTTGAGCCTGCGGAAGCCGTCGGCGACCCATTTCTTCGCGGCCGCGGCGAGTTGCTCGCGATCGAAGAAGCCGAAGCCGAAGGTCGCATAAACCGGTACGCGCGAACGGGCGCCGCCGAGCAATTTCCAGACCGGCAGACCCAATGCCTTGCCCTTGATGTCCCACAGCGCCAGGTCGACCGCAGCGAGCGCATGCGCGGCGTAGCCGGTCTGCCCGCGTGGCATCGTGGTCCAGTAGATCTTCTCCCAAATGCGCTCGGTGAGCATGGGATCGTCGCCGATAAGGTTCGGCGCAATCACGCCGTTGACCACCTGCGCCACCACATCCTCTTCGGTGATGGAGGTCAGTCCATGGCCGACGATGCCGGTATCGGTCTCGACCTCGACGTAACACGCGGCCAGCGAGGTCTTCTTGTCCACGCCCATCAGCGCGATGTGAAGCGGAACATTCAGCGGAGTTGCGGTGACGCGCACGATCTTCATTCAGCCCTGCCGGATCAGTTTTGCGGGCGGCGCTTCGTCCCACTCGAGCGGAGTGGGCAGCGCCGGATTGATTTTGGACCTTGCCTATATGCGATCCGCGTTCTACCGGCAATTTGCCGCAACGCATGACAAAGTGTGCCGCACGCTGTTTCGTTGACCGGTCAAACACGACACGATTGCAGAACGATCCCAAGGGAGGACAGATTTCAACATGGCAAAAGGCAAGAAGACCGTTTCTGAAAAGTCTGCGAAATCGCGGGCGGCGGATACGAAAAAAGGCAATCGCGTAAAGCGTGCATCCAAGAACCCGGATTTCAAGCGCGGCATCGCCGTGCGGCGGGCGATGTGGGGAGCCGATGGCGCCGACCGGCAGATCAATGCCGCCGGCGATTTTATCTGGCCGCTGCAGGAAGTGGTGACCACCTATTGTTTCGGGCAAACTTGGACCCGGCCGAAACTGTCGCCGAAGATCCGCTCGATGATCACGCTCGCCATGCTCGTGGCAATGGCGCGTCCCAATGAATTGAAGGTCCATATCGAAGGCGCGATCGCCAATGGCGTCAGCAAGCAGGAGATTCAGGAAATCCTTCTGCACGCCATGGTCTATTCGGGCATTCCGCGCGGCGTCGAAGGCTTCCGCGCCGCGGAAGAGAAGCTGAAGCAAATGGGTCTCGAGTAACGGTCAGAGAACATGACGAACATCAAAACAGTCGGATTCATCGGCATCGGCAATATGGGCGCGCCGATGGCCGCCAATGTGAAGCGCGGCGGCTTCGAGGTCATGGCTTTCGATCTCGACCCTGCACGCGCGCAAAAGTGGGCGCAGGACAATAGCGCGCGGGCGACCGATCAGCTCGCCGAGCTGGGCAAGGCCTGCGATGCAATCGTCACCATGTTGCCGACCGGCAAAGAGGTGCGCGAAGCGCTGTTCACCATGCAGGGCGGTGCGCTCGCCGCCAACCTCAAAGCCGGCGCGATCGTCATCGACATGAGCTCCGCCGATCCGGTCGCCACGCGGGTGCTCGGGACAGATCTCGCGGCGCGCAATCTCAAGCTGGTGGACGCACCGGTATCGGGTGGCGTGCCGCGCGCCAAGGACGGCTCGCTCGCCATCATGATCGGCGGCGATGCGGCGTCGGTCGCGGCCGTAAAGCCGGTGCTGGCCTGCATGGGCTCGAAGCTTTTCGAGGTCGGCGCGCTCGGCTGCGGCCACGCGATGAAGTGTCTCAACAACTTCCTCGCTGCCACAAGCTTTGCGGCCGCCGCCGAGGCCGTCACCGTGGGACGTCAATTCGGACTCGACCCGGAAGTGATCGCCGACGTTGTGAATGTCTCGACCGGACGAAGCTTCGCGTCCGAAATGCTGATCAAGCAGCATCTGCTGAGCGGCACTTTCGGAACCGGGTTCGCGCTCGGGCTGCTGGCGAAGGACGTGAAGATCGCAGCCGATCTCGCCCAGCAGATCGGCGTCAACGCGCCGGTCGGACAGCTCGTTTGCGACATGTGGGCGGATGCGCGCGACGCTCTCGGAGGCGATCAGGACCACACCCGCGCAGCTTTGCACTGGCAAAAGCGCGCGCTTCCCACCGCGGCCGAATAGCGTACCGGCCCATCGGTGGGGGCCGCGCGCGGCACTGAGCCGCTGGCCTAACGCCAGCGGCGGCGATAGCCTGCCGCCTTTCGGATCGCCGCCAACAGGCGACCTTGGGAGGACCATCGATGAAACGCTTCGCCATACCGGCGGCTGCGAGCTTGCTCGCTGCCGCCCTCGCCGGCCCTGCTCTCGCGCAGGACAAACCAGTCGAACTTCGCTTCAGCCATTGGGTGCCGCCCGGCCACCCGATGCATCCCGCCGTCGAGGCCTGGGCCGAGTCGATCAAGCAGGCGTCGAACGGCACCATCACGATCAAGATTTATCCGGCGCAGCAACTCGGCAAGGCGTTCGATCATTACAACATGGCGAAGGATGGCATCGCCGACTTCGCGCACGTGAACCCCGGCTACGAGCCGGGCCGCTTCCCGATCATGGGCGCATCCGAGTTGCCGTTCCTCCTCGCCAACTCGACCGCAGGAAGCGCCGGAGTCGATGCCTGGTACCGCAAATACGCTGACAAGGAGATGAAGGACGTCAAGTACTGCATCACCTTCATGCACGATCCGGCAACCTTCCACACCACCAACAAGAAGGTGATGGTGCCGGGCGACGTGAAAGGCATGAAGATCCGTCCGGCCAATGCAACGATCAGCCGTTTCATTTCGCTTCTTGGCGGCACCAATGTGCCGGCATCTGCACCGGAATCGCGGGACATTCTCGAGAAGGGCGTGGCGGAAGGCATCACCTTCCCCTGGGGCTCGATCGTGCTGTTCGGGATCGACAAGGTCACGAAATATCACCTCGACTCGGCCTTGTACGCGACCGAGCAAACCTTCGTGATGAACAAAGACAAGTACAATTCCCTGTCGGCGGCCCAACGCAAGGTGATCGACGATCACTGCACCTCGGAATGGGCCGAGAAGATCGCGACCCCGTGGGCGACGATGGAATCCGCCGGACGCGACAAGATCAAGGCGCAGGCGGGCAAGGAGGTCTACACCATCACGCCGGCGCAGCTCGCAGAATGGCGCAAGGCCGCGGAGCCGCTGAAGACGGAATGGGAAGCGCAGGTGAAGAAGGCCGGCGGCGATCCCGCTGCGATCTTCAAGGATCTGCAGGACGAACTGAAGAAGCGTAACGCGCTGTATTGAGAATGACGGGCCGGCGCGATCCGACCGCGCCGGCCGCCGTTTGCTGGCGGCCTACCCTGCGCGGCATGCCGGATTTGGCGTCAACGAGACACCGACGGCGCGGCGTCTTGCCCGATGATTTTGCACCGCACCAGCGCGGGTGACACCAAAAGCGCAAGAGCGAAAGCTATGGTCTCGCTCGCACCAATCCGTTACCGTGAGCATCGTGAACATGCTGGCGGCTCGCATACGGGGCGTCGGTTTGATTTCGCCCATAAAACGTCAGATCGGCGTGGCAAAAGCCAGCCGACGGGGAGGACAACAACAATGACGCTCAGTTATTTTCGGTACGTGCGTTTCAGCTCTGCCACGCTGCTTGCAGCAGCGATGGGGCTGGCACTGCTGCTGCCGGCAGCCCCCGCGCGGGCGCAGGCGCAAAAGGTGGACGTCGATCTCGAGCACGTAGCGGTCACGTGGACGGTGTCACACGGCGGCTTCTCGCTGGTCATGGGCCAGTTCCGCCAGATCAACAAGGCGGAGATGACCTTCGACCGCAAGGACCCCGCCGCCAGCAAGATCAGCGTCGAGATCGAGGCGGCGAGCATCGATTCAAATCACCCCTATCGCGACAACTGGATACGGTCCGAGGCCGAGCTGGACGTCTGGAAGCACAGGACGATCACCTTCGAAAGCACCAAGATCGAGAAGACCGGCGAGAACACCGGCAAGATGATTGGAAACCTGACCATGCATGGGGTCACCCATCCGGTCACGATGGATGTGACCTACAACAAGAGCGGGCTGCACCTCTCGAAGAAATATACGATCGATGGCTTCACCGCGAAGGGCAAGCTGAAGCGGACCGACTTCGGGATGAAGGCATTCATTCCCTGGATCGGAGAGGAGGTCGAGTTCGTCATCCAGCTTGAATCCAAGCGTCCGAACGATCCGACCTGACAGCGGAACGACGTTACCGTGCCGGGCGCCCTCGCCTAGATCATGCTGATACGCAATACGCCCGAGCGTTTCGGTATCGTGGCCACGACCCTGCACTGGCTGACGCTGGTGCTGCTGGTCGGAGCGTTCACGCTGGCGATCAGCATGGTCAACATGCCGTTCAGCCCGCGCAAGCTCGAACTGTATTCCTGGCACAAATGGGTTGGCGTGACGATCTTCCTGGTGGCCGTGCTGCGGCTTGCCTGGCGTCTCGCCAATCCTGTGCCGCGGCAGTCCCCGAGCATGCCGCAATGGCAGCGGCGCCTCGCCGGCCTGTCGCACGCCGCGCTCTATGCAATCCTTATCGTCATGCCGGTGACCGGCTGGATCATGAGCTCGGCTCTCAACTTGCCGGTGGTCTATCTCGGACTCGTCCACATCCCGAGCCCGTTCGGCGTGGACCGGGCGCTGGGCGAAACGATGAAGGTCGTGCACCTGTCGCTGGCGGTGACACTCGTCGCGCTCGTGACCATCCATGTGCTGGCGGCGCTTTATCATCATCTCATTCTGCGTGACGATACGCTGCGGCGCATGCTGCCCTGGCCCGCGCGCTTGCGGACGGATGCGGAAACCTGAAGGTGCAACAATGACGAAAACAGCCAAGCGGCACATCTTCAGCACAGCGGCGCTGGCTGGCGCGGCCTTGATGATGTTCGTTGATGTGGCCCCCGCGGCCGATGCGCCGGAATGGACTGTCGATTCCGCGAAGAGCAGCATCGGATTTACCGGCCGCCAGATGGGCGTGCCGAGCAAGGGGCGGTTCAAGAGCTTCACCGCCACGGTGAAGTTCGATCCTGACAACCTCACGGGAAGCACCGTGGAGGTAGTGGTCGATGCAGCAAGCGCGGACGCCGGCAATCCGGATATCGACAAGGAACTCAGGCAGCCGAAATGGTTCGATGTCGCGCGCTTTCCCACCGTGCGTTTTGCGACGACCGCTTTTCGCGGCAAAGGAAAGAGCGATTACGAGGCGGTGTCGCGACTGACGATCCGCGACGTGACCGAAGATGTGGTGCTGCCGTTCAAGCTTGAGATAGCGCCGGACTCCGCCGACCCCGGCCAGCTGGTAGCGCGGGTTACCGGCGAACTCACCATTAGCCGCACCAAGTTCGGCATTGGCCGCGATGAGTGGCGCGACACCAAAATTGTCGGTGACGAGGTCAGCCTTCATATCGACGTGCTGGCACGGCGCAAGAAGTAGCGGCCGGCACTGCCGAACGAATCTCTCGCACGTATGCGCAGGAATCCGAACAAACTTCCGGATTCCCGCTTTCGCAGTTTCGGGAACGCGGAGCGCTCCCGAATGGGTCGCGCGGAGCCGCCTACACCGCGGGTGCCGGTGGCGGCAGCGCCTCGCTCCGACGTGTGATTGCGACCGTCATCTCGCCAACCTTCTCGACCTTGGCATGCATCACGTCGCCGGCCTGCACCGGACCGACGCCCTCTGGCGTGCCGGTCATGATGATGTCGCCGGGATAGAGCGTGTAGAAATTCGAGCAATACGAGATCAGCTTGGCGACGCTGAAGATCAGGAGTGACGTGTTCGACTTCTGACGCACCTGCCCGTTGACCAGGATTTCGAGATCGAGATTCTCTGGATCGGGAATCTCATCGGCCGTCACGAAATACGGACCAACCACAGAGAAGCGGTCGAGCGACTTGCGAAGGCTGCGTTCCTCCGGGCCGCGAATGGTCATATCGAGCCCGATCGAATAGCCCGCGATGTATTTCAGCGCGCCTTCTTCCGGCACGTTGAAACAGGTCTCTCCGATGATTGCCGCAAGCTCGACCTCGTGGTCGGTGCGTCGGTCCTTCTCTACCACCGCCACCGGCTCGGAAGGCCCCGAGAGCGACGAGTTCGATTTCAGAAACACGCCGTAATGATCGATGGTCTTGATGGTCTTTCCGAAGCTGATCTGCTGGTCGCGATTCGCTTCGTCGATATGCGCGTGATAATTGACCGGTGCGCCGATCACCTTCGAGGGGTTGGGGACCGGATTCAGAAGCTTCACCGACGAGACCGGCACCGGCGTGGCGCGGTCAGCCGCGGCTTCCATATCGCCGCGGATCTTCGGCAAGGCGGCGACCAGCGGATCATAAGCCGGCAGCGGCCAGCGGACGGCCGGGAGCTTTTCGAGAACGGCGGTGACATCGTGAACCATGTCGCCCCGGACAACGCCGAGACGATCATTATTGAACCTGCAATAGCGCATTCCCTGCTCCCGCGAAAAAGTCGCGGCAGAGCTAATCCATTCCCGTCACCGGATCAAATTCAATCCGGTGATCGGGCCAATTGCTGTCATGGGCGAGTCAGTTTGCCTTCGGGCCCATC
>CAZIKZ010000192.1:0-8232 GCA_964539845.1 uncultured Hyphomicrobiales bacterium
CGCTCCGCAATTGCAGCAATTCGTGATGAAGCAGGTCTACGACATGACGCACGTTCACGTGCGCACGCGCGAAGCGCGGCGAAAGGAGTCTCGGCGGGGATAATTGTTTTGTCGCGTGACGTGGTTGCGGCTCAGCGCCGCCGCCGCATGTCCCCGGCAATCACCTTCGCCGCGTTATGTCCTGGCGCGCCGGTGACGCCACCGCCTGGATGCGTGCCGGACCCGCACAGATAAAGCCCGGCCAGCGGCGCGCGATAATCGGCATAGCCCAGCATCGGCCGCGCCGAGAAAATCTGGTCGAGCGTCATCGCGCCGTGGAAAATGTCGCCACCGATCAGTCCGAAATCACGTTCGAGATCGAGCGGGGTCAGCGCCTTGCGTGCAATCACGCTCTGCTTGAAGCCGGGCGCGTATTTGTCGACGGTTGCGATCATCAGATCGGCAACCGTGTCGCGATGCTGATCCCAGGATGAGCCGTCCGGCAATTCCGGCGCGACATGCTGGCAGAACAGGCTCGCGACATGCTGCCCCTTCGGGGCGAGGGAATCATCGAGCGTCGAAGGGATCAGCAACTCAACGATCGGTTCGCGGCTCCAGCCGAACTTGCGCGCGTCGTCGTAAGCGCGGTCCATATAGGCCAGCGTCGGCGCGATGATAATGCCGGCGGTGTGGTGGTCGGCCAGCTCGCGGCCGGGCAGGGCGGTGAAGCTCGGCAATTCGGACAGCGCAACATTCATCCGGAATGTGCCGGAGCCGCATTTCCAGTGCTTCATCCGCGCCAGGAATTCGGATGGCAGCGCCGTATCCGGAATGAGCTTCTCGTAAAGCAAGCGCGGATTGACGTTGGACACGATAGCGCGGGCGCGGATGGTGCGGCCGTCATCCAGCACGACGCCTGTCGCGCGGCCTTTCTCGACGATAATCTCCCGGACGCCTGCCTTGGTTTCTATATCGACACCCTGCGCGCGTGCCGATTTCGCCATCGCCTGGGTAATCGCCCCCATGCCGCCGATGGCGTGTCCCCAGACGCCCTTCTTGCCGTTCACTTCGCCGAAGCAATGGTGCAGCAGCACGTAAGCCGAGTTCGGCGTGTAGGGGCTGGCATAATTGCCGACCACCGCATCGAAACCGAGCACGGCCTTGATCGGATCGGATTCGAAGAAGCGGTCGAGATAGTCGACCGCCGATTTCGCGAACAAGTCGAGCAAGGCGCGCTGTCGCGTCAGATCGAGCTGGCGCAATCGCTTGCCGACGAAGGCGAGGCGCAACGCCTCACGGAAGGAACGGGCGTTCCAGCCCTGCACGAGATTGGGCGGCTGCTGCAGCACGAGGTCACGCAGCACGTCGGTGATGGCGTCGAGTTCCGTGCCGTAGGCGTCGTAATTCGCCGCATCTTTCTTGCTGAATTTGGCGATCTCGACCTTCGTGCGGCCCTCGCCGGTGAGCAGATAGCGGCCGTCTTCGGTCGGCAGGAAATTCAGTGCGCGACGCTCGACGACTTTCAATCCATGTGCCGCCAGATTGAGGTCGCGGATCACTTTCGGATTGAGCAGGCTGACCGTATAGGCCGCCACCGAATTGCGGAAACCCGGATGGAATTCTTCCGTGACTGCCGCGCCGCCCACGACGGAGCGGCGCTCCACCACCTTCACCTTCAGGCCGGCCATGCCGAGATAGGCGGCGCAGACGAGCCCGTTATGACCGGCTCCGATGATGAGGGTGTCGTAGGTCTCTGCCACTTAAGCTGCGCGCCTGCCTTTCGCGTGGAACATCAGAGGGACACCGAGCAGAAGAACGCCAATGCCGATCCAGCCGAACAGGTTGGCGTCCTTGCTCGCAGCATACGCCAGGCTGGAATAGAGCAGGTAGGCGCACATCAGGCAGAACAGGATCGGCGTGATCGGGTAAAACGGTACGCGGAAGGGCCGTTCCCGGTCCGGATCTGTCCGGCGAAGCACGATCAGGCCGAAGCCGGTCAGCAGAATGAAAAACCAGAACACCGGCGAGGTGTAGAGCACCATCCCGAGGAAGCCGTCCTGCGACATGGCTCCGAAAACGATCAGCACAAACGCGATCACGCTTTGCACGATGATCGCATTGCGCGGATTGTTGCCCTCGACATTCCAGATGCGCAGGCGTTCGAGCGCGAGGTCCTGTCCGAGCGCGTGATAGAGGCGGGCTCCGGTGAAGATGCTCGCGTTGATGGTCGAGGCCGCGGCGCAGATCACGACCACGCTCAGGACGATGGCGCCGCTCGCTCCGAAGGCGGCGCGCATCACGGCCGCCGCGACCGCGTCGCTCTTGCGGATGCCCTCGAGGCCGAGGACCGAGAGATAGGCCAGGTTGATCGCGACATAGAGCACGGTCACGACCGCCGTGCCGATCAGCAGGATGCGGATCATGTCGCGCTTGACGTTCTTCAGGTCGGCGGAGATGTAGGCTGCTTCGTTCCAGCCGCCATAGGTGAGAAGGATCAGCACCATTGCTAGGCCGAACGCGCCGACACTGAGTTCGCCAGTGGGACCCGCGGGCGCCGCGCCGCCGCCATAGATGAAACCGACCAGCGCGATCGCGGCGAGTGCGGTCGCTTCCAGCACCGTCAGAACATTCTGTGCGGTCTTGCTTTCGTACGTACCGGCGAGGTTGACGAATGTGAAAATGAGCAGACCGGCTGCGCCGTAAATCGCCGAGCCGTATTTGCCCAGCGAGTAGATCTGTTGCGCATAGTCACCAAGCACGAAACAGATTGCTGCAATGGCGCCCGTCTGGATCACCGTGGTGCGGGCCCATGCGAACAGGAAGCCGACGCCCCGGCCATAGGCGCGGGTGAGAAAGTGGTATTCGCCGCCGGTCGACGGATAGGCGGCGGCAAGTTCTGCATAAACCAGCGCGCCGATCAGGGTGCCGACACCGCCAAGCACCCAGGCGGCGATGAACCAGCCCTCGCTCGGCACGTTGAAGGCGACGATTTGCGGCGTCTTGAAGATGCCAATGCCAATGATGACACCGACCATCATCAGCGCGCCGTCTACAACCGAGAGGCTTGCGCGCGGGGCGCCGGAGCTTTGCGTTGTCATGAAATATCCTGCGCGCCGCGCAAATGTGAAGGAAGACGGGCGTTGCGAGCCCGCCTTCCTATTGTGACCGGTTCGTGAGAGCGGGAAAAGCCCTCCACCAAGCTGTCAGGCCTTGGTCGCCTTCCAGCCGTCGCCGACGATCGAGTCGCCGGAAACCTTGCCGGTAAAGGTCTTGCCATCCACCTTGAAGGTGATGTTGGCGCCTGTCAGCTTGCCGTCGGTGATCTCGACTGTCTTGCCGCCGACGTCGGCCTTGCCGGTGATGAACTGATATTTCTGATCGATATCAAGCGTCATCTTCTGCCCGCCGTCGATCTGCCACTTGCCGCCGACCTTCGCGGGTACGATCCAGAAATACACGTTCCGGCCGCTGACATTCTCATGCACTTCGGGCTTCCAGTCGCCCATGTCGAACGCATGCGACACGACGCGCGTGCCGGGTTTCATGGTGTCGAGGATCTTCGGGCGCAGCCGCAGATTGATGTCCGTGAGCAGATACATCGCCATCACGTCGGCTTTCGACAGGTCCTGCTCGAACAGGTTGGCGATCTTGAAATCGACCTTGTCGGTGACGCCGGCCTTGGCGGCGTTCTCGTTGGCTTCCTTGATTCGTTGCGGGTTGATGTCGACGCCATAGCCGCGCGCGCCGCGCTTGGCTGCCGTCACCACCATGCGGCCATCGCCGCAGCCGAAGTCGATCATGTAGTCGCCGGGTCCAACCTTGGCGAGTTCTAGCATCCGGTCCACCACTTCCTGTGGTGTCGGAACGTAGATCACGTCGAGGCGCGGCTCCTGCTGCGCATAAACCGTGGTGGCGGCAGCGAGGCCGGCGGCCAAGGTCAGCGCGTAGACGGTCGGACGAAGCGATACCAAACGCGAAATCATCAGCGGGCTCCCTGTGAGCATTATGGGTGTGCGTCCCGGCCGTCGCCCGGGCTCTAATGCGTACACCTTATTGACGTTTCTTATTCCCTTTGTGATGGGTTTGGAACCGGGGGCGGCCGGGCCGGCGGTCCCGGCTTGCGTCGCACCGAGCGACCGATTATAGGGGCCCCTCGCAGACTGATACGGGCGCGTAGCTCAGCGGAAGAGCACTTCCTTGACATGGAAGGGGTCACAGGTTCGATCCCTGTCGCGCCCACCACTTTTGCCAATAAAATCAGGGGCCTTTGGCATAACTCTCGCTCCAATCGCCTTGAGGTCCGAACGGTTCAATCGCGGTTCAATCGCAAATAAGGGTCTGGCGGCGTGTTGCGCGACCAGCGCGATCACCGAATCTGTCGCCAGCGCCACGTCCACCAGCGCCAGCGGGTCGTCTGATTCGTAGTTGTCGGTTGTCCTGGAGCCGTCCCGCACAACATGGCCGAGCCAGCGGGAGCGCATTTCCCGGGGCACCCCCCGGAACTGCTTTTTGATCTGATCGGCCATGAAGTGCCTGAAGCTGTATTGTGAAAATCCGACAAGACCGAGGTCGGCGCCGATCCGGCGGAAGGCCTTTTTGACGCACGCCACCCGCTTGCGTTTGTAGACGAGCAGCCCGGCCTCACGAGGTGCGCGGCCCTCAGCGGCGTCCTTGGCGTTCCGCGCCCGATCCTCGTGCGTCCAGACCTGCACCCAGCCCTCCAGGCATTGCGTGAGCGGCTGCCGCGGTCGGCGCTTCTTGGTCTGGACCCACCCGAGCGGCGCGAGGTCGAGTGTCCCGTCGTTCCAATCGATCTGATGGTCCGGGTTGAAATCGATGATGGCCTGCGGCCGCGCCCAGGTTGTTAATTCGAGAATCGCGAAGCGGAATAGGTGCGGCGATTTCAGGCTGTCCAAGACCTCAGCCATCTGCTCGATGGAAAGGGTGGCGCGGCGCGGCGACCGGGTCGGGACCTTCAATTCAGCAGCTACCGCATCCTGTGTCATGACGATCTTCGGCGCGGATCGCATCAGAGCCGCTTCGACCATATTGCCGATTGCATCGGGTCGGAGTCGCGTCTTCTCAGCATCGAGGAAAGCGGACCGCATGACATTGAATAGGCGCGCGATGGTCGCCGGCGAGTGCGTGTAATTCGTGCGCAGCCATTTCGCGCATTCAAACTGTTGGGACGGCGTCCAGAACGCGGCGGTCGCGGTGAGGTTCTTCTGTGAAGTCAAATAGGAGGTGAACAACTGCACGGCGCGTTCGGCAATGTGCTCGGAGGCAATCGTTGTTGCCCGACCGTCAAGATATGCTTTCAACACCGCAACTGTCATAACGTCACCAGCGTCAGACGCGCCTTGGCTGGCTTGCTTCGGGGCGGCTGCGACGAGCGCCGCGAGTTTGATTTTCGCCTGTTCGAAATCTGCTGTGCCAAGGCTTCGGCGGCGCGTTGTGCGAGATCTGGCGTCATATCGGCAAGCGTACCAGATGCCTCCGCGCTCAGGATAAGGCTGGTCGAGGTAGTATTCGCCGATCTGGAATCGCTCTGGCTTGGACACTGTGCGGCCTTTTTATATGTGGCGTCGATGTATTGTTGCACCTGCGCCGGGGTACAGCGAGGCCCGCCGGATCGCCTGTGGAAATCGTAAAATTCGATCTTTGGCGGGTTGGCTTTTCGAGCCTTGCGCAGTTCGGTTTTCGAGAGCATCGGCCATCGAGTTAGAACCTCGGCTTCGGTCAGATATTCTGATGGTTCAACGAGCACGGTCATTTGTTGCTCTGATGGGGAATCTCGAAAGTCCGTTCGCAGTTCTCGGCGGTTAAACTGCTAACTGAAATGCGAGAACAGGATCAGCGAGAAATCGGACGGGAATACTGTGCGCCCGAAGGCGCTTGACACGTCGACGGCAAGGGCGGCTCGATCAATCTCCATTGCCTTTAGATCGACCTTCGCAAGCTCAAAGCCCTCATAGGGGGCGCTTTTCGCAATGACCTTGCCAGCGATGCAATAGTCGCCGGACATGCCATCGTAGATGATGTCGAAGCGCCGGTCGGGCGCACCCTCGACTTCGGCTTGATGCTTGTCCCAATCGAATGCCTTGGCACCCATATCGACCCCGAGCATCAGGTAGTCAGTTCGGTCAACGCCCATCTGTCGGTCCTCTACGTTTAGGCGGGTTAAACTGCTTCCGGTTCGCGGATCATTGATTGTGCCCAGTTCCGGACGCGCTCAAACCGCTTCTCGGGAGTTTCCGGCACGTAGCGGCGTTTGCCGCCTTCCTCGACGTAGGAACCGTGCCCGGCCTCGTCGTTAATCCAGACGATTTCGCGCGTCATGGTTTCGGCAATGCCGAACTCCAGCGCGACGTATGCCTGGTTCTCATTTTCGAACTGCACATCAAGCTGCTCGATCTTGGCCTTGTCGTAGCCCCGACGCACAGCAACCGCGCCCAGCGCGCATACCCGCGGCGAGGAAGAGGTGATTGATCTCATGTCGTTCTATGTCCGCGCTGCGGAAAAGAGCGTCAAGGAGGAGTTCGAAACCTCTCTGGTTGCTGACGGTACTGGTGCCGGCGGTCGTCAGATGGTCGGTTTTGGCGGTGCGATCCCGATCGTCCCCAATGCCGGCGTCTATGGCGGGATTGATCGTGGCGATGTGGCCAACTGGCGCACGTCCACGTTCGATGCCACTTCGGACTTCTCCGACATTGGTTCGGTTTGGGATTCCACCACGGCACGCCCGATCATTGAGCGCATCTCGCTCAACCGGTCGCGCAACGGCCAGTATGCCGATCTGCTCATTGCAGATGGCAATTCCTATCAGGCGGTGTCCGCTTCGTTCGTTGCGCATCAGCGTCTCGCGACGGAACGGTCTGCGCGTCTCGGCTATGCCGGTCTCGCGTATCACACCCCTGCAGGTCTGGTGGAGATCGTCGCGGCTGGTGGCGTCGGCAATGTCATGCCGGCCAACACCATCTTCGGCATCGATACGTCGGCGCTGGGGATCTACGAGTTTCCGGGTCAGTCGTTCGTACCGTTCCATCCTGGTGATGGCATGCGGCCGATCAATCAGGACGCGGTTGCTCAGGGTATCGTCTGGTCTGGCCAGCTCGTGCTCGAAAACCCGCTGTTCACCTGGCGGCTTGAGACGGCTTAAGCGCCGTCGCATCCCACTCATAGAGAAAGGAAACAAGCTATGGTTTTTCGAACGAACCCCAGCCTCGGGCCAAACATCGATCAGGTCGTGCCTGCCGGTGAGTCTTGGTACGATGCGCCTGTTCATACCTATGCGTCCACGCCGCCGGTTATCGCCAGCCCACAGTTGGGCGACACTTGCCATGGCGACGACGGGCGGTTGCGTATGTGGGTGCGGGCATCCGGCACGATTGCCGATGCGGCGGCGCCCGGCACGCAGGTCACGATCACGGTCACCGGCCCGAACAACGTCACCGCGGCGACTGGCTCTGGCGGCTGGTATGCGCCACCGGCGGCAGTCTATGGCGAGGATCTGCTGGCCGGTGATTGCTTCTGGGCGACCAAGGGCACCGCGCCCTGATCCAACAACAAATAGGGGCGGCCTTCGGGCCGCCTCTTTCTTACCTCTCAGACAGGAGACTCAGACAGTGGCTTTATCTGTGCTCATCGATACCCGCGAGATCACGATTACCCCGATTTTCCGCCACATCACGGTTGAGGATGTGCCTGCCTCGGAGCGCGAGCAGCGCCCGGTGATGAAAACGCGTGAAGTAGTAGAGGTCCGGTTTGCCGGATCGAAGCTTTATTCGCCGGTGTTTCCAAGCGATTCCATGTGGAAACGCGATGGTCACCGCGTCGTCACCTATGCCGAGCGCTGGGCCGACCAGTACCGCGATTTCCTTGAAGGCAACGATCAGAAGGCATCCGGCACTCCGCTGGAGATGCTGAAGCCCTAGGTGCCTCGACGTTTCAACTCATTGGCCAGCGAGCGGAACGGGTCTTCAATTAAAGACATCAATGTTTTCGGCATATCAGTGGGCGCGTATCGTTGGCCATGGGCCCCAAACGGATATGTCCAACTTCTATGATTGAGTAAGTCCCAAAAATCGGCACTATCGAGCGCGCTCAAATCTTCGACAATCGCAACGGATATTTCTTTCACGCCCTCCTCATATAGCGCCCGCGCCCAATGATGCCCATCAATGAGATAGAGACGCCTCCGGGGCCCAATGATAACAGGAGGACATTTGCCATTGGCGATTCGCTGCTCCCGCC
>CAZIKZ010000193.1:0-8222 GCA_964539845.1 uncultured Hyphomicrobiales bacterium
TCGTCGTGGTGACGCGCGATGTAGCCGGTGTCGAATTCTCCGTTGCGAAAGTCGGGTGAGCGACACAGGGCGGACAGGAAGGCAAGATTGGTGCGCGGGCCTGCGACAATCGTGTGATCGAGAGCGGCCGCGAGCCGGTCGAGTGCTGCCACTCGTGTATCGGCATGTGCGATCACCTTCGCGATCATCGGATCGTAGAACGTCGAGATTTCTCCACCCTGCTCCACGCCGCTGTCGACTCGAAGGCCCTCGCCGTCCGGAAACGACAACGCCACCAATTTGCCGGTCGATGGCAGAAACCCACGCTCCGGATCTTCCGCATAAACGCGCGCCTCGAAAGCATGGCCGCGCAATGGAATCTCGTTCTGGTTCGTGACGGGAAGCCGTTCACCCGCCGCAATGCGAAACTGCCATTCGACCAGATCGAAACCGGTGATCGCCTCCGTAACCGGATGCTCGACCTGAAGCCGCGTGTTCATTTCCATGAACCAGAAGCCGTCGCGCTTCAGCCCATCCGCGCCATCGGCGATAAACTCCACAGTGCCGGCACCGGCATAGCCCACCGCTTTCGCCGCTGCGACTGCGGCTGCACCCATGCGCGCGCGGAGATCGTCGGTCATGCCCGGCGCGGGCGCTTCCTCGATCACCTTCTGATGCCGGCGCTGCAGCGAGCAGTCGCGTTCATAAAGATGGATCGCATTGCCGCGCTTGTCCGCGAAAATCTGGATTTCGATGTGCCGCGGTGCGGTGACGTATTTTTCGATCAGCACGCGATCGTCGCCGAAGGCGGAGACTGCTTCGCGCCGCGCGCCTTCGATCGCCGCATCGAAATCGGCATGCCGCTCGACAAGGCGCATGCCCTTGCCACCGCCACCGGCCACCGCCTTGATCAGCACCGGATAGCCAATCTCGTAGGCTTTGCGTTTCAGGAAAGTCGCGTCCTGCTGGTCGCCATGATAACCGGGCACCACCGGGACACCAGCGTCATGCATCAATGACTTGGCGCGATCCTTCAGTCCCATGGCACGGATCGCAGCCGGCGGCGGACCGACGAAGACGACGCCCGCCTGCGCGCAGGCCTCGGCAAAATTCGCATTCTCCGAGAGAAAACCATAACCGGGATGGATGCAGTCCGCGCCGCTCTCCTTTGCGACCGCAAGTAGCTTGTCGATCGCGAGATAGCTTTCGCGCGCCGGCGCCGGACCGATCGGATAAGCCTCGTCGCACTGGCGCACATGCGGCGCACCTGCGTCGGCCTCCGAATAGACTGCGATGGTCCGTAGCCCCATCCTGCGCGCGGTGCGGACGATCCGACATGCGATCTCGCCGCGATTGGCGATCAATACCGAGGCAAACATGAATCACCTGCGCACGTCATGCGCGCAGGATGCCTGCGCCGGGGAGGCAAAGGAAGGCCCGTCAGTGCCCTGCTTCCGAAGTTCGTGCACCATTGCGGTCCGCTCTCACACGAACTTCGGAAGCAAATGGGCACTGGTAAATTTACGATTCCAGTGCCGCTTTTCGATTTGAAGTTCCTCTCCGAGTTCGCAGCACACGCTGCAGGAACTTCAAATCGAAAAGCGCCACTAGACCTATTGCTGCAGCGTCCCGGTGGTCGTCTGCGCGGCCCCGACCGGCGGTGGGAACGGATCGCCAGCGGCCGGCGCCGGCGGAGGTGCAGGCGGTGGCGTCGCCGCACGCGGGGCCTGCGCCTTCTGGGCCGGGCGGCGCGGCGGCGCTGCTTGAGAGGTTTGCGGCGGCGGGGTCTGAGCTTGCGGCTGAGGCCGCGCTTCCGAGCGTGGAATCGCTCCGACGCCATTCTGGCCCGGCCGTCCTGGCTCGTTCGACATGATGCTGACCGCCGGGATCGACTCCGCAGTCGGGAAATCGATGTTCACCGGCGTGTTCGGCGGCGACGATGGTCCGTTTTGCGAAGCGAGCGCGGGCGCGGCTGGCGCACCGGGCTTGTCAGTCCACACGGCGGCAAAACGCGCCACGCGCGCGTCATAGGCGTGGTCATTCATGTTGGCGACGACCCGGTCGCGGTTCTGCAGAAAATCGAAAGCGTAACAGGACGCGGCCTGGCACTGGTCACGCGCCATCAGGATCTGCGCGACAAGTCCGAAACGGTCGGCCTCAAGACTGCGGACGATCGGCGCGCGCAGGCTTTCATAGGACGCCTGGTCGCGATCCGGCAGCGCCGCGATCTCGCGCACAACATCGAGTCTCGCGCCGACATAGTTGAGCGCGGCCGCGATCTGCTCCGGCGCTGCAAACAGGGATTTTTCGCAGGCCTCGTGCACAAGATCGCCGCCCGCCGCGTCGAGGCAGGCGAGATGGGAGTTCGGCAACAACGCCTGCGCATTCAGCGCCATGACGCGCGCCTCGATCGCGCGGCGCTGGTCGGCCTTGCCGTGCGAATCCAGACGATCGAGGGCGAACCAGCCCAGTCCGACAAGGAGGGCGGTCGCAACCACCGTACCGAGCACCTGGCGGCCGCCAAACCGGGCAATCGCAACCACCGCGATCACCGCCAGTACGGCGGCCAGAGCCGCCGGGGCCCAAAGCGGAGAAAGAATCATGTCAGTCATGCTTCGAAAGTCCGGCACTATGTCCGCCCCATCTGCCGTACGGACCAATTGAAAGCCCTAAAATCGGCCAAAGCAAGACACTTTCGCGCCGCGAAAGTTCCAAACTCAGACACCCCCGGGCGCGCGGAATGTCAGGGTAAGATCGCTGGCCGCAGCGAAAGCGCCCTTCGCCTCGACCGAGGTCATGGCGACCGTGGTTTTGAGATCGGTGACGCCGCCACTGCTCGCGGCCGCGAGCAGCACAGCCGCCATCTGCGTTTCGCCGGGCGCCTGCGCAATCAGCAGAAAATCGTAGTCGCCGAAGGTAAGGTAATAACCGATCAGCTTGCCACCCGCCTTCGCGAGCAGACGGCCGACGGCATCGGCACGGTCTTCCGGACTGACCACCATGCCTCTCATGGCCTCGCGCGTGTATCGGCCCTGTGTGATAAAAGTCGGCATCTTCAACTCCGCCTCGCCCGGTCGACTCGGGAACATATCCGCACCCGGCACGTTCGATCCGGCAACCTGCTGCTGAGTGCGGCGGATTTGAGTTCATAGCCGGCTTTACCGCGGGCACGCGCCGTCGGATTCGAACTCTGCAACGGAGAAAGTCTATGCGGTTGATCTTCGGAATGCTGCTCGGAGCCCTGCTGCTGATGGCGGGCACATATTATCACGACAGCATGAACACCTCGACCGTTGCGTCGGGACCGGGCGCAACGGACAACCGGCCGATGGTGAACTGGGACGTGGTCGAAGCGAACTGGAACAGCTTGAAGATTCGCCTTCAGGACGGATTTGCCGACCTGCGCGCGCGCATCAATCGGGCCTGACCGCAGCCTTAGCCGTGGCGATCAAGCTGGCTTTCCTTCGCCACGCGTTCGAATGCTTCTTCGGTATTCTTGATGCGATACTGATGCTCGTCGCCGTCCAGCGGCAGCAGTTTGACGATCTTGAAGCTGCCGTCGGCGGTCGCGCGGTTCAAAGGCCCCGCGATATAGCGAACGGTCTGCCCAAGAGTGAATTTATGAGACTTCAGCACGCTGCACTCCATCCTGCGCGACAGGTTCGCCCTACCTGCGTCAGGGCTCTTAGAGCCCCTGAATTTTTCCTTAACTTGTTGCATCATAGCATCAATCGGCTTTGCGGGGGGAAAAATTCGGCAATTGCAAGGCAGAGCATTTTACCGCCTTTTTCATGTAGTTAGCGCGTTTTCCTCGGGCAGATTGAAAAAGGGCCACGGAAGGAGGCTTCAGAGTACTTGGATACCGGTCATATTCCTCCGGCACCGATCCAGCACCAAAGCGTTCCCCCAGACACAGCGCCGCCCTCCTCTGCATTCAGCATCCCTCAGCGCGCAGCTGGCCGGGTGCCCGGAACAACCGTGCCACCGACAGCGCCGCGCCTGTCACCGCAGCAATCCTCATCTCGGTTGTCGCTGCGACACGGCCCGCGGGAGCGCGACGTTCCCCTATTCGCGGCCGACCGTTTCGCGGCTAACGTCGGTCGAACTCCGCATTGTCATCGGGCTCCATGCTGAACCTGATCATCGCCTGCATCCTGGCCGCGATCCTCGGCTTTGCTGTGCATCGTGCCAGCATCTGTACGGTGCGCGCCGTCGCAGAGTTCGCGCATTCCGGCACCGGCTACATGTTCACGAGCATCGTGAAGTCCGCGCTTTGGGTGTTCGCGATTACCATCCCGGTCTTTCTGCTGTTTCCGCAAACCGCGTCCGGTCTCAGCGGCTGGCAACTGACTTTCACGGCGATGTTCGGCGGATTGCTGTTCGGCATCGGTGCCGGCGTCAACGGCGCCTGCGCCTACGCGACCATGGCCCGCATGATCGATGGCGAAATCGGCATGCTGTTGACCATCTTCGGCTTTGCGCTCGGGGTGCTGCTGTTCGTTGCGCTGATCGGCAACGGCGCCCTCGTCCGCCCCGCGCCGGCTCCCAGCCAATTGGCCGCTGTCGCGCAGGTCGCGCCCTATATCGCGGCGGCGCTGCTTGCGCTTGGATTGTACGAAGTCATCAAACTCTGGCGCGGCCGTGCCGCCGGTTCAACGATCCGCAGCCTGATCTGCGCGCCGGCCTATCGGCTGTCCACCGCTGCATTGCTGATCGGGGTTGCCGGCGGGCTGATCCTGCTCCTGTTCGGATCGGCGGGATACACCACCACCTTCCAGCAAGTGGTCGAGGCTCACGCCGGCGCGCGGCCGATGCCGGCCTACGGACGCTGGGTCGTGCTCGGAGCCGTGCTGTTCGGCATGTTCGCATCGACCTGGCAGCGCGGCAGCTTCCGGATCGACTGGCAGCCGCGGCTGTCATGGCTTCGCAATATCCTCGGCGGAATCCTGATGGGACTCGGTTGCGCACTCCTGCCTGGTGGCAACGATGCGCTTATCCTGTACGGCATTCCCGGTCTGTCGCCGCATGCGCTGCCCGCTTATGGTGCGCTGCTGCTCGGCATCTTCGTGGCGCTGCTGACCATGCGCGCAGTTTTCAGTGTCGAGATGCGCGTCGCCTGCCGCGATGACATGTATATCGCCGACGCGAGCACGGATCTGGCGAAGCGGGACAAGACATGAAAGTGCAATTCGCCGGCTGCGGTGATGCATTCGCGTCCGGCGGCCGGTTCAATACCTGCCTTCACGTCACCGACGGCCCGCGATCCTTCCTGATCGATTGTGGTGCGAGTTCGCTGGTCGCGCTGAAGAAGGCCGGCATTGACCGCGGCGCAATCGATGCCATCCTGCTCACGCATTTCCATGCCGACCATTTCGGCGGCATCCCGTTCTTCATTCTCGATCAGCAGCTCAACGTGAAGCGCACGCGGCCGCTGCTCATCGCGGGACCGCCGGGGCTGCGCGACTGGTACGCGCGCGCGATGGCGCTGGCCTTTCCGGGAGAGCGAACGCTGTCGTTCGCGCTTGAATTGCACGAGATCGAGATCGGCGCCACGCAGACGCTCGCCGGCATGCGGATTACGCCCGTCCATGTGAAACACGATGACCGCGCCGGCCCATGTCTCGCTTACCGGATCGAAAGCGATGGCAGGACGCTCTGTTATTCAGGCGATACCGAGTGGACCGACACGCTGATCGCCGCCGCGCGCGGCGCCGATCTCTTCATCTGCGAATGCTACATGTACGAAACGCTCCGCAAATCGCACATGACACTGACGGTGCTGCGGCAGCATCTGCCAGCCATCGGCGCAAAACGCGTTATTCTCACGCATTTGTCCGAAGACATGCTTTCGCATCTGGCCGATGTCGAGCTGGAATGCGCGGTGGACGGTTTGGTGGTGGAGGTGTGAGGCGCTCGTGTCCCGGACGCGGCGCAGCATGAAGCGCAGCGAAATGATGCGCTGCTGATCCGGGACCCATTGGGCGTAAAGCGTACCTCGCAAAGGGATGCATTGGGTCCCGGTTCTGCGGCGCATCGCTTCGCGATGCACCGCGCCCGGGACACGAGACCGATATTGGTTCAAAAATTCTCAACCCATGGCCGCAATTCGATCTCCGATGTCCAGGCGTTGCGCGGCTGTCGGAGGACGTCGGCATAGGTTTGCGCGAGCAGCGAGTCGGGCTTGTCGGCTGGCTCCGGCCGCCGTTCGGACCGGATGCCGCCGTCGATCACGAAATGCGCGACGTGAATGCCCTGCGGTTGCAATTCGCGGGCGAGGCTCTGCGACAGGCCGCGCAGCGCAAACTTGGCCATCGCGAACGGCGATGACTTGGCATAGCCCTTCACGCTGGCGGACGCGCCGGTGAAGACGATCGCGCCGTGTCTGTTCGGCAGCATGCGCCTTGCGGCTTGTTGCGCAACGAGAAACGCGCCAAAGGCGGATACGGCGATTGCACGCTCGACATCGGATGGCACCAGTTCGGTCAACGCGCCGCGGGTACGGAAGCTCGCGTTGTAGATCACCACGTCCGGTGCGCCGAGCGCTCCGTCCAGGTCGGAAAACAGGCGCGCAACCTGATCCTCCTTCGACGCATCACAGGCAAACGTTGTCGCCCCAGTCTCGCCGGCAAGACTGGCGAGGTCCTCGATCGAGCGCGCAGCAAGCGCAAGCTTGAGACCGGCTTTCGACAACAGCCGCGCGAGCGATGCACTCAGCCCGGATCCTGCGCCAACGATCAAGGCTGAACGATAGGTCGGCGCGGGCATGAGCCATCTCCTGCGGGCTTAATGGGCCGCGCAGAATGATGGCTCGGAAAACGCACTGCAAGCCACCCGCCCTCATTTACGACGCGCCGTGCGTCTGCTCGCTGCCGCGGTGATGCAGCTCCTTGGCCAGCGCGCTGCGATCGAGATGAATCCCGTCATCGCCCTCTATCAATAAGGCGACCCGCCCGGTCACCTTCAAATGCTGGGCGAAGCTCATCGCCTCATCAAGCGTGGCAAATTCCTTGAACAGATGACGGCCCTTTTCCAGGGGACTGATCGTCTCGGAACCGGTAGGCCCGGAATACACGCGGTACATGATGCGCTCCGTTCTTGTTTTCGGTGAGAACATCAACGCGGACACGACGACAGAGTTCCCGTCAGATCGATATACGGGTTGCGCCGCTGAGACCTACATCCGGAACACGCCGAATTTCGTGTCCTCCACCGGAGCATTCAGCGCCGCGGATAACGCCAGCGACAACACCCGCCGCGTCTCGCCCGGCAAAATGATGCCGTCGTCCCACAGCCGCGCAGTCGCGTGATAGGGGCTGCCCTCGCGCTCGTATTGTTCGCGGATCGGCTGCTTGAATTCCTCTTCTTCGATCTCGCTCCACTGTCCGCCGGCGGCCTCGATATTGTCCCGCTTCACCGTCGCAAGCACGGATGCCGCCTGCTCGCCGCCCATGACGGAGATGCGCGCATTCGGCCAGCTGAACAGAAAACGCGGGCCATAGGCGCGACCGCACATGCCGTAATTCCCGGCGCCGAACGAACCGCCCACAATCAGCGTCATCTTAGGCACCCGCGCACAAGCGACTGCGGTCACCATCTTGGCGCCGTCTTTCGCGATGCCGCCCGCCTCATAGTCGCGGCCGACCATGAATCCCACGATGTTCTGCAGGAACAGCAGCGGAATACGGCGCTGACAGCACAGCTCGATGAAATGCGCGGCCTTCACCGCGCTTTCGGAATAGAGGATGCCGTTGTTGCCGATAATACCGACCGGCATGCCGGAGAGATGCGCGAAGCCGGTCACGAGCGTTGTGCCGTAAAGCTTCTTGAATTCGTCGAACTCGGAGCCATCGACGATGCGCGCGATGATCTCGCGCACGTCGTATTGCTTCTTCAGGTCGGTGGGAACGAGGCCTTCCATCTCGGCTGCGTCATACAGCGGCTCGCGCGATGCAAGAAGCGGGATATCGACCCGTTTGGTGGTATTGAGGTTGGCGGCGATCCGGCGCGCCAGTGCAAGCGCGTGCCCGTCGTTCGAGGCGAGGTGATCGGCAACACCCGATAGTCGCGTATGCACGTCCGCGCCGCCGAGATCTTCCGCCGACACAACCTCTCCGGTCGCGGCCTTCACCAGCGGTGGCCCGCCGAGGAAGATCGTGCCCTGGTCCTTCACGATGATGGTCTCGTCCGACATGGCAGGCACATACGCGCCACCGGCGGTGCAGGAGCCCATCACCACCGCGATC
>CAZIKZ010000194.1:0-8198 GCA_964539845.1 uncultured Hyphomicrobiales bacterium
CGAGGTGCCGAGCAGGTACTGGCCCTCATAGACCGTGTTGGCGCGGAACATCGGAAACACGTAATCGCGGACGAATTCCTCGCGCAGATCCTCAATGAAGATGTTTTCCGGCTTGATCCCGAGCAGCACCGCCTTGGCGCGCGCCGGCTCAAGTTCCTCGCCCTGACCCAAGTCGGCGGTAAAGGTCACCACCTCGCAGCCATAGGTGGTTTGCAGCCATTTCAGGATGATCGAGGTGTCGAGTCCGCCGGAATAGGCGAGAACGACCTTTTTCACGTCTTTTTTGGGCTTATCGGCCATGAATCCAGTCCCGTCAGGTAAAGCGGGCGGGACTATAGGCAGAACCGGAGGCGGTGCAACTCACAGAAGTCGTTGCCGGGCTTGACCCGGCAATCTATCGATTTCGAAAGATGGACCCCGGGTCAAGCCCCGGGGGTGACAACGAAAATCTGGTTCGGCTTTAACGTACAACTCGCTTCTTTCGCGGCGGGGGCGCCTTGTAGAACGGGTTCGGCTCACAGCGCCCGCCAATGCCGGAAATGGTGGCGAGGCATTGCTGGAAACTGACAAAGCCGCAATTGCGCGTTGTCCAGTCATAGCGCGCGCACCAGGGATATTCGCGGGCCTCCACCGCCGGCGCGGCAATCAGAAACAGGGTGGCGACGGCCCCCGAAATAGCAAATTTCTGCATAAATCCTCCCTGGGTTTTCGGACGCTACAGCGTGTCCGTTATACAACCGGGAAGCCGGTTTCCCGTTTCACAAATCCCGGTCCCTCGATCCAGATTCCGTCCATGAGCAAGCCCGTCGTCGATTTCTGGTTCGACTTCGCATCCACCTACTCCTATCCGGCTGTGATGCGCGCGTCCGCATGCGCGGACAAAGCCGGGACGATCATTCGTTATCGTCCGTTTCTGCTCGGTCCGATTTTCAAGGCGCAGGGCTGGGACACGTCGCCATTCAACGTCTATGCGGCGAAGGGCCGTTACATGTGGCGCGATCTCGAACGGCTGTGCGCGGAGCTGTCGATTCCCCTGCGTCGCCCGGATCCGTTTCCACAGAACTCTCTGCTCGCCGCGCGCGTCGCGATGGTTGCCCGGCATGAAGCGTGGCACGACGACTATTGCCGGACTGTCTTCCGCATTCAGTTCGGTGAGGGACGGCGCATCGACGACGCGTCGGTGATTGCAGAGATTCTGGATGGCGTGGGTGCGCCCGCCGCCGCGGTCATCAAACAAGCCGGAACCGATCCGGTGAAGCTGACGCTTCGGCACGAGACCGGACACGCCAGCCAGCTCGGTATTTTCGGCGCACCAAGCTTCATAACCGCCGATGGAGAATTGTTCTGGGGCAACGATCGGTTGGAAACGGCGCTGGCCTGGGCAAAGGCGCGCGCTGGCTAGGACGCTGCGGGAACCGAAGAGAGGAAGGAACCGAGGGCTCGCCGCGGGGTTAGCAACATGCTGGGGCGGAGCCTTCAACGTCCCATCTTCACTCCGTATCCCAGTGGCCCCGGCCTGCAAGGCCGGGGTCTTTTTGCTGGCACAGACTTATGCCGTTGCCAGCGAACCGCCGGCTGCACCGGACACGACGGGCTCGCTCTCGATGACTGTCGCGCTCTCGAGCTCGACCGTCACCTTGATCTCGATGTCGATCTGAAGGTCGGCCCATTGAACCTTCTTGTAGTCGAACCCGTTGATCAGCGTCGGTTTCACCACCTCGAAATAGGGCGAGATGTCGAAGTCGCGCGGCGCATACAGAGACGAATGCCTGATCTCCAGAATCTCCTGACGCGCCGATTCGCTCTCGACGCGGCTGATCTTCGGCAGGATCGGGTAGCGTACCGAATCGAAAGCCTGTGCGATCAGCGCCGAGCAGATGATCCGGGTCGGATGGCCCGAACCCATGCTCATCATCTTGCGCCGCCATTTCTGCGGAAGCGGCAGCGGCATCAGAAAGCGCAGCAGGTCGACAATATTCTTCACGTCGTAATCGAAGCCGATGCGCTCTTTCGCATAGGCGCAGACCTTCGCGCGATCCTCAGCCGTGAGCCCTGTCGGCCGGCAGATACGGGTGTGATAGCGCGCGTATTTCGACAGCGGCGCACCGACCACACCTTCTCCGAGATTGGCCTCGACCAGCGCGAGCGGTTCGCCGTCCGCCGTTTCGCGGTCTCCGATTTGACCGACATAAAGCGCGGCGTGCGACCATGTGGATTGCGTGAGATACTTGATGATGCCGGAAACGTGATTGTTGCCTTCGACGAGCAGAACATCGCCGGGCTGCAATGTCGCCTGAAGGGCGCCATAGTCACTCGGCGTGAAGGGCTCGTAGCCCTGCACCGGCTTTTCCAGATAGCGGGCGAGAAACCGCCCGATTCCGTCGAGCACGAAGCTCATTGCCGTATCCTCCCGTATGCGGCTTATTCCGCATATCCGGTTGTTTGCCTGCATTTTCGTCGAAAGCCGTTGCAAAGCGGTTCACAGCGTTCACGCCCCGGTGACCCACGGTAAGATCAGGCGTTTGCAAAAGCTTGGTTTTTCCGGGTAGTGAGGCGGAGCACAAAGCCTCCGGTAACCATGGACGTAATCTCCCGCCGCACCTTCCTCGCACTTTCAGCCGGTGCCGCCTCGCTGCCGGTGTGGAACCGTATGGCGACGGCAGCGGAAACCGAGGTTGCGATCGTGGGCGCCGGTGCCGCCGGCATCGCCGCAGCGCGGAAGCTCGTGGCCGCCGGCCGCCGCGTCGTGATCCTGGAAGCCGCGGACCGCATCGGCGGACGCTGCATCACAGACACGACGACATTCGGAATTCCCTTCGACGTCGGCGCACATTGGCTGCGCGCGCCGGACCTGAACCCGCTTGCAAAGCTCGCACCGCGCACCGGTCTGGATATCTATCCGGCGCCGTCCGGGCATAAGATCCGGATCGGCCGCCGCAATGCGCGCGAAGGTGAACTCGAGCAATTCTTTGCAGTGCTGGTGCGAGCGCGTCGCGCGATCGAAGATGCATCGCGCGGCAAGTCCGACGTCTCGCTTGCTCAGGTGATGCCGAAGGATCTCGGCGAATGGTCGCAATCCGTCGAGTTCTATCTCGGGCCGTTCAGTTGCGGAAAGGATTTCGCAGACCTCTCGGTGGCGGACTATCAGCGCTTAGGCGAACGCGATATCGACGCCTATTGCCGTCAGGGCTTCGGCTCGCTGCTCGCAAAGCTCGGCGAGGGATTGCCGGTACAAGTGTCGACGCCAGTCACGCGCATCATGCCGCAGGCGCGTGGTGGCATCACGATCGAAACGGGCAAGGGCGCGCTGCAGGCGCGCACGGTCATCGTGACGGTCTCAACCAATGTGCTCGCGGACGGCAAGATTATCCCCGATCTGCCCAAGCGGCAGCTCGATGCTCTCGCCCGCCTGCGGCTTGGACATTACGAACGGATCGCGCTGGACATTCCCGACAACCCGTTCGGCCTTGCGCGCGACGATCTCGTTTTCGAAAAGGCCGAAGGCAAACAAACGGCGGCGTTGCTTGGCAATGTCGGGGGCTCATCTCTCTCCTACGTGGACATCGCCGGTTCGTTCGGCCGCGAGCTTGGAGCGAAGGGTCCGCACGAGATGACGGCTTTCGCAATGGAATGGCTCGGAAAGCTGTTCGGCTCCGACGTGAAGAAGGTGGTCAAACGCACCCATGCGACGCAATGGGCGTTCGCACCCTATGTGCAGGGCGCATTTTCCGCGGCCTCGGTCGGGGGTCAGCCGTCGCGCCGTATCCTGATGACGGAGCCGTTGCGCGATCGCATCTTCTACGCAGGCGAGGCGGCGCATGAAACGTTGTGGGGCACGGTCGGCGGTGCCTGGGAATCGGGCGAACGCGCAGCCGACCAGGCCCTGAAAATCGTTTCGCCCCTGACTGGAACAATCCCTGCGCAGAAGGTGCAGCCCGCCAGACAACCTGCCAGGAAACAGCAGCAGCCACGTCAGCAGCGGCAACAATTCCCGGGCGGCGTGCCGCGCATCTTCAACGATTGATCCTATGCAAAAGGCCCCGCCAATGAGCGGGGCCTTCGCACTTTGCATTACGCCGTTGGATTATTGGCAGGGATGACGGAGTCCGTCATAGCCAAGATAGGTCCCGCTCGCCGGATCGAACGAACGATACTTCTGCGAGCAATAGGCGATCCAGTCACCAGGAGCACCGTACCCGGGCTGCGCATAGACAGGCGGAGGCGGCGCGGAGGCCGCGCCAGCGATCGCTGCGCCAAGGGCGAGCCCGCCGATGACACCGGCAGCAACTGCGGCACCGTCGTTGCGGCCGCCGCGATAATAGCCGCCACGATATCCGTAGCCTCGGCCGCCATAATACCCGCCGCGCCCACCACGCCACTGCACCTGCTGCACAAGCCCGGCATCAGCCGCACCCAGCGACGACAAACCAGCCGCTGCGGGCGTTGCAGACGCTGTGGACGGAGCAAGGATCGCGACACACGCGAGGGCTGACAATCCAAGCGAGGCTGTCAGGAATTTTGATGCGGCCATATCTGTCTCTTTCTCCAATTACAGGACTGCAGAATCGGCAACGAATGCAGCGGGATATTGTTCCGAACGCCGTCGCGACACTGCGCCGCATAACACATTACGGATCGTCCACGTCCGTTACGAACGCAATGTTCCGCCGGTGCGCTTGCTCACCTCGGCCACGATCTTGCCTGCAAGTGCGTCGATCTCGGCATCCGTCATGGTCTTCTCGCGCGGCTGGATCGTGACCGCAATCGCGATCGACTTCTTGCCCGGCTCGATGCCCTTGCCTTCATAGACATCGAACACGGTCACGCCGGTGATCAGCTTCTTGTCGACATTCTGCGCCGCGCGCACGAGATCGGCGGCCTTCACGCTCTTCTCCACGATGAAAGCGAAGTCGCGCGACACCGGCTGGAATGCCGAGAGTTCGAGCGCGGGCTTCGCGCGGGTCGGCTTGACCTTGGGCTCGGGGATACGATCGAGAATGACTTCGAAGCCGACGATGGGCCCATCCGCTTTCAACGCCTCGAGCGCGCGCGGATGCAATTCGCCGAAATGGCCAAGCACATTCTGCGGACCGATCTGGATCGTGCCGGACCGGCCGGGATGATACCAGGCGGGTCCGCCGGGCACGATCTGCAGCGCCTGCAGCGGCGCACCGGCAGCGGCGAGCGCCGCGAGCGCATCGGCTTTCGCCTCGAACGCATCGGGCTCCTTGTTGCCATTCGCCCAGTAGCGTCCCGTGCCGTCCGCGCGCGACAGGCCGTGGCGCAAACCGGCGGCAGCGATGAACTGATCTTCCGGCTGATCGCCTTTGAAAACCTGTCCGACCTCGAACAGTCCGGCGTCCGAGATACCGCGGTCGGCGTTGCGCTGAATAGCGGCGACAAGGCCCGGGATCAGGCTCGGCCGCATGTCCGACAGATCCGACGCAATCGGATTGGCGAGCGCCAGTTCAGGCTGACCGCCGCCGAATAATTCCGCGTCCGGCTTCGAGATAAAGGACCAGGTCACCGCTTCGGCAAGATTGCGCGCTGCGAGCGCGCGCTTCGCCTTGCGCGTGCGGTTCTGGATCGGCGTCAGCACCGCCTTGCGCGGCGCGTCGCCACGCTCGAACGGCGTCAGCGGCACCTGATCGACGCCGACAATACGCATCACCTCTTCGACGATGTCGGCCTTGCCTTCCACGTCCGCGCGCCAGGAGGGCACAGCGACCTTGACGACCTTGCCTGAGCCGGCAACAAAAAATCCGAGATTGCCGAGGATGCGCTTCATCTCGGTGAGCGTCACATCGAGTCCGGCAAGGCGCTTTACCTCGTCGACGGGGAAATCAATCGGCCGATCGTCGACCGGTGCGCCGCCAACCACCACATTCTCGGATGGCTCACCACCGCACAGATCGAGCACCATCTGCGTCGCCAGTTCCAGACCCGGCACCATGAAATTCGGATCGACGCCGCGCTCGAACCGATAGCGCGCATCCGAATTGATGGCGAGCTTGCGCCCGGTCTGCGCAATGTTGATCGGCTCCCACACCGCCGATTCGATCAGCACGTCGGTCGTGCTCTCGTCGCAGCCTGACAGTTCGCCGCCCATGATGCCGGCGAGCGATTCGACGCCCTTGTCGTCGGCGATCACACAGACCGAGTCGTCGAGCTTGTAGGTCCGGCCATCGAGCGCAAGCAGTTCCTCGTCCGCATTTGCGCGCCGTACGACGAGATTGCCGTGCACCTTCTTTGCATCGAACACATGCAGCGGACGGCCGCGGTCGTAGGTCATGAAGTTCGTGATATCGACCAGCGCATTGATCGGACGAAGCCCGATCGCGGTCAGCCGTTTCTGCAGCCATTCCGGCGACGGGCCGTTCTTGACGCCGCGCACCAGCCGCAGGGCAAAGCCCGGGCAGAGCGACGGCGTCGCGCCGAAATCGAGCGTTACCTTGACCGGACACGGAAACCCGCCCTTTACCGGCTTCGGGGTGCGCTCGAGATACTTGCCGATGCCGGTCGCACCGAGATCGCGCGCGATACCGGAGACAGCGGTGCAGTCGGCGCGATTGGGCGTGAGATTGATTTCGATGATCGGATCGTTGAGACCGAGCACCTCCGCGAACGGCACGCCGACCGGCGCATCCGCCGGCATCTCGATGATGCCGCTGTGATCGTCGGAGAACGCAATCTCAGCGCCGGAGATCAGCATTCCCTGGCTTTCGACGTCGCGGATCTTGCCGACCTTCAGCGTGATATCTTTCGCCGGAATGTAGGTGCCGGGCAGACCGAGCACTGCCTTCATGCCGCCGCGCGCATTCGGCGCGCCGCAGACGATCTGCAGCGGCTTGCCCTCGCCTGTATTGACCATGCACACACGCAGCCGGTCCGCATTCGGATGCTGTACGGCGGAGATGACCTCGACCACCTTGAACGGCGCGTATTTTTCAGCCGGGTTCTCGATCTTCTCGACCTCAAGCCCGATCATGGTGAGCTTGTCCGCGATCACGGCCAGCGGCTCGTCGGTTTCGAGATGCTCTTTGAGCCAGGACAGGGTGAATTTCATGGCGCGGTCTCGGATGCAGCCTAGGGCCACATCAGCATGATGGGAAAGCTGACGAATACGACAATCGTGAAGTAGATGGTGGCCTGATTGCAGAGCCGGTAAAGCTGGTGCTTGATGATCAGCTCGCGCTGCAAGCGCATCTTCGGCGATTCGCTCGAATTGATGTCAGCCAGCGTCCGTACCACCGACAGACAACGAAGGCAGCCGACAGCGATCACGAGATAAACGACAATCTCGCCGACGATGACCGCTTCCTCGATCCAGTGCTGCGCCAGAAGCGGCGCGCAGATACCAAGCCCCGCGATCATCATCGAGACATGCGTCAGAAGTCCGGACGCCTTTGTATCGAGAACCTGAAACGCCGCCGAGGTGGCGATGGTCTCTTCGTGATCGTGGCTTTGGAGCGAGCGCGCGAAAACGTCGACCGTTTCCGCATCCCACCTGTTGGTGAACGCGGCCACGAGCGCGTGAATTCCATCGGTCGGCTTGCGGGGCTCGGCCATCGTTAGCTGCTCAGGCCTCCCGCCAATGTCGGGAAGTCGAGCGGCCGGAAGCCATAATGCGAGAGCCAGCGCATATCCGCTTCGAAGAACGGGCGCAGGTCGGGCATGCCGTATTTCAGCATGGCGATGCGGTCGATCCCCATGCCCCACGCAAAGCCCTGATACTCATCGGGATCGAGCCCGCAATTGCGCAGCACGTTCGAATGCACCATGCCGCAGCCGAGAATCTCGAGCCAGTCATCGCCTTCGCCAAAGCGGATCTCGCCCTTGTCACGCTTGCACTGGATATCGACTTCAAGCGACGGCTCGGTGAACGGGAAGAATGACGGCCGAAACCGCATCTTCACGTTGTCGACTTCGAAGAACGCCTTGCAGAATTCCGCGAGGATCCATTTCAGGTGACCGAGATTCGAGCCCTTGTCGATGACAAGGCCTTCGACCTGATGGAACATCGGCGTGTGGGTTTGATCCGAGTCGGAGCGATACGTGCGGCCGGGAATGATCACGCGGATCGGCGGCTTCTTGGACAGCATGGTGCGCACCTGCACCGGTGAGGTATGCGTGCGCAGAAGCAGCCGCGAGCCGTCCGGCTTCGGGTTGAAATAGAACGTGTCGTGCATTTCCCGCGC
>CAZIKZ010000195.1:0-8185 GCA_964539845.1 uncultured Hyphomicrobiales bacterium
GATTGCGCAGTACCGGCTTGTCCGGCTCGTAGCCGACCGCGACGGCGTCGAGTGCCATGATCGGCGGTGACAGCGTCCTCTCCGGCGCCGGCAACACGATCGGGCGGACATCGTCGCTGACCATCGCCGCAGACGGTTCCAGTCGCGCGAGCATCTTCAGCCGCGACTGCGCCTGGCGCGCCTTCGAGGCCTTGGCGCGGAAGCGGTCGACGAAGGCCTGCAGGTGCTTGCGCTGCGCCTCCTGCTTCTTGGAGAATTTGGCGTCCAGCATCTGGCGTTCGCGGCGCTGGCGCTCGAATGACGAATAGCCGCCGCGGTAGAAGGTGAGCTTGCCGTTTTCCAGATGCAGGATGGAATCGACCGCGTTGTCGAGCAGGTCGCGGTCGTGGCTGATAACAAGCACGGTGTGCGGATAGCGGGCGAGGTGATCCTCCAGCCAGAGCGTGCCTTCGAGATCAAGATAGTTGGTCGGCTCGTCGAGCAGGAGCAGATCGGGTGCGGCGAACAGCGTGGCCGCAAGCGCGACACGCATGCGCCAGCCGCCGGAGAATTCCGAGACCGCGCGCGCCTGATCGGCGGTCGAGAAGCCAAGGCCCGAGAGGATGGCGGCCGCGCGTGCAGGCGCCGAATGCGCGTCGATATCGGCGAGCCGGGTGTGGATCTCGGCGATGCGGTCGCCGTCGGTCGCGTGATCGGCCTCGGCCAGCAGCTCCGAGCGTTCGCGGTCGGCCGCGAGCACGATGTCGATCAGGCTGTCCGGACCGCTCGGCGCTTCCTGCAGAAGCCGACCGACACGGGCGCGCTGGCGCACGGTCAGTTTGCCGGACTCAGGTGCGAGCTCGCCGGTGATGACGTTGAACAGGGTCGTCTTGCCGGTTCCGTTGCGGCCGACAAGGCCGGTGCGGCTGCCGGCCGGGACGCGCACGGATGCGTCGTCGATCAGGAGGCGTCCGGCGACGCGAATGGAGAGATTTTCGATGGTCAGCATGTGGGGCGCCTTGTGGCGAATCGCGTCCGCGAGATCAACCACGCAGGTGAGAACGGGTTCGCAGCGGCGATTCCCGATGCTCTCCAAGCGCAAACCATCATTTCAGTGAGGAAAAGAATAGCGGGGATGACTGAAGACGCCTTGATGACAGTGACTCTTCTCGCGAATCACTGGAAATTAATGCGGGCAAGCCCTCCGGCTGCTCAAGTGGCGTTTTATCTCAAACCGGAAAGAGGACGCTATGGCGAAGAAGACAAAGAAGAAGAAAGCTGCGAAGAAGAAAAAGAAGTAACGAGTTTACATCGGCCCGGGTGGAAACTCCTCCCGGGCCGAATTGCGTCTGGCGATACCCGCGCGATCCGGTCTGCCGCAGATGCGGGCCGCAGCCGGCCAAGAGCGCGCTGAAATGCGCTCCCTGATACGATCTACCAGTTCGGATTGCGGGTCTGGGACGTCAGCATCGCGCGGCCGGCGGTGATGGTCGCGATCACCTTGATGTCCTTGATGGTCTTGGCGCCGACCTCCTGCGGATCCTTGTCGAGCACCACGAAGTCAGCATACTTCCCGGCCTCGATGCTGCCGATGCGGTCGTCGACCCCAAGCGTGTAGGCGGCATCGATCGTCACCATGCGCATCGCGCGCTCGACGTTGCGGACCCGCTCGGCCGGCGCGTGGGTCTTGCCGGACAATTCGCCGATCCGGTTCACCGCGGTCCAGACTTCGTAGAGCGGGCTCGGGACGCCGACCGGCGTGTCGGAATGCAGCGACACCACCACATTCTGTTTCAGCAACGAGGCCATCCGTGCCGCGAGCGACGCGCGGTCGGTGCCGAGCTGGTCGGCATTCAGGTCGGCGCGCTCGGCGACGTAATAGGGATTGGTCGAGACCAGTGCGCCGAGCTCCTTGAGCTGGCGTCCCTGGGCCGTGCTCGAAATACCGAAATGCTCGAAGGTGAAACGGTGATCGAAGCGCGGCGTTTCCGCCTGCAGCATCGCGAGCGCGTCGAGCGTGATCTGGTTGCCGCCCGAGCCATTGGAATGCACGTGGATCTGGAAACCCTGCTTCCACCATGGCCGCATCGCATTCACGAACTCCTCTTTCGAGTTGAACATGAACAGGCCTTTGAACTGCCCGTCGTTGATGTAGCCCGGATATTGCATCTCCATGCCGAGCGAGACGAAAGCGTCGTCGGCATAGAATTTCACGCCGTTGAACATCAGCCGCTCGTTGCTGGTCTCGCGCAGCTTCTTGGCCTCATCGATGGCGTTATCGCCATACAGCCCCATGAAGGTGACACCATCCGCAACATGGACGATGCGCGCGATCGAGGTTGGCTGGCCGAAATAGTCCTGCGTCAGCATGTTCTCGAGCGCAAGATTGACGCCGCCATAGAACAGGTCGCCGGTGGTGGTAATGCCGGCCTGCTGCATCAGCGCGCCGAGATAGCGCAGGCGCTTGCGACCTTCCTGCGGCGTCAGGATTTCCGACAGCGGCTTCAGCACGATGATCTTGGCGGCCTCGGTGCCGAGGAATTGCCCGTTCGACGAGCCGTCCGGGTTTTTGCCGGCGCCGATGGTCTTGGCCACCAGCTCATTGGTGATGCCGTATTTCTGGATCGCCGCGCTGTTGGCGAAGACGTAATGCTCCGACGCATCCCAGACGATGATCGGCTGGGTCTTCGACACTGCGTCGAGATCCGCGCGGGTCGGAAGAGCGCCGCCCATGGCCACGACGTCGTAGCCCCAGGTCAGGATGGTCTGATCCGGCGCGGTCGCGGCCTTGACGTATTTCGCGAGCAGCGCCATCGCGGCGTCGCGTGTCTTCACGCCCGGAAAGTCCGGACCGTAGGGATTGCGCAGCGGGAAATAGGAGAGGGGCGGCAGGCTGATCGCGACCGAGCCCATCACCGGATGTCCGTGTGCCTCGATGAAGCCCGGATAGATCACCTTGTCCGCGAAGCGCTTGTCGATCTGATAGGGGAAGCGGTTCAGCCACGGCTTCAGGTCGTCGAACGTGCCGACCGACAGAATGCGTCCATCCTTCACGGCGACGGCTGTCCCCGTCGGCCAGCCTGGATCCATGGTGACGATCTTGCGCGCGACATAGACCGTGATCTTGTCGGTCGCCTCCTGCGGCTTCGCAGACAGCGACGGCGGCAACGGCTTCAGCAGCGGAATGTTGGAGGCGGGCGGCGTCGGTATCCGGGATGCGACCGGAATCGGTGGCTTGATGTTCACGGACGCCGCAGGGCGGCCCTGCGGAGCGCTTGCCGGCGCTGCATTGCTCGGCGGTGTTGCCTGGTTCGCCTGTGCCAGCTGGATCGCTTCGCGAAACAGCGGCGCGAGTTCGGTCACGCAATAGGTGCCCCAGGTTTCGGGCGCGCCGCTCGGTGTCTTGTGGCTTGCGCCAAGCCGGGGGCGATGGACGCCGTGAGCGTCGGCGGAGAAGCGAATGTCTGACAGGACCAGGGCCGTGCAGGCGAGACCGACTGTTAGACCCAGCTTCAGCTTGCCCGGCATAGGCATTCTCCATGAGCGGCATGCGCCACGTCACAGCGTTAGCGTGATTCTCGGCAGATCATGCGCGAAGGTTTTCGCCCAGTGACGTTGCGCGTTGCCACACGCGCGACAGGCCGGCGGAGCGTTTTGCTCCGCCTTGCCGGGCCGATTGCTGTTTCGAGGCGGTGCGCTGTCCGCGCGGCGCGGCCGGTGGCGATCCCTACCGCTGCGTTGCCGTGGCCTTCACGATTCCTTCCCACGCCTTTATCTCGGCGCGGACGAAGGCCGGAAACTCATCCTTGCGCATCGTAGAAACATCGAGGCCGAGTTTGTCGAGCCGCGCTTTCAGATCGGGATCGGCCATCGCCGCAAGCACGGCTGCCTCAAGTTTCTGTTCGATCTCGGGCGGAGTGCCCTTGCGCACGAAAATCCCCATCCATGACTTCAAATTGAAGTCCGCGAAGCCGGCTTCGGCGATGGTCGGAAGGTTGGGTTGCGAGGAGGGCCGCCGGGAGGAGAAGGCAGCGAGCGCGATCGTTTGCTTGGCATCCAGGAACGGCGTTGCTGCGCCCAGCCCAGATGCGATCAACTGCACCTCACCTGTGACCAGCGCGGCATAGGCTGGCGCCGCTCCCTTGTAGGGCACGGCTACGATGTCGATGCCCGCGGTGCGCTTGAACCACTCCATCTTGAAGAAGTGCGGACTGCCCGGCCCGAGATGGCCGTAGTTCAGCTTGCCCGGATTTGCCTTGGCATATTTGACCAGTTCGTCGACGCTGCGTGCGGGCACGGACGGGTGCACCATCAGCGCGAACGGCAACTCGATCACACGCGCGATCGGCGAAATGTCCCGATCCAGATCGAACCGGCGATTGGGGACCAGAGTCTCATTGATCGCGATCGCATTCGACAGAATGCCGATGGTCTGCCCATCCGGCTCCGAGCGTGCGATCGCTTCGGTGACGATCATTTCCGACCCGCCGGGCCGATTGTCGATCACGACAGGGCGCCCGATCCGCTCCTGAAGTTTCTGGCCGATGAGCCGCGCAACGATGTCGGCGCTGCCGCCAGCCGCATACGGGACGAGGAAGGTCACGGTACCCGTAGGCCAGGATTGGGCGAAACCGGGGACGGCGCTGAGCGCCAGCATCGATGCGGCAACGATGGAACGACGTATGACAGTCATCGCAATCCTCGGTTCAGTCCGGTTGCCGAACGATACGGGTGAGTATCGTGACGCGCAAGCAGGATATCCTTGTCACGCGCCGCGCCGGGCGTAATCCTCGGCACATAATCCTCAGCAAATGCCATGAGGACATATGGAGGCGGTCATGTGCGTTCCCGGATGTGAAGAGGCGGTGCGTGCGGCGCTGACTCGTCGCGGCTTCTTCAGAGGAACGGTTGCGACGGCGTTCGCCGCAACCGCGGTTGCGCCTTCGTCCGTGCTTGCGCAGGAGCGCAGCTTTCGCCGCGTTGTCGATCTCACGCACACGATGTCACCGGAGTTTCCGACATTCTTCGGCGTGCCCGGGATCGAGATGCAACGGCAGGCCACTCTCAAGACGGACGGTTTCAACGCGTATTGGTGGCGGATCATGGAGCATGCCGGCACCCATCTCGACGCGCCGATTCATTTCTCCGAAAACGGAATGACCGCGGATCGCATCGACGCGGCCTCGTTCGTTGTGCCGCTCGCGGTGGTCGATGTCAGCGAACAGGCCGCGAAGCACACCGACTATCAGATGACGCGCCGCGATCTTGAATCCTACGAGACAAAGCACGGACGTATTCCGGACAATGCCTGCGTCGCGATGCATTCGGGATGGGCGCGTTACGCCACCGACGGCGCGAAATACACCGGCAAGGATGCGGCCGGCGCGTTTCACTTTCCGGGCGTATCGCCGGATGCGGCGCAATGGTTATTGACCGAGCGCAACGTCGCGGGGCTTGCGGTCGATACGTTGTCGCTCGACCACGGTGCGTCGAAGGATTTCAAGACGCATTATCTTTGGCTGCCGTCCGGCCGCTGGGGACTGGAGAATGTCGCCGCGCTCGATCAGGTGCCGCCCGCGGGCGCGACGCTTGTGGTCGGCGCCGCCAAGGTGAAGGACGCGACCGGCGGTCCGGTGCGCCTGATCGCGCTGGTGTAGCGCGCGCATTCGCAAAAGAAAGAAGCCCCGGTCCCTCTTGAGGGACGCGGGGCTCTCTGCCTCCCGGCACGATCGTCTGACTGACAAAACGATCAGTGGCAGACGTTGATGCGCTTCCAGAAGCCGCCGTAGTGGCCGCCGACCCAAACCTTGCGCCAGCAGTTGTGATAAACCGGCCGAACGTGGATGTGCTTGTGGTGGAAGTGATGATGATGATGGCCTTTCCAGCCATGCGCCGCAGCAGGAGCGGCGGACGCGAGCGACGCGATGCCGACGGTGGCGACAGCGGCGAGCGCGATTGCGGTGGTGCGAAGCATTTGAACTCTCCTGGTGTGGATGCTTGATCGCATCCTGTGATGGTCTGTCGCGGGGAGAGCCGAAGGTGTTCGGAGGTGGCGGATTAAACTTGCGCAATAAATTGTCGCAGGGTGTCGCACTCGTGCCGCCGATACGCGTTGCGTTTCGCGCAACGTCAAAACGAAAAACCCGGCCTCGCGCTGGAGGCCGGGTTCAGCACGACGCCATCAAGGCGCAACGTGCTTAGTAGTAGCGGTAGTACGAACGATAGCCGTAGTACGGCTTGTACGAGCGATAGCCGTAGTAGGGCTTGTAGTAAGAGTTATAGCCACCGTAGTAGCCGTAGCTCTTGTAGCCGTAATAGTGGGCCGAAGCGGCGGTCGGGGCGAGCGCGGCAGTCACGAGCGCAGCACCGGCAGCCAGGCCAAGGATGGTCTTACGGAACATGGGGTCTCTCCTGTGACGGATGTGGTGCTCACATCCTGAAGATCAGTCGCGGTCCGTCCGGAAAAGGTTCGAATCCGGTCCGGCGCCGAAAACCCATGTGAATTCATACTGTTATGAAATTGTCTAATGCGGCCGGCCGACGCGGTCGCCGCCTTGCCGAGGCAACGACCCATGGCTATAAGCCGCTCGCGCCCATTTTCGGGCTTCATTTTCCAGCACTTCAAAGGACGTCACCCATGGCGAGCGAGCGCACCTTTTCGATTCTCAAGCCGGACGCCACCGCGCGCAACCTGACCGGTGCCGTCAACGCGGTCATCGAAAAGGCGGGTCTGCGCATCATCGCGCAGAAGCGCATCCAGATGTCCAAGGCCGAGGCGGAAACCTTCTACGGCGTGCATCGCGAGCGGCCGTTCTTCGGTGAACTCGTGACCTTCATGACGTCGGCCCCGGTGGTGGTCCAGGTGCTGGAAGGCGAGAACGCGATCGCGAAATACCGGGAAATCATGGGCGCAACCGACCCGTCCAAGGCGGCTGACGGAACCATCCGCAAGCTGTTTGCGAAGTCGGTCGGCGAGAACACGGTTCACGGTTCGGACGCGGCCGACACGGCTGCCAAGGAAATCGCCCAGTTCTTCTCCGGGAACGAAATCGTAGGCTGATAGGATTTTCCTATCGCCTGAGACATGACGCCCGGTTGCAACAGTAGAATTACGGTCGTAGATACCCCTTTCGTTTGAGAAGAAGGAAAGGGTATCGGGGTGGGATCGCTGTGGGCGGACGTACTGTCGCCGGCCTTCTGGGTGGCCGCGGGGCAGATTATCGGAATCAATATCATCCTGTCGGGTGACAACGCGGTCGTGATCGCGCTGGCCTGTCGGATGTTGCCGCCGAAAGAGCGGTTCTGGGGGATGATCCTCGGCGCCGGCGTCGCGGTGCTGTTGCGCATCCTGTTCACCCTCGTGGTCGCGCAGGCGATGGGCTACCCGTTCCTCAAGCTGGTGGGCGGTCTCCTCCTGCTGTGGGTCGCGGTCAAGCTCGTGGTCCCGGAGGAGGATCACGGCGAGGGCAAGGTCGCAGCGGCGGATAATCTCTGGCGCGCGGTCCGGATCGTCGCCATCGCCGACATCGTGATGTCGCTGGACAACGTGATCGCGATCGCTGCGGCGGCTGAGACCGCCGGCATCCGCGTCGACCCGGCCCATGCCGAGTCGATCAAGACGATGCTGATCGTCTTCGGTCTCGTGACCTCGATCCCGCTGATCATCGCAGGCTCGGCGCTGCTCATGTCCTTGCTGGATCGGTACCCGATCCTGGTGTGGGCGGGTGCAGGTCTGCTTGGCTGGGTCGCGGGTGACATCATGGCGAAGGACCCGGCGCTGGAGCGCATCCTGACCCCGGATCAGATGCATACGCTGCACTACTGGGCGGCGGCGGCAGGCGCGTTGTTCGTCCTGGCGATGGGCTACTGGCTCAGGCAATACCAGCACAAGAAACTGCTGGATGCGCCGCTGGTGGTCGACCCGCCCGGGCCGGAAGAGTTTCCACACAAGCGATAAGCGTTTGGCATCGATGATGCTAGAATGATGCTAGAAGGGGCGGGATGAACATGCATCATCCCGCCCCTTCGCTTTCAATCCGGGCTTCGGCGTGTCCGCACGATTGCCCGTCCACCTGCGCACTCGAAGTCGAGGTGCATGACGGCAGCCGTATCGGGCGCATCCGCGGCGCCGACGAGAACGCCTATACCGCAGGCGTCATCTGCGCGAAGGTCGCGCGCTACGCCGACCGCATCCATCATCCCGACC